>JABJKO010000068.1 GCA_018660305.1 Rhodospirillaceae bacterium
CAAACAGGGCATCTGAGGCCGCTGTCATGCCTTTGAGACCGGGATTTTCCAGAACCAGCACCCGGCGCTCGGCCTCTTCGGCGGTGATCAGATCGGCGGTGGCCATGAGAAGCGGCCGCACGTCGTCGTCATATTTCCAGACATGGGGCTTTGCCTTCACGTGGGGTTCGCGGGTCACCAGATCCGACAGGCGGTCCCACAGGGGCGCCAGCGACAGCGGATCGATCTTGGCATAAAATTCCGCGCGTTCCGGGGTGGTTTCCGGCTTTTCGTGCAGTCCGAGCGTTTCCGCCATTTCGTTCTCCTTACCCGGCTAACCGCCGATACAAATTCCTGCCTGATAATGGTCCAGAGGCACGGGACAGGCAAGCCATACCACCGATTTGCCCCGGTAATCAGGCCATATACCGCGTTTGCGGTACCGTAAAGCCGGTATTGTTGCGCATACGCATTTGGCGCAATCTTTGTAACAAGTCAGCAAGCAGTCGCTAAAACCGTGCTTATCACCAGGCTCCAAGTGAAGGCACCATAAATTACATTTAATGGGGTCAGGCGCCCTTCGTGGGCATAAACAGGAGACCAGACCATGAAAACACTGATCACGACACTCAGCATTATCGGCGTTTTGTTGCTTTCGGGTGAACTTTACGCTGCCGGTAGTACGCCTCAAAAACAGACTGCAACCCAATTGAAGTCGAAGATGGTCGCGGTAAAGCGCGTCGCCTGGGACCGCCGCGGCAATCCCACACCCCAATATGCGAAGGCGGTAGGCATGCACGCCAAAGTAAATGGCGCGCTGTTGGCCCTGGCCAACAACGTCATCCGCTATGTCGATAGCGGAAAGGCCAAACTCTCAACGCGTGTAAAATTGACTTTGAAGAAAGCCGGCGCGAGCCTGAGGAAACAGTCGCAGGACTTTCAGCGGGTCTTCGGTAGAGGCGGAATCGAGGTCCCACCGAGAATTGAAAAACCTCTCCTCAACAATTCACTCTCGGCATTGACCAGTTTGGAAAAATCGTTGCCACAGTAACCGGCAAGCTGGGGGCGCCACTGTGGTTGCTGGCGCCGGTGATTTAATCGATCACGAAAACCTCAAGAGGCGGCGGCCCGGTAATCCGGCCGCCGTTTTCTTTTGTGCCGATTCCGTACAGCTTATTGACCCACACCATAAACAATCAAATAGAGGGCCGGATTACCGGCGATCCTGCGGCGCCTTTTCCGCTTCGGCGCGCGCTTTGACGCCAGCCGGCCGGTCGATGGGGAACGGCTCCCTGGTCCCCGGTGGCGGCATGGTGTCGGGCGGGAAGACGGCGTAGCGGTCCTCGCCACGCGGCTTCAAATCCTTCTTGAGATCCCGCTCATTGGCCGCCTTGGCGATCACGTATTCACCATCGATATTTTCGTGATCCCACCACCATTTGTTTTTGACCATCCGCTTGCCGTATTCGAACCAGTCGTCGGCGCGGGCGAGAAGCCCCCGCAACGCTGGCACCTTGATGGCCAGCCACAGGGCGATGCGGTGGGTGAACAGCCCTTCTTTATTGAAGGGGCACATCTTCATGCAGCGGCCGCACGATGCGCCTTTTTGATTGGTCACGCGGTAGAGGGTGCATTTTTCCACGTCCGGCTTCCACATTTCGTAGCCGTTATACATAATCTTGTCGCCGAACGAGATGGCGTTGCACGGGCACTCATTGGCGCATTTCATGCATTTGTTGCAGAAATCCTGAAGCCCGAAATCGATGGGCTTGTCGATCTCCAGCGGCAGATCGGTGGTGATCACGCTGGTCTTGAAGCGCGGCCCCAAGAACGGGTTGAGCACCAGTTCGCCGATGCGGCTGAGCTCACCCATACCGGACAACAGGGTCAGCGGCAGATGCAGCACATCGGATTTGGTGGCGGTCTGGGCGCGGGCCGGCCAGCCGAGCTGGCGGATATAATCGGCCACCACACAGGAAACGGTGGAGCCGATCAGATAAGCGCGCTGGCTCTGCGCATTGCTGATCCAGTCATCGCCTGAGGCGGCATCCAGGGTCTCGAACCCCTGATCGAACACCAGCACAATGGCGTATTTGTGGTAGGGCGTTATCTCGTTGCCGTCGAGATCATGGGAATACCACGCATAATCCGGCACCTCGCAGATCCCCACCATGTCCACGTCGAGGAAATGGCACATGGATTTGATGTGCTCGGTGATTTCCTTCGGATCGCTTGAAATGGGCGCCTTTTCGTCGGCCACCGGTCCGTCGTGGATGTCGTCATGGGATTTGGACATATTGCGCAAGGCCATGCTGAGCGGCGTCTTGGCGAAGCGGAATTTGCGCTCATGCTGCGCCTTCTTGCCGAGATCCCCCATAGCGGCACGGGTAAAGAAATTGGCCCGCATGGGCACCCGTTTGACATCGTCCGAGATATAGGTGGTCGGCTTGTCGACCCGGCGGATCTTCTCCATGGGAAACTTGCCCATATGCATGGGCCGGCTGCGGCGCGAGAAGATATTCATTTCAGGTCTACGCTTTCCGGCGCCTTTTCACGCGCGATACGATCCGCGTTTTCCTGCCGCGCCTGCGCGTAGCGTTTCATGCCCTCCTTGCGGTCCACCGGGTCGGCTTCCTTGCGGTCAGCGGGAGGAATTGTGTCAGCCGGATAAAGTCCGAGCCGCTGTTCCGCGGGCGCCGTGGCGCCTTTGACCAGATCCCGTTTGTTGACCGCCTCGGGGACGGTGACCTTCTTGTCGACAATCTCCAGATCCCACCACCATTTTTTCGCCTCGTTGCGTTTGCCGTAGCCAAACCAGTCATCCATGCGGGCGAGAAGCCCACGAATGAGGGGGATCTTGATGGCAGCCCACAGCGCGAGACGGTGCGCCAGCAGTCCTTCCTTATTGAAGGGGCACATCTTCATGCAGCGCCCGCAGCCGCCGCCCTTGGAATTGGTTACCCGGTAGGAGACGCATTTGGCCACGTCGGGCTTCCACATCTCATAGCCGTTGAACATCACCTTGTCGCCGAACGGGATGGCATTGGCCGGACATTCAACAGCGCACTTCATGCATTTGGAGCAGAAATCCTGGAGACCAAAATCGATGGGCTGGTCCGGCGCCAGCGGCATGTCGGTAGTGATCACCGTGGATTTAAAACGGGGACCTATGAAGGGATTCAGCACCACCTCACCGATGCGGCTAAGCTCCCCCAGACCGGCCAGCATGACCAGCGGGATATGCAGCACATCGCTGTCGAAATTGGTATGTGCCCGGGCGGAATAACCCATCTGGCGGATATAATCGGCCACCGTGCAGGCAATGTTGGATCCCCACATATAGCCGCGGAAGCTCTGGGCGTTGCTGATCCAGTCGTCGCCAGAAGCGGCGTCGAGGGTCTCGAACCCCTGATCCACCAGAACGACGATGGCATATTTGTGATAGGGCTCGATCTCCTTGCCCTGCTCGTCATGGGAATACCAGGCATGGTCCGGCACCTCGCAGGTGCCCACCACATCGGCATTCAGGAAATAACACAGGGATTTGAAATGCTCGGACCGTTCGGTCAGATCATCGGGCAATGGCGCCTGAGTGTCCTGCGCCTCGCCGCTATGCAGGGGCAGATGCTTACCGCAGATCTTGCCCATGGCGCGGGCGAACGGGATCTTGTTGACGAAGCGCGGCCGTTCACGTTTGGCCTTGGCGCCGAGGTCCCCCAGCATGGCGCGGTTGAAGAAATTGGCGCGCTTGGGAACCCGCGGCACATCGTCTGATATGTAGGTTGTGGTCTTGGGCACCCGCTTGATCTTCTCCATGGGATACTTGCCGAGATGTGGCGCACGCTTGCGTTGGGAGAAAATCTTCATCGAGCCACCCCCTAACTGAACATGGTATTGGGCAGGAATAGTGCGATACCGGGGAACGCGACCAGCAGTGCCAGGCACACTCCCATGGCGATCCAGAAGGGCAGGATACCGATAAAAATCTGACTCAGCGGGACATCGGGCGCGATCCCTTTCACGACGAACACATTGACCCCGACAGGTGGACTGATCAATCCCATTTCGAGCGTAATCACCATGACCACCCCGAACCAGATGGGATCATATCCCAACGCCAGAATCAGCGGATACACGATGGGCAGGGTCAGGACCAGCATGGCGAACCCTTCGAGAAAGGTTCCGAGAACAATGTAAGTGATCAGAATCAGCACCAGCACGGTAAGCTTCGAGAAGCTGCCATCGGTTAGATGGGCTGCCAAATTCTCGGGAATCTCCGTCAGCGCAATGAAGGGGCTGAAAAGGTGCGCGCCGACGATGATCAGAAACGCCAGGGACGTGGTGCGGATTGTCTGCAGCATGACGTCTATCATGGCGGTACCGGTAACTCGGCGGCGCCAGAAGGCAAGTAGAAGGGCCAGGAAGGCCCCTATACCGGCGGCCTCAGTGGGGCTAAAGGCGCCCACATAGATACCGCCGATGGTGATGACGACGATCGCCACCATGACGAGGGCCTGTCTCAAGGCCTTAAAGCGCTCGATCAGCGGCAGCTTGGGGCCGGGCGGGCCAAGCTCCGGATTGAGCCTTGTCTGTATATAGATCGACAGCATAAAGAGGGCGGTCAGCAACAGACCGGGGAAAAATCCGGCCAGAAACAGCCGGCCGATGGATTCCTCCGTGAGGATGGCATAGACCACGAACCCGGTGCTGGGCGGGATCAGGATGCCCAACGTGCCGCCGGCGGCGATACAACCGGTCGCAAGCTTGGGGTCATAATTGTATCGCCGCATCTCTGGCAGGGCGACACGGCCCATGGTGATGGCGGCGGCAACGGACGAGCCCGACACCGCGGCAAACCCGGCGCAGGCGGCGATAGTCGCCGACGCCAGCCCACCCCGCCAATGGCCGAACCAGGCATAGGCCGCCTGATAGAGGTCGCGGCTCATGCCTGAAATACTGGCCAGATTGCCCATAAGGATGAATAGCGGGATTACGATCAGTTCGTAGGACGAGCCAAACACAAACGGTTCGCGGCCAAGCTGAGCCAGAGTGGCGGTCCAGCTATTGAGGACACCAAAACCGACCGTCCCGACCACGGCCATGGCAATACCGACCGGCATCCGCAAAGCCAGCAGCAGGAACAGGGCGCCAAGCCCGATTAAACCAATGGTGACTGGGGTCATAAACCGGTGGGATCATCCATGGGAACGCCGCGCGCCGCGCGTAATGCCTGGGCAACCAGCACGATGGAATAGCTGGCGCAGCCGACGGCAACGACGAGAAAAAAGGGAAATAGGGGAATCTCGACCTCATTTGTCCCTTCGCCCATTTCCAACGCATCAAGACCCTGCTCAAACCCCTGCCAGGCCATAAGGCCGATAAGAACAGCGCAAATGAGACGGATAAAAGTATCGGAAACACGAAGCGCCGCAGGTGGTGCGAAACTACCGACAAAATCCACCGCGATGTGGCCACCTGTCCAGCCGCAATGGGCAAGACCCGCGAAGGTAACGATGACGAGGCCGACACGACCATAATCCAATGCCCATAGCACCGGGGCATTGAACACGTACCGCATAATTACTGCATAGACGGTGAGTAGCATAAGACAGAGCAGCGTTGCCCCGCCGATAATGGCGAGGAAACGCACGCTCCGTCCTATGAGGGACTCAAGGGGCTTGGAAATGTCCTCCACGGATAATCAGGAAGACGAACCCATGGCCGCGATAATCGCCTTGGCCGGAATACCTTGCTTCTCGAGCTCTTCCACATATTTGCCACGGGCCTTGATCAGAATAGCCTTCATCTTTGCCTTGTCCGCATCGGAGAAAGACAGGATCTGATGCTTGCCGGTACCGGAGACGCTCTTGAGCCCGCCGGCGCCGGCCTTTTCATAGATAGCCGTAGCCTTGGCGCTCCATTCCGCACCGGTGGTCCGGTCGATGATGATCTTGTGGCTGGAATCGAGATTCTTCCAGGATTTCTTGTTCATCACCACAAAGAAAGGCGACCGGCCAAAGGCGCCACCGAGACCGGTGGTGAAATATTTGGCGACTTCACCGATCTTGAAGCTGCGAATGACGCTGGGCGGAACCAGCAGCGCATCGACGCGGCCGGTCTCCAGGGCACGATACATCTGGGTCACCGGAAACGAGACCGGTGTCGCGCCAAGAGCCTTGAGCCAGCGGGACTGATTGGCCGACGGGGTCCTGATTTTGAGCCCCTTGATGTCATCGAGGGTCTTGATGGGCTTGTTGCGGGTCATAAAGACCGGCGCTTCACCTACCCAGACGGCCAGCACTTTCACCTTCTTGTATTCCGGCGACATGTGCGTGCGATAGACCTTCCAGAATTTGCGCACCAATTCGCCGGAACTGGAGGCGAGAGCGGGAAGTTCCACCATTGTCGTCCGCTTGAAGATCTTTGAGGTGTAGCCCTGCAAACCGAATGTCATGTCGGCCACACCATCGATGGCGCGTTTATACTGCGCGCGCGGGCCCTTTCCGAGCTTCCCACCGGGAAAGATTTTAATGTTCAAAGAGCCGGCAGACATCGTCTGGACTCTCTTTGTCCAGGGCCGCATGAACAGGCGGTCCATGGGATGTTTTGGCGATGTAAAATGAGCGAGCTTCAGATCCGCCGCCAACGTCGCGGACGGCACTGCCCAAATTGCAGCGACAAAAGCGAACGCGCCAACCGCGGACACTGCCAATGCATTGCGTAAAGTAAACATAAAGTTCCTCCCTATCCGGCGGGGCCCTAAATCACTTTTCATAACGGTCCCGGCTCCGGTTAATAAAACCAACTGTCAAAAACGATCCAACGCTATCCTCCAAAAGATCGGTTCGACAACCAGTATTACCACTTGTTGATGGCAAAACAATATCAAATGGTATGAACTACCAGCCTTCCCGCCCTCCGGAGAATGTGCGCGACCGCGGGGATTAATGAATTGGTTAACTGTTTGTACGACATATAAGCGTGCATAACGATCACCCTGCCAGAGACCGGTTTTCCTGAATGCGAATTCTCCACATCCTGGATCATTCGATTCCCCTTCAAAGCGGCTATACCTTCCGCACCCTGTCGATCCTGCAGCAGCAGCGGGCTCTGGGGTGGGAAACCTTCCATCTGACGTCACCCAAGCACACGCGGCCCTTTGTGGCGCAGGAGGAGGTGGATGGCTGGTCGTTTTACCGCACGCCGCCCATTGAGGGGCCGGGCGCCAAGCTGCCGGTCCTGCGGGAACTGGCCCTCATCAACGCGACGGCAAGCCGCCTGGCACAGGTCGCACCCGAGATCCGTCCCGATATCCTGCATGCCCATTCGCCGGTTCTAAACGCCATCCCGGCGCTGCGGGTGGGGCGCAAACTGGGAATCCCGGTGGTCTACGAGGTTCGTGCCTTCTGGGAAGACGCCGCGGCCAGCCACGGCACCAGCTCCGAAGGGGGCCCCCGTTATCAGCTGACCCGGGCACTGGAAAGCTGGGCTCTGAGACGGGCATCGGCGGTCACGACAATCTGTGAGGGGCTGCGCGGCGATATTGTCGCCCGTGGGATCCCGGAAGACCGGGTTACCGTGATCCCCAACGCGGTCAATGTGGACGAATTCAGCGGCGGCGCGCCGGGAGACCCCACTCTTGCCCACTCGCTGGGCCTGACGGGTAAAACGGTTCTGGGCTTTCTCGGCTCGTTCTATTCCTACGAAGGCCTACATCATGCCTTACAGGCCATGCCGAAGATCCTCGCCGCCAATGAAGACGTCCGGCTGTTGCTGGTCGGCGGCGGCCCCGAGGATGAGCGGTTGAGACAGACCGCCACCCAAATGGGCCTTGCTGACAAAATCATCTTTACCGGTCGGGTGCCTCACGCCGAGGTGCAGAAATATTACGACCTGGTGGACGTGCTGGTATATCCGCGCATTCCCATACGGCTGACCGACCTGGTGACCCCTCTAAAGCCTCTCGAAGCCATGGCGTTGAATAAAGTTATCGTCGCCTCCGATGTGGGCGGCCACCGGGAACTCATCCGCGACGGCGAGACCGGCAATCTGTTTGCCGCCGGCGATATCGACGATCTGGCCGCCACAGTGCTTCGTGTTCTGGACAGCCGCTATGACTGGCCTGGCCAGATCGCCGCAGGACGTCATTTCGTCGAGCAGGAGCGCTCCTGGCGTAACAGCGTTGCGCGTTATGCGCCGGTATATGAGCGTCTGGTGGCCGGTGATCCGACCGGCGGTGTCGCCGCGGCGGCGACCTCGGCATAAAGCGCGGCCTGGGCGCGGGCGGTTTCTTCCCAGCCGAATCCCTCGGCAAAAAACCGGATCGCCGTCCTGTCCGGTTGCTGTGATCTCAGATCCCTGACCGCGTCCGCCAGTGCCTCAGGTGTGCGTTTTTTCATGATCCGGCCAACATTTGGCGTTGTGATGATTTCAGGAACACCGCCCACGTTGCTCGCCACCACCGGTGTTCCGCAGGCCAGGGATTCCAGCAGCACGTTGGGCCAGCCCTCCCGCATGGAGGCCAGGACCGATACGTCGGCTGCGTTGAAATAGCGGGCCAGCTCCTCGTGCGGGACCCGCCCGACAAAGCGCACCCGGTTCGCCACCCCCAGCGACTCGGCGAGGCCAGCGAATTTTTTCTCGTCGGACCCGGTCCCGACGATAAGCAATTCCGTATCATCCAGATGAGTCAGCGACCGGATTGCAATGTCCTGCCCTTTGGATTCCAGCACATTGCCCACCGCCACCATGGTCTGCCGCGTGATCCCCAGATCTCTCCGGACTCTCTGCCGGTCGAGGGGTGCAAACAGCGCCGCATCCACGCCATTGCGCAGCACAATAATTTTCTCGGCCGCAATACCAATATCAATCATACGCCGTCTGAGCGCATCGGACACAGCGATGATGGCGTGAGCAAACTCCGCGGCCTGCAGAAACTGGCGGCGGGGGGCGGCGAAATTGGAAATTAGATTTACGTCCGTCCCGCGGGCGGAAATCACCACCGGGCGGCCCAGAGTCTGACCCAGCATCGCGGCGGCCACCCCGTCGGGATAGAAATAATGGGCATCTATCACATCGAATCCGATGGCATCGTCCCGGAGCTGGGTCATCATGGCCCTGGTCGCGCGATACATGAGCCAGGGGGCAATGGACATGCCGATTTTAGGGATGACCGGATAACGCGGATGGTCGATGGGGATGCCGTAACGTGATTCGGCAGGGGAAATCCCGGCGTAGGCGCCGTAGCGCCCAAGACGTTTACCGGCAAAAGGAAACCATGGCACCGGCGCGACAACACGGGCGTCCACCCCGCCCAGCGTGACAATGCGGCGCAAACGGTTTTCCACGAACACGCCGTGCTGGGGCTGCGCGTTGCTCGGATAAAGCGAGCTGTATGTGAGGATGCTTTGGGACACGGAAATGCCGCCTATGATCCGGAACCAAGGCTCAGTGCTTGGTCGAATACCTTGCCATACTCTGTGAACATTCGCTCGGCGCTGTAATGCTCGACCACATGGCGGCGATTGGCCGCCGCAAGCGAGTGCCGAAATTCGGCGTCGGCAATCAGTCGGCCGAGCCTGGCGGCGAAGGCCTCTTCATCGGATTTAGCCACGATTTCCGTCCGGTTCTCGGGCGAGAGATTGGCTTTCACATCGCCAACATCAACGCCGGCGACAGCGCGCGACGCTGCCATCGCCTGAATAAGTGTATTCGGCATCTGTTCGGTATCGGATGATATGGCGAAGATATCCATCAGCGGATAAACCTTCTCCGGCTGCTCCACATGGCCGGCAAAAATCACGCGATCCGCGATACCGAGATCGCGGGCCGCCGCTTCCAGACCCGACCGCTCCGCACCGTCGCCGGCGATCAGCAGACGCACGGCATGATCGCCGGCAACTTTCGCGAAGACGCGCAGCAGACGCTGAAGATTTTTTTCCGCCCGCAGGGGGGCAACCGTTCCGACGATCACCTCGTCTTCCCGACGGGAAAATCCCGGCACCGCCGCCTCGTCGCCATCTGTATCATAGAGCGTGCAATCGACCCCGTTGGGGATATAACGAATACGCGCCGGGTCCAATCGCCAGATATCATTGGCAATGGAGACGAGCGTCTGGGACGGCACCACGAGCGCCCGCACTTTGGCCAGGGCGATGCGCCGGGCCTGCACCCGCCGGGCAATCTGGCTATCGGCCTCTTCGGGGCCGAAGCCGCTTTCGAAGTGAATGTGCGGCGAGATGCCGGCCAGCCGGTTGACCAGCGCCCACTCCACCGCCCCCCAGTTATAGGTAAGCAAAAGATCGGGACCCTGCCGGGCAAGGACATTTCTGATGCGGAAGAGTGATATCAGGGGCCGCCGCTTGTCGATGGCGGGGTCAGTTACGACCACGCTCAATGAGGGATCGAGCCGGCTACGGGCTGCATCATTGCCATCAAGGGCAAAGATCGTGTGGCGGTAGCGAGGACCAAAATGATTGATCACCGTCGCGATACGGATCGGCACCCCGCCATGCCCGTATGAGGGAAAAATATGCAGCAGATGAGGCGCCTCCCGGCCAGGGCCAGGAACCAGCGCCCTGTCGCTCAATGTTGCTGCCCCGTCATCCATGGCGTTTCACTACCGTCGGCTTGATTACAATCGCTTAAGGCTATGGCCCTAATCTGCACCGATCCCGCTTAACACGACGTTATCAAATGCTGAATCCCGTTAACTGGACACCGACCAAGCCAACGGACGACGTGCCCACCCTCATGGTGCTCGTGGACACCGAAGAGGAATTCGACTGGTCCCAGCCCCTGGCCAGCGAGAATACCGGTGTCGTCTCCATACGGGCCCAGGAGCGGGCGCACCGTATCTTTGATAAATACGGCATCAAGCCCGTCTATGTGGCCGATTACCCGGTTGTGAGCCAGGCAGACGGGGTGGAGCCCCTGCGCGAGCTGCTGGCCGACGGCAAATGCACTATCGGCGCCCATCTCCACCCGTGGGTTAATCCGCCGTTCGACGAAATCGTCTGCAACATCAATTCCTACCCCGGGAACCTGCCGGCGGCGCTCGAGCGCGAGAAGCTCCGCTGCCTGACCGACACCATCGAGCAAAACTTCGGCCAGCGGCCGGTGGTCTATAAGGCGGGGCGCTATGGCGCGGGGTTCAATACCGCCGCGATCCTCGACGAGCTTGGCTACGAGATCGACACCAGTGTTCTTTCATGGTCCGATCTGAGTGCCGATGACGGACCGAATTTCTCCAACTGCGGATCAACGCCTTATTGGTTCGGCGATAACCGGCGATTACTGGAAATTCCCATGACCGTGGGATTTGTCGGCGCCTTACGGTCGGCCGGGCCGGCGATGCACAGCCTGCTGCGCTCACAAGCCGGAATGATACTGCATTTACCGGGGATTTTTTCACGCGCCGGCCTGTTCGAGCGTATCGTTCTGACGCCGGAAGGCATCAAGTCGGACGAGCATTGCAGGCTCACCCGCACGTTGCTGGCCGCCGGCCAGCGGGTCTTCAGCTTCACCTATCACAGCCCGTCTCTGGCGCCGGGCAATACGCCCTATGTCCAGAGCGAGGCGGATCTGAGTGACTTTCTCGATAAGTTCGAGCGCTATTTCGACTTTTTCTTCGGCGACATTGGCGGTCGCGCGGCAACACCCTTGGAAATCAAATCATTGGTGGCCGGCGAGCGTTCCGACGAGAACCCTGCGGGGACCGGTCACCCAGCCGATGGCTATGGTGCCGCTAAAATCAGCTAGAGCCCTATAGAGCAGTCTCCAGCTAAATCCGGGGGCGGAGAAGAAGACTGCTATGTATTACCTAAAGCGAATACCGCGTCAGCCGCCGATCTGCTTCAGCAACTTACGGGCATTCTCCAGTTCAGAGAACTTGACCCTTGCCCGCAATATCCGTTGTAGGGCCCGTTTCGCTTCCTGGGATTTGCCGGTTTTATGAAGAGCGAACGCTAGGTGATAGGCTATGTCGCCTTGCTTGGGAGAGGCTTGGTGGGCCCGCTGCAGCAGTTCCAGTCCTCGATTTACATCACCCTTGCGCACCAGAATCCAGCCAGCGGTATCCATGATTTCAGGTGTCTTGGGCGCTCTCGATAGAGCGCGCTCCGCGAGCTCCACGGCCCGATTGTCATTTTTCTGATCATAGAGCCAGGCCAGATTGTTCAAAAGAACCGGATTGTTACCGTCTGCTTGCAGAAGTTTTTCGGATTCCCGAATGGCGTCGTCATATTGACCAACACTGATATAACTGCTGGCCAGGACATGGCGGACCGGGACGTTGTCCTTGGTATCGACCCATGCCTGCAGTTTGACCAGCGCATCCTTCGTTTGCCCTACCCGACGCCGTGCATTGAACAGTCGTATGGCAAGAGTACCGGTGTCCTCAAGCTCGATCGCGCTTTTATATGAGACGATTGCCTGGTCGAATTTGCCCGCCCGCAATTGGACATCGCCAATCAACATGGGGCCTATCGGTGATTTGGGCTGTTTTTCCTCGATTTGCACTGCCAGTTTCAGGGCTTCTTCGACTTTCCCCTCGCGGGATTCCAGCTCAACCAACGCCATAATAGCCGGCACAAAGTCGGGATTTAGGGAGATCGCCTCCCGAAAACTGGTCCGTGCTCCCAGCAAGTCATTGGCCGCCACCAGAGCACCGCCGAGAAGATGGTGCGCCCTCGATGATTTAGCCGCCACAGTCGCCAGGCGCCTGAATGTGGCCACGGCCGCCGCCGGATCGCCGATGGCGATTTCGGTCCGGCCCAGAGCTTCCAGCACCTGCGGATTATTGGGCACCTTGGTGTCCAGTTCCCGGGCAACGGCAATCGCCCGCTGGAAATCCCGTTGGCCGCTATAGTACTGCACCAGGCGAAGTTTCGGGACGATGGACTTGCCATCGGCGTTGCTCGCCTTTTTCAGCCAACCAACGACGTCTTTTGTCCGCTTTTGCCGAATGGCCACGTCGGCCATGGCCAGAAGGGCACCAACATGTTTCGGATTTTCGCCGATGATGGTCTCGTAGTGCTTAATTGCCTTATCGATTTTGCCCTCGCGCACGTCCAGTTGCGCCAGGTTCATGCGTGCGGGGTGAAAATCCGCCTTGGTCTTCAATGCAGCCTCGAAGGTCTCACGGGCTTTTGCCAGATCCTTTTTACCGAGATAGGCCGCCCCAATCAGATTCTGAGCCATGGGGTTTTCCGGCATCGTCTTATGAAGGCGTTCGGCCGAGGCCAGCGCTTCGTCGAACTGGCCTTTCCGCAGATGCACCAGGGTCAGCAATATGGAGGCCTGTCTCGCTTCAGGGTCGAGATCGACGGCGGCTTCCAGATCGCCCACGGCCTGATCTGCTGATCCCTGCACCAGCCTGCTGAGCGCCAGCTGTGTTCTGATGGAGGAAACATTCGGCGCGGCCTGGACCGCCTTTTCGAATAGCTCCGAGCCTTCCGCGAATTTGCCTGTTCGCATATAGGCGCTGCCAAGAAGCGCGAGCACCTGGGCGTCGGCCGCATGGGAATCGACGAGCGGTTTGAGTACGTCTATGGCACCGGTCATATCGTTTTTGCGTACCAGTGTAGCCCCCAGAAGTTTCCGGGCCCGGACGTTGCCCGGTACCGCCGACACATAACGGGACAGCCGGTCTGCAGCCTGTTCCAGCTGATCCAGGGCATAATTGACAGCACCACTCAGAAATACGCTCGGCATGTGATTGTCGAGCGCCGGCGACACCTGCTGCATGACTTCCTGAGCGCCGGCAAAATCTTTTTTCTTGGCAAGAATGAGCGCCGACAGGTAAGCCGCCAGCGGCTGCTTGGGAATACGGCTATACACCATCTCAAGATCGGCCTGCGCCTGATCATCCTTGTTCAGATCGATGAGGGCGGCGGCCCGGCCAAGCAAAGCCGAGATATTGCTCTTGTCGACCTTTAGAGCCTGATCAAAGGCCGCAACGGCGCCGGCAAGATCCCGCTTCAACCGGCTCAATTCACCCTTGAGGACAAGGGCCTCGACGGATTCCGGATTGACCCTTAAGGCCTCGTCGATCTTTGCCTCGGCGGCAGGGAGATTTCCCATACCAACCTGTACTTTCGCAAGCCCGATTTTTGATCGGATGTCCTTCGGATTGAGCTTTTCGCCCTCATCAAAGGAATCCAGCGCTTCCTGGCGCTTGCCCAATCCGAGATAGGCGCTGCCCCGAACATAAAGAATATCGGCCCGGATGGTCGGATCCGTGACGTTGTCCCTCAACTCGTCCAGAACATCGGTAAACTTGCCCTGCAGAATATAGGAGCGGGCAATTTGAATCTTCAGATTTATCCCGTCCGCACCCCGACGCTGAGCGGCTTTAAGCTCTTTTTCCGCCGCGGGCCCATTACCCACACGCAGATAAATGTCACCCAGCAGCATCCGAGCGCCGACATTATTACGATCTTTCTGAAGCGCGTTTTTGAGCTGAATGACGGCGGCATTGGAGTCGCCGTCCTTGAGATATTTTTTGGCGTCCTGGAGAAATTCCTCCGCCGCCGCCTTGTCACCTCTCGCCGCCTCAACCGGCGCTGACAGCCCGAAAATCATCACGCAAATACCCGCAATCGCGATCGTTGCGGCAATTTGTTTGCGAAAACACTCACTCATATTTTCTGCTCCTGCCAGCCGCGAAAAGGCTGAATTCTTTAGCCGGTTGATCACCCGTTCAATCCACTTTTATGTCGTGGTGCCGCAAGAGGTCGTAAAGCGTAGGACGACTGACGCCCAGGAGCTTCGCCGCTCGCGTAATGTTTCCCTCGACCCGGGACAGAGCCCGCGGGATTTCCCGTCGTTCGGCCTCTTCCCGTGCCTGGGCGAGATTTAAAACTTCGGGAATGAATTCCGGTTCGGCGAGGTCCAGATCGACAGGCGTAATGCGTTTGCCATCGCTCATAATCACCGACCGTTTAATTCGGTTTTCAAGTTCCCGAACGTTGCCCGGCCACTCATGCTCCGCAAGAGCCGTCAGGGAGGCGGCACTGAATCCTCTAACGTTGCGTCCCTGCTCCGCGTTGAACTTGGCAAGGAACGCATGGGCGAGGACTTCGGGATCCCCCGCCCGGTCACGAAGCGGCGGGATATCGACGACAATTTCACTGAGACGATAAAATAGATCCTCGCGGAATTGACCGACCGCCATCAATTCTTCCAGGTTCTGATTGGTCGCACACACGATCCGGACATCGACCGAGATCTGCTGCCGCCCGCCAATCCGTTCAATGACACGTTCCTGCAGGAAACGAAGCAGTTTCACCTGCAGCGGCAACGGGACATCGCCGATTTCATCAAGGAAGAGCGTGCCTCCGTCAGCCATCTCGATCTTGCCTTTGGTCTGCTTTACCGCACCGGTAAAGGCGCCTTTCTCATGGCCAAAGAGCTCGCTCTCGAGCAGGGTTTCCGGAATCGCCGCGCAATTGATCGCGGCGAAGGGTTTAGCAGACCGGTTGCTCAGTTCGTGCACCGCCTTCGCCAACAATTCCTTACCGGTACCGCTTTCACCGAGCAAAAGGACTGTCACATCGTTGGGCGCCACTTTTTCGATAAACCGGCAGACCTTGATCATTTCATTGGACGAGGTAACGACACCGGAAAGCGGAGTAGTACTGCGGCCCTGCTGCAATCGGCGATTTTCCTCTTCGAGCTCATAAACGTAATAGGCCCGATCGATAATCATCGCCAATTCGGCAGAGTCGATTGGCTTGTGGTAGAAATCATAAGCGCCCTTGCCGATCGCCTCGATCGCGTACTTGTGGTCATCCTGACCGGTTACAACGATAATTTTGGTCTCCGGCGCGAGCTTTAACATTTCCTCGACGATCAGGAATCCTTCGTTCGGGCTGTCGGGGTCAGGCGGCAGACCCAGATCGACGGTACATACCGCCGGCATCTCGGCCCGAAAACGAACGAGGGCTTCCTCGCGATCGCCGGCGACCTCTACGTCATAGCCTTCGAAGCTCCAGCGCAATTGGCGCTGGATACCGGTATCGTCATCGACGACTAGGAGCTTCCGCTTTTCCTGACTCATAGCACCTCAATGCCTCGCAACCCTATGTCAGCATCATTCGCACTTTGCATCGCAGGAAGACTGACCCGTATGGTCGTTCCCTGATCGCGCGCGCTGACTACTTCCATTCGACCACCGAGTTCACGAACGAATTCCCGGCTCTCATAGACACCAATACCGAACCCACCTTCTTTGGTGGTCCGAAACGGCCGAAAAAGCTCATTGCGGATGAATTCTTCATCCATCCCCGTCCCGTTGTCCGCCACCTCCAGGATGGCATCACCACCACGGGCAAGAAGACGCACCGCGACACGACCACCATCGGTCGTCGCTTCCAGAGCATTGTCGATCAGATGCGCGATGACGGCGCGCAAGCGCTCCTCATCCGCCACGACCGCTATGCCGCTCAGGCTGGTTTCAAACGTCAACTTCCGGTTTCTCTCTGCAACAGAGTTCACGATCTTCTGTAATAACGGCTTAAGCACCACTATTGCGTTAACGGCCACTTCTTTGCCGCCGGCATGCAAACGCACCAGGAGCGCGTTCATTTTATCGACGGATTCTTCCACCGTTTCCAGCATATCATCTTGAAATGCAGGGTTATTTTTATGTTTTTCGGCGTTCTGAACGAGCAGTGAAAGCTGGCTTACCAAATTCTTAATATCGTGCAGAACGAACGCAAATCGACGATTAAATTCATCAAACTGCTGGGCTTCGGCCAACGCGCGCGCCGAGGCGCGTTCCGCAAGATAGCTGGCCGCCTGCCGGCCAACGGTGGCAAGCAGCACATAGTCTTCACGGTTCACGCTCCGCGGTGCTCTGGGTTGAGCCAGCAACAGGAATCCGTGCAACCGTTCGTGATGCAGCAAGGGAACAATGAGCCAGGCGCGCGGGATATCACTGATCCAGGCCGGCACGACCACATCCGAGTAGGTTTCGGGCGCGCTGGCCAGCTCACTCAGATTGATAACGGTTTGTTCTTCTTCCAGAAAGCGGACAAAGGACGGATCGGTAGATTGAACGCCCTTTGGCGCAACCATGTTCCAGGTTTCAAGGAGATTGAACCGGTCGGCGCCATCAGCCGCCCATACGGCGCTTTCAGGACTTTCCACGATATTGGCAATGCCCTCCATCACGCGACGAGGGAGACTCAGACCGCCTTCGGTCAGCGAGAATGTGGAAATAAACCGAAGCCATTCATCCCGATAATCGTATTTGTGACTAAAGAAATTCTGGCTAATGATATCCTTCAGCCGGGCACGGAAGGCGCCGGAAAAAACAACCAGTGCCATGCAAATAATGGCAAAGAACAGGAACACGGTTTGGAAAACCGACCCCAATTCCCCGCCGAATTCGCGAAGATAGAAACCCACCGCCGCCATGGACAGCAGGTAAACGCCAGCGCCGATAAGGGTTGCCGAGTGAAATATTGCATGGCGCGATACGAAAACGTCGATCGACCATTGCGGATTACGGCGCGCCGACAAGGCGATCAATGGAACGATCAGCGCATTGATGACGCCGCGCGAGGCATCCAGATCGTCATTCACCCGGTAGAAAAGCAGAGCATCGGAATACATAAAGAAGTCGTACGCGAACATTCCTGCGGCACCGAAACACAGAAACTTTATGCCCCACCGATGTTCGCGCCGCGAGTTCCTGAACAGGTTTTCCACCAGCATGATGCCGGCCACGGACAAAAGCAGCCGCGTGAAAAGTGCTGGATCGGGGAATCCTCCCGGAAGGAAGTTGCGAACGTTTTCCTTGCCCGAAATCTCGCAGAATACAGCGGTCAGACAGATGAAGGCGACGCTGCCGGTCAGGATCCTCCAATGGGTTGTCAGCCCGCCCGAAACGGGGCTGAAAAAGAGCACCGCACTGAGAAAAGCCATCCAGCCGGCAGTTCGCAATATCTCCAGGACGGCGACAAGCGTCGTGAGATCGTGCCCCGACCAAAAATTATAGGCAGCGGCCAACGACCACACCATGGTGGCGGCGCAGGCGGCGACAAGCCAGGCGCCAACCGGTCCGCTTCGCCAGCTGACCAAGGTCAGCATCATCAGAACGAGAAAGGCGAAAGCCGACGTCGCATAGCTGATGAAACCAATATCGGCGAACGTCATGGCATTACCGTCGCAATCAAGATGACCTGGTCCCTCATCGCACGCCGTCGGGCCAAAGCACGACGCGGGCGGTCTGTACCAGGACGATCAGATCGAGGAAAAGGCTGTAATTTTTGATGTAGTAGAGGTCGTACTGAAATTTCTCCTTGGCATCTTCAACCGACGCGCCATAGGGATAATTCAACTGGGCCCAGCCGCTAATTCCGGGTTTCACACGATGCCGCTCGAAGTAATAGGGAATGACCTGCCGTAATTCGTCGACAAAGAACGGTCGTTCAGGTCGAGGACCGATGAAACTCATTTCCCCCTTGAGGACATTGAAGATTTGGGGAATTTCATCGATGCGTGTCTGCCGGATAAACGATCCGACCCGGGTGACACGGCTGTCATTGAGGTCGGCCCATCGCGGCACACCATCTTTTTCCGCGTCGGTCCGCATGCTTCTAAACTTGAGCAGCATGAAGGTCTCGCCATTCAAACCGACGCGCTCCTGCCGGTAAAAAATGGGTCCTCGGCTTTCCATCTTGATGGCAAGAGCGGCAAACACCATGATCGGCAGGCTGAAGAGAAGCAGCGTGCCGCTGGCGACCACATCGAAGATCCGTTTTGCCATGGCCTGCATCCAGCCTCCGACAAACCCATCGGAGAAAATCAGCCAGCTGGGATACAACGCATCCAGATCCATCTTGCCGTTTTCGCGCTCCCAAAACGTCGAAAAATCGGTAACCATGACACCTTGGAGTTTGCATTCGAGCAGGGCCTTAACCGGCATACCGCCGCGGCGCTCGTCGATCGCCACAATGATTTCTTCGATATTCTGTTCCCGTACGAGGTCAGGCAAAGACATGTTGCCCCAAATATTCACGCGCTCTTCGATTTTTGAATTTTTGTCACTCAGGGGAACAAAGCCCACACAGGTGAAACTCTGAGCCTGGCTGCTTCGTTCGAGCGCCTCCAGCTTCGCCGCCCGCTCGCCAACACCCAGAACCAGCGTCCGGCGCTTGAACGCTTCCCTGTCCGCGAACTTCAGATGGATCCAGCGAACCAACATCAAACAGACGAAACTGCCTACCAGGGCGATCGCCAGGGCGCTCCGCCAGATCGCGAGATCGGGATAAATGTAGAACAAAAACGCAAGAACGATGCAACCGAAGAATAGGCTGAACAGGATCCGCGTCAGGACCGTTCCGATGTCGCGAACGTAATCCTTATTGTAAAGCCCCAACGCAAACATGGTCAGGGTGAACACGGTCGCGAACGTTATGGCCTGCGGTAGATGGAGGCTGAGGGATTGGGCGAGGCTATTGACATCCGCCCACCGGAAAAATAGGGCGGTATACATGACGAAGATCAACAGCAGGTATTCCACCATGCCCAGAAGAAGGAGGGACCCGGGGACATAATGTCGAAACAGACGGATCATTTACCTCTCATCCACATTAGGTTGGGCCGCGATGAAAACGTCGAACGCATGCGGACACACCCGAAAACTCAGTGGCCGAAACACCTCTTTCGGCACTGAGACAGTAAAGTCCAAAATCGTTAAGATTACTGAAAATTAGGCGGTTTTCTGGGTCATCGAATGGCGAATATCCGACAGCCCCAGCACCGGCGAAACTGCCCGGCAACCGGTTGGGAAATGGGAGAATTTGGTAGGCGCAGAAGGGATCGAACCCCCGACCTCTGCCATGTAAAGACAGCGCTCTGCCACTGAGCTACACGCCTAAAATCCGCTTGCTGATCGCAGAAAATATATTTTGAGTTCGTCAAAAAATAGTGAATTCCGCCAGAAACTGACTATTACCCCAGTAAATGAGGTCCAAAATTAAAGTATATAGTTAATAAAAATGGTTAATGGCCTATTATTTACTAAAAAATTTTAAAATAGTTAAAATTAGGAATCGCATTTTAATTATTAATATTTTATAAAGATTGTGCGGGGGCGCGTATCGGCGAGATCATAGCCTTATGTTTAAGAGGCGCCTACTAGCGTTAGCGGCCGGCGTAACGATTGGTTTACCGGGAATGTCGATGGCAACATTGTTGCAGGACAATTCGGAAAACCTTCCATCCAGTTTTGCTGTACAAACGACGCACTCAGACTCAATTAGCGACCAGCTGGAGAACACAGCCACCATCGCGTTAACAAAAAACGTTGACATATTCTCCCGCTACAAATTTCCCGGCATCTCCTTTGAGAACGCCGCGAGTGTAGGCCTGTCCGCCGCCCGCCCGGCGCCAACATCGAGAAGCCTGAGCCAGCTGATCGCCACGGCCAGTCTCGGACAAGGGCTCTACGCGCCTTCAGACGGGTCCTCCAACGAGACACAAGGCGGTACCACGATAGCAAGGCTATCGCCACCCCACCGGAAAACCGGTCCGACGTTGCGTGATATGGCCGGGGCGCTGGTAAACAAACCGAGAAGCCCCGCGCCGCGGGGTGGCGTGCCAAATGATCCGCGTGATCGATTTTCTGTGATTGGTACTGTTCTGGAGACACAGCTCGACGCCGCCTTTATCGATGCGGCCAGCGACGTAGTCAATCCAACTATTGATCCGGATGGCCTTATCACGGTCAACTTCCTGGGATTGCGGGATTTTGCCTTGTTGGTGTCTCCAGTCACCAACAAGATCTTGGTTATGGACTTCAAAACAGGCACCACACTGACGTTGAGCCATTCGGCCTATGATGACACGGCGTCCTATGAGGCGAAGCAACGCCGACGTCTCAGCCCTAGAAATTCAAATTCCTTTGAAGAATCAAAAACCGTCAAACTCCTAATCAAATTCATAAAGAGTCTGCAATATTTCGGGAATAATTTCCTGCTTCACCCGGTCACGCTTGGGGCTTTCTTATTGCTGAGCATCTGTTGCGGCATTTTCAGCATCAGCCACCGTTCGCGCTAGAGCCTTATACAGCTAAGCGATTATTCCCCCGCGGCGGCCATGTTGACGTTGGGCTTTGGCGACCAGTGATGGTCGCGTTCCTCATGCACCTGTCGCAGGAACGATTCGAACATCAGGACACTCCAGATGACCGCACTATGCTCGCGAACGCCTGATTGATGATCATTAACAATTGTCCGTAGATACGCGGGATCGAAGAAGCCGGTATCCAACAGGATATCGCTCGTAAAGGCCGACTGGACCTTGTCCCGCAGTTCACCCTTGAAGGATTCGGAAAGCGGAATGGCGAAGCCCATTTTGGGGCGATACATCACGTCGTGGGGGACATAGGGCTCAAGCGCTTTCTTGAGAACGTATTTCCCCTCCATCCCTTTGAGTTTCTGGGTGGAAGGGAACGTACCGGCCCATTCGACCAGCGGGTGGTCGAGCAAGGGAACGCGGACCTCAAGCGAATGGGCCATGCTGGCGCGATCGACCTTTGTCAGGATATCGCCCGGCAAATAGGTTTTCATATCTGCATATTGAATGGCCGAGAGCGGGTCATCGGTCTGCGCATTCCGCATATGCGTTTCCATGACATTGAGCGCGGAATAACCTTGGAGATCGGATCGGAAGCCGTCACTGAACATGCGGTTGCGAACACCATCATAACCCACCGAAACGGTATGGAAGTATCCACCGGCGGAATTACGGGCAAGCGCCTGAAGAGTCGATTTTGCGCGGAACATTTTTGGCGCCCAATCCATCTTGGGGTAAGCCCTGCCCAAAAGACCGAAAAGCGGGCCGCGGATTGCCTGCGGCACCGTACGGCGCAATTTTTCCTCGTAACAATGCCAGCGGTACCGGCGATAACCGCCGAACACCTCGTCGCCGCCGTCGCCGGACAGGGCAACGGTGACGTGACGCCGGGCAATTTCGCAAACTCGATAGGTCGGCATCGCTGAACTATCGGCGAAGGGTTCATCGTACAGGCGCGCCACCCGGTCTATGAGATCGAATTTGTCGGCCTCCACATGCCCAACGCGGTGGTTCGTGCCATAACGTTGCGCCACCAGCGCCGCATGGGACGATTCGTCAAAAGCCGGATCGCCAAATGAAATGGAACAGGTATTGACCGGATCATCGCTGAGGCCGGCCATCATGGCGACGACACCGCTGGAATCAACGCCCCCGGACAGGAACGCCCCGAGGGGCACTTCGGAAACCAACCGGCAATCCACCGCATCTCTGAAGCGATGGATCAGTTCCTCGACAATCTCTTCCTCCGGCGGATTTCCGGTAATTTCGAAACTCGGGTTCCAATAGCACCGCGGTTGTGGCATGGCCTGCCCCCGACGCCATGCCAGGACATGACCCGGCGCGAGCTTGAATACGTTCCGGTAAATGGTTTTCGGATCCGGCACATAACCGAACGCGAAATAGTCTTCAACGGCCGTGGAATCCAGATTTCGGGCCAGCGAATTGTCGCACAGCAGCGCCTTCAGCTCGGACCCGAACAGCACCGTGCCATCGCCGCGTTCTGCATAGTAGAGCGGCTTGATACCCAGCCTGTCCCGAGCGAGAAACAGGGTTTGCTGTTTTTTGTCCCAGATCGCAAAGGCGAACATGCCCCGGAAACGATCAACGCAGGCTTCGCCCCACTCTTCCCACGCATGCACGATAACTTCGGTATCGCAGTGAGTGCGGAATTGATGGCCCCGCTTGATCAGGTCGCGGGACAGATCCTGAAAATTGTAAATTTCGCCGTTGTAGCTCACGACGACCGAGTGGTCTTCGTTGAAAAGAGGCTGCGCGCCGCCGGACAGATCAATAATCGACAAACGCCGGTGGCCCAAACCGATCCCTGGATCGACGAAGAGGCCTTCCCCGTCGGGGCCTCTGTGGAAAAGGCTGTCGTTCATCCGCGACAGCAGGTTTTCATCGATGGGATGGGTACCCCGACTGTCAAATATTCCAACGATTCCGCACATGGTAATCCTGTCTCGAAAACTGTCCGTTTTGCGTCAGCGGTTCCGGGAAACGTCCTGAAGCAACGAGGTAATCGGTTTAACCGATCCAAGGAAATCCTGGAGGGATTTTTCGGCATCCTTCCAGTTTTCGTCATAGGGCGTACTGATGATGATGGCGGCGCTCGTGTCCTTGCCCGAGACCAGCTTGTCCACAGCCTGCAATATCTTCGCGTAATATTTGTTCGACGTAAGCTGCCCGGCGACCCAGTACCACCGATAGGCCACACGATTGCGTTGTCCACGGCCCAGCATGCGGGCCCAGTAAACCGGAATCGCAGATCCTTCCACCATGACGTTCCGGGTGCCGCTCGCAGCGCGAGACAACACAACCTCGTCAGACAGTTGATTGCTGTTGCTGATCAGTTCAGCGTCCTGCCGCTGGCTGGCGTAATAGGCGATAAAGAGGTCGACCTGTGTCTCGCCTTTCCGGTAGCTCTGCCGTAACCTGGCATGAGCCGCCGGGAATATCGGCTTCCAGGACGACGCATTCGCCTGCCCGATCGTCCACCCATTCCCAACCCCAGGTACCGGCAGCGCCCGTGGCGGAACCGGAAGCGGGCGCGACTCCAAATAGCTGGCATAGGCCGGGCTTACCGCGATCAACAGGATGGCCACGGCACCTACGATACCAATCTGATTGCGCGAACCGGTCTGACCACGGGCCGCCCGGACTGCGTCGGAATCGACCGTGACGATTTCTGGATCATCGTCGCGAAACGTCATGCCAATCAGCAGCAGGATAACCGTAATAATGGCGAAAAAGACCCAGCCATAGACGATATGATCGACTCCGACGGCGATCTCGTTGTTGCTGAGATACGCGACCAGCACAATGCCAAATGCCCGAAACCCATTGGCAATGATGGGAACGACGAAGGACAGCGCGACAAAACCGGCCTGTCTCAGGCGGCTTTGGTAGGTCAGATGCGCAAACAGGGTCCCGAGCGCCATGGTGGCGATCAGAAACCGGACGCCGGAACAGGCCTCGGCCACTTCGAAATTTCCGGTTGGGATCGAAATGAAAATGCCGTCGAGAAACACGGGTATGTCTATCATCCGCAGCCCCTTCACCACGAATTCGGCGGTGAGATCCTGAAGCGGCGGGATGAGGAACAGCCCGAACGGCACGGCAAAGAACATATAGGCCAGCGGAAAAACCAGCAGCCGGGCGGCGGCCATGCCAAAAATCGCCAGAAACAGCCCCTGCACCAGCAATACCAGAGTAAAATGCTGGACTATGGCCACGCTGCCCACATAGCCCAGCAACCAGCCAAAACCGGCGACGGCAATGACACCGGCACCCCACCAGCTCGGCTCAGGCGTCAGGTTTGCCAGCGCCTCACGCTTAAGCCAGATCAGGTATCCACAGATGGGAAATATGAGAAATCCGTGGTTGAAGGTATCGGAATCAGTCCAAATCCGCGCCATTTGCGCCGCTGTTGACCAGAACAGCATCCCCACGATCACCAGGCCGATTGCGAGGGAAATCCACGCCATCCGCCAGCTTTTTGCGCTGGGACTATCGGTTGCAATACCGTCAACAGACATGTGCCGCACGGGCAGCAAACCCATGGCGGCGAGGGCCGGATCCTTAAGAATCGATTTACGCTGAAAGAGTGTCGACACGGTCAAATCCTTAGCCTGTAACGCTAATTTACCCGCTTGTTCTCCAACAATGTCTTAAGACCAGCCAGATTGGACGACCAGCCATAGGTGCTGACCACCCTCTCCCGTGCGCAGTCACCCATCTCATTCGCACCGGTTTGACCGAGCAGGTTAATTGTTTGTTCAACGAAGGCCTGGGCACCGTCAGCGCTGATGATGTCGCGTCCGATTTCCGCTTCGATGCCTTCGAGGGCCTCGGGAGACGCTATGATTGGCCGCGCCATAGCCATGGCTTCAAGGACCTTGTTCTGAATGCCCCTGGCAAGCCGCAGGGGCGCCACGATTATGTCCGCATGGGCCATGTAAGGCCGGATATCGGGCACACTGCCGGTCACATGAACACCGGGTATGGACGTCAGGCCGGTGACCTGCGTCGAAGGCCGGGCGCCGACGATCCAGAACTGGGCTGTTGGGCATTTGGCGCGAATACCCGGGAACACCTCGTTAGCGAACCAGGCGACGGCATCCACATTGGCCCAGTAATCCATGGCACCGGTGAACACCAGGGTAGGATCCGTCCCGTCGAAAGGGCGTTCATGGGGCTCGGTCGGATCAAAAAATTCGAAATCGACGCCATTGTTCAGGGCCCCGATCTTGGACGCCGATTCGGGTGCAAGCCCCCTGAACAGATCAGCCTCCGCTTCCGAGACAAATAGACTGGCATCGCTGGCCGCCGCGACTTCCCGTTCGAACGACAGTAGACGGCGGCTTTCCCGGCCGTAAATCCAGCCGGCCGGCCACGATTTCGCCGCGGCGTATTGCCGCCATTTGTCGGAATCCACATCCACATAGTCGACCACGCGCCGCGCACCGGATGCGGCGTCGCCCATGGCATATTGAGCCATGGAGGATGAAAAGACGAAGACATGCTCGATTTTGCGATCGCGTATCAGCGCATCGGTCCATCTGGCCAGCTGGCGGTCCCAGAAATAGGGTAGCGTGAGCGGCGAACCGGAAATCATACCACTCAGGCTGCGCAGCTTCGCCAGCGACGGGTTGAGCCGGGTGAACTGACAGGATTCGCATATTTCTTCGAGGGTAGAGCGATGTTGTTCGTCTTCCGGGTCGTCGATAAAGCACCCGAGATGAACCCGGTAATGCTCCGCCAGGAACTTCAGGATATTCCACGACCGGATCTTGTCGCCCTTGTTGGGGGGGTAGGGTATGCGATGCGCAAGGAAGAGAAGCTCGGACATCGTTCAGCCCAGGTTGCGGACGATATACGGCCCGATCAGGCCAGCCACCGGCAGGGGCAGCTTTTTCCAGGCCGCGATAAAGAACCGGTATTTGGGATTTAACGGATTGAACTCGGGCACCGAATCCAGTTTCCGCAGCTTGAATTCGTAGGTCAGCGGCTTGGGTTCGAATCCCCAGTTTTTCTTGAACGAAAAGGCCCCGGTCCCGGCCTTGCTGCGGCCGAAATCAAATTCCGTAAAGCCCCGCTCTCCGGCACGCCGCATGACTTCCCAATACATGAAGTCATTACCCGCCACCGATCGCGCGTTGAAAGTTCCGCCGCCGTAATAGGGCAGCACTTGATCGCGAAAATAGAAATTCATCACACTGGCCACCGCCGCGCCGTCATGCATCACCGTGACGATATCGATGTCCGGAGCGAAGGTATCCATCAGGGCGCCGAAAAACCTTTTGGAGAACACCGGCGTGCCGAGATTGCGGACGCTTTCCGCATAGACCGGATGCAACCGATCCACGTCATCATCGATAACGCTGGTCAGACCGGCCTTGATTCCCTTTCGAACCATGGCCCGCTGTTTACGGGGAATGGCCTTCATATCGGCCTCGGGATCGGGACCAATGGGCTTGCGGAAGACCACGTAGAGATCGGCATTATTCGGCCATTCGGGATGGTGGGAAATTTCGGACCTGTATTCCAGGCAATCCACATCCAGCGCATCGGCAAGGGATTGGGCTTCCCGATCAAGCGCCGCCAGCGCGTCGGCATCGGTCACGGCAGGTCCCCCACCGACGGTGAAGCCGGTGGACACCAGACTGTTTCCGAACAAGAGGGATTTCACATGAACCAGCGGCAGAACGCCACAAATCCGGCCGGCGCGCTCGGCATAGAGAAAATAGCAATCCTTGTTGAATGCCGATTCGATGACCGACTTCCAGCCCGCACGATGAAAAAACGTCGCCTCGGGGCAGGACAGCACAAACGCGTCCCAACGCTGTGCCGCGGAACTATCTAAACGATGAACTGTAACCGTCGCCCCGGAGGCGTCCATTCCTACTCTGACCCATTCGCCGAAAACAGAACGCGATCCATCCGATCCCACGTGAAGTCGGATAACGCGCGCCCTAGTTTCTCCTCCATTTTGTTTAAATTTACGTAATGGCGAAAACGAGTTTTTAGGTTGATCTTGGGCGGCCGTGGCTGATCGGGATCGATTTCCCAGGGGTGGAAATAGAACACCGCGGATTGCCGTTCGATCTCATTGACCCGGCGCACCGCCCAGCGGGACAGCCCATAGGGAAACAGCCGGAAATATCCACCACCGGCGCTCGGTATGTTACGGCCAAACAGCGGCGTGGTGGTCAGCGGAAATTCAACGATGTCGCTGTCCTGCAAAGGCTTGTAGGCAAATCGGGGGGCGTCCGGCAATCCGTAATGGTCATGACGCACGGGATAGATGCTCGAACTATAGCTGTGTCCTTCATCGGCCAGAATGTCGTGAACCCAGGAATTTGACGCATTGAAGGAGAACGAGGCCGCCCGATAGCCGGCAATGGCGCACCCCCCTACATCTTCAAGGATTGCCTTGGTCTTGCGGATATCGGCGCGGAACTGCTCCGGCGTCTGGTCGGTCGCCCGCTGATGGCAATAGCCGTGACTGGCAAGCTCGTGACCGGCATCGACGATCTTGCGGATCATGGATTTGTGCCGCTCGGCGATCCAGCCCAGCGTAAAAAACGTACATTTGGCGTCGTGGGCGGCAAACAGATCAAGCAGCCTGCCGATGCACAGCTCGACCCGGCTTTCATAGGAGTCCCAATCCTTGAGATCGACCGCCGGCGCAAAGGCGCTGACCTGGAAATACTCCTCCACATCCACCGACATGGCATTGACGATTTTTTGGGGTGACTCGGCTGAAGCCGCAAGACCGGCATCATGGGGTTC
This sequence comes from Rhodospirillaceae bacterium, assembly GCA_018660305.1. The sequence goes on from JABJKO010000068.1 coordinate 27,862, forward strand.
AGGCCGGTCGATGGACATCGACGACCTGATCGTTGGCCGCGCGGTCACGTTACCGCCCGGTCTTGAGAGCCGCTACTCGGCGATCGAGGGAATCCAGGGCGGATCCGTAATCAGGGCCTGACGCGGCCCAGCCTGGTGAAACCGGTGCCGGCGGCGCCAGCACGCCGCCATGTTGCACGGTGGCCGGAATCTGTGCGGCCAGCGCCTCGTGGTTGGGGGGTTTTTCGGTCGCCGAATGCTGGGTGCCTTCGTCGGCAAGTTCGGTCACCACCTCGAGCACCACATCATCGTCGAAATGATGCAGATCTTCGAGATAACCGAACAGCAGCAGGCGGCTGCACAGGGTATTGATACGCCGTGGCACGCCACCGGTGTGCAAATGAATGAGATGATAGGCTTCTTCGGAAATGGTCGGATCGTCCTGGGATCCCACCATTTTCAGCCGATGCTGAATATAGGCCCGTGTTTCGTCCACCCCCATGGGCTCCAGGTGACAGGAGGCAATGACCCGCTGACGGAGCTGCTCCATGGCCGGATGGGCCATGATGGCGCGAAACTGGGGCTGCCCCACCAGGAAGCATTGCAGAAGCGGTTTTCCATTGGCCTCGAAGTTGGAGAGCATGCGCAGTTCCTCAAGCGCCGAGGGCGTCATGTTCTGGGCTTCGTCGACCACCAGCAGGGCGTGCTTACCCAGCTCATGGCGGCTGACCAGGAAATCCTCGATCTGGCGCAGCAGGGTCGCCTTGTCACGCTGTTCGAACGGCAGGCGGAAAGCGGACGCCACCATGCGCAGAGCATCGTCGGCTTCGAGCTGGGTGGTGACCACATTGGCGGAGACGAACCGCTCGCGGTCGATCTGGCTCATCAAATGGCCGACCAGCGTGGTCTTACCGGCACCCACATCGCCAGTAATCACGATAAAGCCCTCGCGCTCGTTCAGGCCAAAACTCAGATAGGCCAGCGCTTTCTTGTGACTCCGGCTGCTAAAGAAGAACCGGTGATCGGGGCTTAGCTGGAACGGTCGGCCGGAGAGATTGTAATGCTCCGCATACATCTGACAGCCTTTAGAAACTCTTGGTTAATCCCAATGATACCGAATTTTCCATCAGGTCATCCGGCGCATTGTTGACCTTCCGAAAGGTCAGGTTATAGGTCAGATTAGCGCGAATATCGTTACGATGGGATCCTGAATATAGGTGGAGAGTTTTTTCTCCACATCTCGGGCCAGTTCCGTCGGCGTCTTGCCGGTTGCCGGAAGATCTTCGATCAAGGGGATCGTGATCCGGCCGTCGGGTCGAACGGGAACGTTGGTCGACAATTCGGGGTTGCGCCAGACAAAGATCTGCAGGCTGTCGTCCGAACCAATGCGATAATCCGTACCTACCCCTTCTTTTTCTCCCGCCACCTTTGCTGTCGGCAAGGTGTCGAGACCTGAACAACCTGAGAGGCCCAGCGCGATACCGACTACCGCGAAGATCACTGCTTTTCCGAAAGTTCGTTTAATCATTGCCTACGTCCCCGGCGTTATTGATTTCCCGCAACCCCACGAGAGGGTACTATTTAGCGTTGCCGCTATTATCGTGTCAAAGTCTTCCAACAGACACGTTTCGCAGAGAAACATGAAAAATCCCTCATGTTCGTCCCTGCCACCATAGTTCCAGCATGGTCAGATCCCAGACGAGGCCACTTAACGGCCCCTCCCGGTCGGCCAGATGATCGTCGATTAACCGGTCAATTGTCCCACGTCGGAAAAAACCTCTCGTGGAAAGACCGGATAAGCTGTCGCACACGAGATCGCGCATAATGCCCGGCGCGCGAACCCAGGAATCAAACGGCATGCCGAATCCGTGCTTTTGCTTGTTCAGAATTTCGTTGGGTAAAAAGCCATCCATCGCCTTTTTGTAAAAGGCGCGGAGATGGCCGTCTTTCACCAATGTCATTGCCGGAATTCTCGCGGCGAATTCGACCAGATGTTCGTCGAGGAAGGGAAAACGTACACGGCAACCGGCCAGTTCGCACATGCGGGTGACTTTTCGCAAATCGTTGTCGGCAAGCGTGATCTGCAAATCGAGGCGCATCATGTGCTGTACCCGCGATTTGGTCGACGTTGCGTTATAGCTTGCCTCGATCAATTCGGCCGGAATGTCGGGATCGATCTCCCGGGCCGCCTCATCGGAAAACAGCATCGCGCTGCCGTTCCGTTGCAGCGGATGCCCGGAATAAAGACGGCGCGGCAGCGGGGTGTCGGCGATTCGCACATAGTTTGCCGCCCGGCGGAACAGGTTGATGCCGTCCATCACGCCAAAACTTTTGATCAGGGGTGACAGAAAATATTTCCGCAGCGCGTGGGGTAATCGACCGTAATATTCGAATATTTGCTGCTCGGTGTAGCGTTCGTTTCCGGCAAATATCTCATCTCCGCCATCACCTGCAAGCAGCGTGGAAACACCATTTTGAGCGGCCATCTGGGCGCAGAAATAGGTGGGAATCGCGGACGAATTGCCGAACGGTTCGTCATAAGCCGCCGCCAGGCGGGGCAGAAATGACGACGCGTCGTCGAGCGTCAGCGTGTATTTGTGGGACTCGAGATCGAAATGACGCGCGCAGATATCAGCATAGCTGCTTTCGTCATACCGGGGATCGGTAAAGGAGATGGTGAAGGCCTTCGCCGGCCCGTCGCTGACCTCGGAAAACATGCCGCAAACAGTGGAGCTATCCAACCCACCGCTGAGAAAGGCGCCGGTCCGCGACTGATCGGACGATTTGACAACGCCCGATACCGCCGACCGCAGCCGTGTATGGAGTTCCTCGCGCAAGGCGTTTTCGTCAACCGGCCCGTCTTCGCAATAGGGAATTTCCCAATATGTCCGGGCCCGGGCGGCGGCGCCGTCGAACGCCAGATACTGGGCGGCGAGCAGTTTGTGCTGCTCCCGGTAGATGGTCATGGGCGCGGGGCACACGTAGAAACTGATAAAATTGAATAGGGTCTGCGGCGTGATCGACGCGGTGACGGCAGGGTGGGCCCGCACGGCGTCCGTATCGGTCCCGAACACCAGACCGCCGCCGGGCGGCGTTGCATAGCACAGACCGTGCACACCCATGCGATCGATGGCGATCAGGGCGACGCCCTGATCGGGCGACACCACAGCAAGGGAAAACGGACCATGCAGAACCGAAAACAGATTGTTCTGATGTTTGCCATAGGCCGCGATCAACGCCGCGCCATGACCGCGTTCCCGGGCGATTGTGGCAAATGCCGGATCCGACCATTCCGGGTCACCGACCATCGCCGCCATCACGCCCTTCTCCTGATGCAGGTGAACGGAGTCAGACCACCCCCGCACATACAGCGCCGCGTTGGGTTGGGATATCCTGTCGTCGGCCTGGCCCGCTACCGGCATGAGCCCGCCCGCCATGTCCGACAGGACATTGTTCGGGTCAGCCGATGGTGTGATGCCTACCCAGCCGCATAATCCCGTCATCAGACAAGCACTTCCTTGGGTCCGGGATGGCTCAGGAAATTGATCGGGCTGGCGGTCGGGCCATAGGCACCGGATTGGAACACGACGATCAGGTCCCCTACCTTGGCGCGCGGTAATTCCATTTTCGCACCGAGCAGATCGAGAGGCGTACAAAGCGGCCCCACCACATTGACCGTCTCGAGAGGCTTGCCTTTCATCCGATTGCCGACCGCAAGGGGGTAGTTCCGCCGAATGACCTGGCCGAAATTTCCCGACGCCGCGAGATGATGATGCAGCCCGCCATCGGTAATGAGAAATGTCTCGCCGCGGGACACCTTGCGATCGATCACGCGGCACACATAGACGCCCGATTCCCCTACGATATACCGCCCCAGCTCGATCACCACATGCGCCTTGGGCAGGGCTTTCGTAACCGGCTGTATGGTCTTGGCCAGGGCCTTGCCCACGGGCGCGAGATCGAGGGGCGTGTCTCCGGGCGCGTAGGGAATCCCGAACCCGCCGCCGATATTGATGTGACGGACGGGTGACGGCGCATGGCGGGCAAGATCCAGCGCCAGGGCGATGGTCTTCTGCTGGGTCTCCATGATCGATGCGGGACGCAGATTCTGCGAACCGGCGAATATATGGAAGCCCTGAAAATCCAGATCAAGCTCACCGATGCGGCGCAGCATTTTGGGCACCCGTGAGGCATCGACACCGAATTGCTGCGAGCCGCCGCCCATGCGCATACCCGACGCCTTGAGCTCGAAGTCCGGATTGACCCGCACCGCAACCCGGGGCCGGATACGGCTGGCCCGGCCGAGCCGTGCGACAATCCGCATTTCCGCTTCGGATTCAAGATTGAGAACAACGCCGGCGGCCACCGCCTGCGACAATTCCTGTGCGGTCTTGCCGGGTCCGGCAAAGCTGATCAGCTCCGCCGGCATGGGCGTATCGAGGGCGACCGACATCTCCCGCGCCGAGGCAACGTCGAGCCCATCGACCATGCCCGCAATGTGCTGCACAACCGCCGGCATGGGGTTGGCCTTCATGGCAAAATGAACATGAATCGAACGGGGCAGAACGCCGCGCAGATATTTTATGCGCTGCGTTATCTGCGCCCGGTCGTAGGCATAGTAGGGCGTACGGCCGACGCGGTCGGTCAGCCGGTCAAGAGTCATGCCGCCGACGACAAGATGACCTTCCTTGACTTTGAATGACTCGATAACGGAACCGGGCTTCGCCGCATTCTTACTCATGCAGCGCAATCCTTGAACAGGGCTTCCAGCTCCGATGCAATGCGCTTGCGGTCAATTTTTCCATTGGGATTACGCGGCAACGCGTCGCGCAGGACCACCCGCTGCGGCACCATAAAGGGCGGCAATTCCTTACGGCAGGCGGCGAGGACAGCCGCCTCATCAGCCGGTTTCTCAGGAGGCGGTGTCGCGACAATGACGATGGCCTGACCCTGAGTCTCATGGGGGACGCCGATGGCGACCGCTTCGCTGACCAGGCCGGACGCATAGATGATTTCTTCGACTTCCGTCGGGCTGACACGATAGCCGGATGTCTTGATCATTTCGTCCTGGCGGCCGACGAAATAGAGAAAGCCGTCCTCATCCATCCGCACCGTATCGCCGGACCACACCGCGAGCTCGGTAATGGGCAGCGCCGGATCCTGACCCGGCGCCGGCTTGAAACGTTCGGACGTGCGGTCGGGATCGTTCCAGTAGCCGAGGGCGACCAGCGCGCCGCGATGAACCAGCTCTCCCGGCTCTCCCGGCGCGCACAGGCTCCCATCTCCGCGGACCACAAGAATTTCGGCGTTGGGTATGGCCCTGCCCATGGAATCGGGCCGGTTATCAACTTCCGACGGCGGCAAATAGGTGGAGCGGAACGCTTCCGTCAGACCGTACATGAGATAGGGCGCGGCATTGGGCATGGCGCGGCGCAAACGATCCAGCGTCGGGCGCGGCATATGGCCGCCGGTATTGGTGAAGTAGCGTACGCTCTCGGCAGCCTCGGCGGGCCATTCCAGCCCTGCCAGCTGGTTCCACAGGGGTGGCACGCCGGCGATCCCGGTGGCGCGTACTTTGCCGGCCATCACCACGACGTCCTTGGGCAGGAGGAAGTTCATCAATATGACGCTGGCGCCCACATTGAAGGCCGTGGTCAGCTGCGACAGCCCGGCATCGAAGCTGAGCGGCAGAACCGACAGGATGCGATCGTCGGGGGTGTTCTCCAGGTACTGGCTGACGCTGCGGGCGCCGGCGACCATGTTCCGGTGTGACAGCACGACGCCCTTGGGGAGCCCGGTGCTGCCGGACGTGTAAATTATGGCCGCCATATCCCGGTCGATGGCGGAGTGCGGCACGGTGCCTGCCGATGCCTTTTCGAATAGATCAGACCAGCCAAGGCCGTCGATATGGGCCAGCTCCGCGGCCGGCGGACCGTCCACCGAGACCACGCTATTGAGATCGGGACAGTCGGACAATATGTCGCTCAGGCTGGCGAGGCGCGATTCCGAGGTCACCAATATGCGGACGTTGCAATCTCTGAGGATGTGACGCACCTGCTGGGGACGGAGCAACGGATTGACCGGAACAAACACCGCGCCCGCGGCCGCGGCACCAAACATGGCGACGACATTTTCGAGGCGCTTTTCCAGGTAAATCGCCACACGCTCGGATTTCCCGATTCCCATGCGCACGAACGAAGCCGCCGATTGGCGAATCTGGCCGGCCAGTTCGCCATAGCTCAGCGTCTTGTCGCCAAACGAAAGTGCCGGCGCGTCGGGAGTCCGAAGCGCCGATTGAAAGACAAGATCTGGCAGTAACTCTGTCATAAATAAAGGCGCCCCTGCGCCCTCCCGTTAACCAACGCGGAGCCTTAATTAGCCGACAATAAAGGCGAAATTGCTAAGAGAGTGTTGATAAGTCTACTCGGCCGGGTCCACCGAATTAACCCGCAACGCCAGCCTGGGCCTCCGATCTTTTGACACTGAGAGATAGAGATAAGGGCTGAGTGATGAGAGAAGCAACTGGAGGCGGCCGATACGAACAAACAGGGCGCTGCTGATGCGGCGGGCGCCAAGATTACCATGGGCGCCCAGGGAACCCGGATTGAACGCCGAAATCCGGCTTAGGGACCAGTGAACACCAAGCTCGCGGAGAAAGGCGTAGGCCTCATCCCACAGGCGGAGGAAGGCGAAGCCGCCCCTTGCCTCGGGGACGACGTAGACATCGAAATCCCACGCCGCCTGGCGCTCCGGCAGCAAGGCATAGGTACAGCGGACCTCGTCCTCGTCGTAGCTGTCCAGGCACAGCCAGAGGCAGCCGACGATGGCGCCGTTCTGAAACGCGCCGAAGCAGACCGCGTCCTGATCAAAGCGGTAGCGCAGCACGTCATCGGTCAACGGCAGGTCCCGTAACGCTGAATCATCCGGTGACAGACGGCGGACATCAATGGATCGGCCGCGGCGCGGTGGTAAAAGCGCCTCTTCGGCGACCGGCTGCGCGACAAAATAGTACCGAATGATGCGGCAGGGCGCCCCCAGCGTCTCAAACAGGCGGTTTGCGGCCCACAGGACGGCATTACCGGGACCCAATTCCGCACAGAGATTTTTGAATTTGCCGATCAAGACAACGAACTCTTGGACATCCAGACAAACGGTTCACGCCGAGTGCGGCCCGTTCTTACAGGGCCGTTCTCACAGGCCCATTCTTACCGGATAGACACTACGGAAACCTTTCAGCGCTACATTATCTCGCGGCTTAACCATTCATTGGTTGGCAACTTCTGGCCGCTAGAACCAGTCGGACGCACCGGCGGGCATAGGGAAACCAAGAGAAAGAGCGCAAGAATGGCGACAATCGACAACATCCGGAACATCCTCAAGGACGTGCTGCAGCTTGGCCAGCGCGCGGACGGGCTGCAAGAGGCCACAAGCCTCTTCGGAAGCATTCCCGAGTTTGACTCCGTTGCCGTGGTGAGCGTTCTCACCGCCATCGAAGACCGCTTCGGCATTTTTATCGAAGATGACGAAATCAGCGCCGAGACCTTCGAGACGGTGGGTAATCTGAGTAATTTCGTTGACCAGAAGCTTGCCGCTTTGTGACCCTCGCAGCGACTTCCGTCCGCGACCCCTTCTTCATAGACCATAAGGATCGGCGGCTCTTCGCAATCTACCATCCGGCGGCGTCCGGTTCCGGCAACGGTTCGAACACGCAGGGCGGGGTGGTTTTCTTTGCGCCCTTCGCGGAGGAGCTCAACCGGACGCGCAAAATGGCCACCCTGCTGGCCGAGGCGCTGAGCCCGCACGGCATCGCCACCCTGGTCTTCGATTATTCCTGCACCGGGGACAGCACCGGCCGGTTTGAACAGGCCGACTGGGCCCACTGGATCGACGATGGCGCCGCCGCCATCGCCTGGCTGGCCGCGAAAATTGACAAGCCCGTCACTCCCATCGGCCTGCGGCTCGGGGCCGCGCTTGCCCTCCTCAGCGCCGCCAAAGAACCGCAACCGATCCGCGGAACGGTCCTGTGGCAGCCGGTCACCAATGGCAGCGTCATGCTGAACCAATTCCTGCGCATCCGGATTGCAGCCGCCCTGTCGTCCGGTGAAGACGGCGAGACCACCAAGGATTTACGCGCTCGTCTGTCCGCGGGCGAAACCCTGGAAGTTGCGGGTTATGATCTCAACCCGGCACTGGTGCGGGGGATCGATGCAGTTAGTCTGGGTCAGATCCCCCCGTCCTTCGGGACGGCCCATGACTGGTTTGAGGTCAGCACGGAAGACGAGGGCGACCTGACACCGGCGAGCCAGGCCGTGGTGGAGAAATGGCGCGGTGCGAAAGCGACGGTCTCGGCCCAGACAGTCCAGGGAGAACCGTTCTGGTCCACTCAGGAAATGGCCACCGCACCGGCGCTGATCAAGGCAACTGTCGATGCCGTCACAGGCGGCAATCCATGAGCGCCGCCGAAATCCCCCTATGTTTCGACTGCCAGGGGACTCCCCTGGTCGGTATGGCGCACCCGGCGGCGGACGCAAAGACCGGCGTGCTGATCGTGGTCGGCGGACCACAATACCGGATCGGCGCCCATCGGCAATTTATCGAGCTGGCGCGGGGTCTCGCTCAGGCCGGCATCCCCGCCTTCCGCTTCGATGCCCGTGGCATGGGCGATAGCGGTGGGGATTTTCAGGGTTTCGAGGCCATCGATGACGACATCAAAGCGGCCATCGACGCTTTCATGGCGAGCTCTCCAGATCTCGAAAATGTGGTTCTGTGGGGCCTGTGCGACGCGGCCTCGGCCATTCTGTTTTACGCCCACCGCGACCCGCGCGTCGCCGGCGCAATTCTGCTCAACCCCTGGGTCCGGACCGAAGCCAGCTATGCCAAGACCGAGCTCAAGCATTACTACGGGGCGAAAATCATCGATGGGCGTTTCTGGCGGCGGCTCTTTACCGGCGAAATCGATCTGGCCGATGCCGCCGGATCTTTCCTGAAACGTCTGAAATCCGCCACGGGATCCGGTCAAAGCGGCGACGGTCCCACCGGGTCTGCGCCGTGCCGGGGCATGGCCCTGTCCCTACCCGACCGCATGTTGCAGGGCTTCACATCCTTCACCGGCGACATCATGCTGATCATCAGCGGTAACGATCTGACGGCGCGTGAATTCGAAGAAATTACGGAAGCGTCGCCGGACTGGACACAGGCGCTGTCAGCCGATCGGGTCCGACGGCACCATATCAAGGCGTCGGATCACACGTTTTCGCGTCGGGAATGGTCAGAGGCCGTCGTGAACTGGACCATCGGCTGGATAACGGACCTGAAATAAGCCGAAGCCGCGAAAGCTGCCCTACGGCCCGGCGAATTCAAACGCACCCATGTCGATCTTACCGCGTTTCGGGCGCGCTTCGCTTTTCAAATTGTTTCGATACTGAAACGAGGGGGTACGGCTCTGACCGAACGTCGCCGGCACGTTCATGCCAATATCAATGGCGGGCGAATCCTTCCGCAGCCGGAAATCCATTTTTTCCGGCTCGACGAACCCCGCATCCGCGGCGATCAGGTTTCCCTTCAGGTCGCCGGTCGCTGGTCGCACCGGACCATGCGCCAGCAATTTTCGCAGACGGCCGAACTTGCGCTTGTCGACAATGAGGTTGGATTCCACATGGCCATTGCCGGTCAGGACCGTCCCGCCGCCGGAGAAGAGATTGTTATAGACCTCGGTTTTACCGGGTGATCTGCGTTGAATGAAAATCCCCGTTCCCCGGTCATTGATGAAGCTGTTGTTCACCACATGGAGATCGTCTCCGGCATCCCGTTTTTCGGCGCCAAAGCTGATCATGGACCAATTTTCCGTCTTGGCCCCCTGGTGGAAGACATTGCCCATGACCAGCGACTTACCGCCATTGGGGAGGTCGAGGAGGTAGCTCGATGCGCCATCCGCACCGTCGGCAACCATGTTGTAGATTACCACGTTGTTGTGGGCCCGGCTCTTGATGTTGTGGCCATACCGGGCGCCGGAAACATGCGAATATCGGATGGTAAAGCTACGGACCTGACCGATATAGATATTGTGCCCAAGCCGTTGGTGTTTGGTGTAATCCACCACATTGCCAAAAAATCGTGACCTTTCGATCAGGATATCGCTTTCATCGTTCTTCCCGGTCAGAATTCCCATCTCGTTGCCATAGAACGCGCAATCGCGGACCACGAGCCCCGCCCCTTCCTGCCGGATTCCAGCACCATTCCGGTCGCGCACCCTGGATCCGGTAAAGGCGATGTTCTGAATTGTCGTATTGCGGCCTTTGATGACCCAAATTGCCTTACCTTCCGCGGAGCGGCCTGCCGCATCCAGCACCACGGTGCCGCCAATACCGCGAATGACGAGATTATTCGCCCGCCAGACTGCCACATCGGCCCGATAGTCACCTGCCTGAATTTCGATGACATCACCATCCCGTGCATAATTCGCGGCCTGGCTCGGCACCGCGAAGCGCTGTCCCTGCCCCACCGACAGCACCCGCGCGCCGGACGGGCTAAACCGTCGCGTGGCATCGCTTTTTTTTGGCTTCTGCACCTTCTGCGTCGGGTGGATTTTAGGCGTTGGCAAAACCTTTGCCCGAGGACGGGTTAGGGGTGCCGGCCGAATATCCTGCGATGGGGGGCCCAGCGGATCCGGTAGCGGAGCCGCCGCCGGTGGCTGGACAGCGACTTTGCGGGCAGCAGTCAGCGCCGCCTCGGCGTCACGTTGCGCCTGTCGGGCCGTCTTAGCCGCCCGTTGCGCGATGCCTGCCGCTTCTTCGGCACGCTGCGCGGCCTCCGCCGCCTTCCGGGCAGCCTCCTCAGCGAAACGGATCTGGTCCGAATCCTCACGAATACGGTCCGCCGCCCGCTTGGCCAGCGGACGCAGGGCGTCCGGCTTACCGAAGGTTATGGCGTCGACCTCGTCCTTATCGACCGGAACGGAAATGGTCCGGCCGTCCTTGAGCCGGACCTTCATGTCCGCCTGCGCAGGCACCGGAAGTGCGGAGACCAGAGCCACGAAAGCGATCAAGCGTCGCATAAAGGAACTACTAACTTTCATGGCGCCGCCGGCCTATAGACAGGATTCTACCGAACCTGTAGCGGAATTTTAAGATCACCGAGGTTAACAAATGGCTCCGAGCAACCGGTGAGTGGTGGAATTGGTGAACTGAATGGGCGCGATTTTTCTGGTCAAGAGAACCGCCGCGGAGTCGCCAGATCATCGGTTCCAGGCATTACAATCGGAATTCCGGAAACAGGGCTGGACAGCACCCGACATCCGGACAGCGGCGGGCTGCGATATCTGCGTATTTCCCAAGCGATCCGGTGGCGCCATCGCCAGCCATGTCGTCGACGAGTCAAATTTCTGCCTGTCGACCGGGACCTTGATTTACCGCAAGAAACACGGGTCCGAGGCGCTGGAACAGCTCCATAACGATCTGATCAATGGATCGGTCGATTGGGGCCAGGTCTATGGACATTTTTGTGTCATCGCGGCCGCGGAGGGAAAGCTGTCGGTTTTCGTCGACCGGCTGGGCACCTATCCGGTCTTCCATGACCGGGACAACGAGGTGCTTTCCAGCACTTTTCTGGGGGTCGTCGCCAGCATGACCCGCCCGGCGGTCAATCCTCAATGCGTCTATGAATATGTTTTCCAGGGCGCCACCTATGGCGACGAAACAGTCTTCCATGGCATCGGGCGTCTCGATGGCAGCAAAGGAATCCGGTTCCAGCGCGATAAAAAGCCCGAGAAGGTTGAAATAGCACCGGCGCTGCCCCGTGCTGAAGCGCCGGTCAGCTTTGACGACAGCGTCGACCGCAACGTGGAAAATCTGAAGCGCTATTTCCAGGCTCTCGCCGGCTGTTTTGGCGAGAAAATAGATACCGCCCTGTCCGGCGGCTACGATTCCCGCCTGACCCTGGCGCTCCTTAGAGACCAGGGAATAATGCCGCGCCTGCATGTCTATGGCCGCAAAAATGACGATGACGTGCGGGTCGCCAAGGCCATCGCTACAGGCGAAAAATTCACCCTCGCCCACACCGACAAAAGCGGCAAACCACAAGTCGCGGCCGATCGCTTTGCCGATATCGTAGCCCGGAATTTTTATCTGTTCGACGGCACGCCACCGGATGGCATCCTCGATGACGGGGCCGATGTGACGACCCGCTTGGAACGCTGTGCCGGCGGCGAACTGATGCTCAATGGCGGCGGCGGCGAAGTGTTCCGGAATTTCTTTTACCTGTCCGACCGGGCTTACCGTACCCGCCGGTTTCTATGGTCGTTCTATAACCGCTTCGATCCCCGATTGTGCACGGCGCGGTTCAATGAAAATGGCTATTTCGACAAGCTCGGCACGAAGGTCCGCCAGACGGTGGGCACGGAAAATGACGTGCTGACCCGCCAGGAGATTGAATCTCTTTACCCGGCGTTTCGCTGCCGTTACTGGATGGGGCGCAACAACGGGGTCAACAACGCGCTGGGCTATGCCCTGACGCCCTTCATCGACGCCAATATTGTCCCCGATGCCATCGCCACGCCCTTAAAATTCAAGAATTACGGACGGCTCGAAGGCGCCATGATCCAATCGATCAGCCCCACCCTGGCCGCCTATGAATCGGCCTACGGACATAATTTTTCCGCATCCCCACCCCACGCCAGAAAAATCAAGGATCTGTCGACCCTGCTCAGGCCGCCAGAACTGAGGCGGTTTACCTACCGACTTCATAAACGGTCGCGCGATAGCTGGGCCTATTATCTCAAACCTGCCTATATCGCTGAAATTCTCGGCAACAATTTCGAGCATATGGGCAGGTTCGTCCAGGTGGACCAGATCGCCGATGGCGAGCAATTCGCCCGAATCTGTACCCTGGAATATCTCTTCCAGCGCGTCGACGCGGTGCACGGAGATTAGATCTCATTTGCGGTTAACCTTCCGGCTGAAACTCGGATGGTATAAAGACCTGATCCATGCCCCTTTGAGGGCACCAGCAGGAGTTACCCATCGATGCCTTCGGAGATCGTCGTTCATCTGATCGCCGCCGCCCGCCCCAACTTCATGAAGGTGGCGCCGCTCTATCATGAGCTGGCGGCCACGGACTGGTGCAGACCGGTCCTGGTCCATACCGGGCAGCATTACGACGCCAATATGTCGGACACCTTTTTCGAGGATCTACGGTTGCCGAAACCCGATTTTCACCTCGGGGTCGGCAGCGGCACCCATGCGGAACAAACCGCCGGCGTGATGGTTGCCTACGAAAAGATTCTGATGGACACCCCACCCGACTGGATTGTGGTCGTCGGAGACGTGAATTCCACCATCGCCTGCACGCTCGCGGCAAAAAAACTCTGTCTGTCGGTGGCCCACCTTGAAGCCGGCCTGCGCAGCGGTGACTGGGCCATGCCGGAAGAGATCAACCGTATCGTGACCGACTCCATCGCCGATGTGCTGTGGACGCCGTCAGTGGATGGCGACGAGAATCTCACCAGGGAAGGGGTTGCTGCCGACCGAATTTCCTTCGTCGGCAATATCATGATCGATTCATACGAATTGATGAGAGACCAGATCGAGAAGGCCGGCACGCGCGAGGCGCTTGGTCTGACGGCCAGCGGTTACGGCGTCGTCACCCTGCACCGTCCGAGTAATGTGGATCATCCGGAAACATTGTCACGCCTCATCGATACATTGGTAACGGTCTCGACCGATCTGCCGCTGGTCTTTGCCATGCATCCCCGTACCCGGAAGAATATCGAGACCCACGGCTACCTGAAGCGGCTGGAATCCGCCGAGAATATCCGGGTGACCGAGCCCATGAGCTATATAAACTTCCTCAGCCTGGTGCGCGAAGCCAAGATGGTGCTTACCGATTCCGGCGGTATCCAGGAGGAAACCACCTATCTCGGCATTCCCTGTCTTACCCTGAGGGATACGACGGAACGCCCGATTACGGTGACCCAGGGCAGCAACCGTCTGGTAACGCCGGAAAACCTTGAAGAGATGATCGCAAAGGTAGTGGCCGGAGACTGGCCGACCGGCCGCAAGCCCGATCTATGGGACGGCCGCACGGCGGGGCGTATCGCCGCCGATATTAAACGGCGGACTGCGAAAAAATAGGAGCTTCTCCTATGACGCGTCGTCCGCGACCCGCTTCAGCAATGTCTCGACCTTCTCAAACTGTTCCGGCCGGCTGAGACCCTTGCGGGCATCCATGGGCAGCAGGTCGATCTTGCCTTGGGCTTGTTTCTCCGCCAGCCAGGATTTCAGATGTTGCGCAATGATCCCGGGATCGTTGACCACGATGCCCGCGTCGCGCTCTTTCAGGATACGGGCCGGGACACCGTCCTCGACACCGATACCGAGAACCGGCCGTCGCGAGCCGAGATACTCGAACACCTTGCCGGGTACATTGCCCCGTTCCTTGGGATCGTTCCACTGAAGCAGCAACAGGATATCGGCATTCATCTGACGATCGATGGATTGCTGATAAGGGATCGAGTCGTGAATGTCGATCTGATCCAGAACGCCATGCCGGCTGGCCATCGCGATCAGCGTGTCCCTATCCGCGCCGTAGAACGATACGCGGATGTTCTTTCCCGCGTCGCCACAAAGCGACATGGCCTCGAACAGAGGTGAGGGATCGCGGCGTTCAGGATAGAGGATACCGGTATAGACGATATTCAGAATGTTGGAATCGGTTGGCTGCCTCGGATGATCCGCGGCAAAATCGTCGGGATCGAACCCGTTATAGACCGGGATCACCGGTAGCCCGAAACGCTCCTGGTAATCCTCTGCCCAGGGCTCGGAAACCGTCACGATGGCCTTAGCATCCTTCATCCACCAATTTTCGACAACGCGCTCGATCTTTTTTCTGAAACTGTTGCTGAGCGATGCGTAGGGATCCTCGTAAAACCGATCCCGATACTCGACGACCAGCGGCAATTTGCGTTGCCGGCAGAGCGCCCGGGCGACCATGAGCGTTGTGAAGGGGGGCGCAGAGGCAAACACCACGTCGGGTTGCCATTCCGCCAAAATCGACCCACCGCCCCGTTTTCCGGAAAAGTACCATCCAACCTGCGGATCGGGAAAATTGAGCAACTCCTGATAGACGATTCGGAGCATCCGTAGCGTTCTCTTGGCAAGGCTAGGACGGGCGGGTGCATCGTTTGCGGTCTCGGATACGGGGATACCCGGCGAAGAACCGCCTGTCTCAAGGGCAACAGCCGGCACCGAAGACGACCCACCGGCAAACAGGCCCTGCAATGCCAATCGCAGTTTCTGCACGGCTTTGGGGAACCCGTTGATGTCGAGGCTATCGGTACGAAGGATCAGGTCTTCGGGAATTTCGAGGGGCAAATTATTTGGAAAAGGCAGATCATCGCACGACAGGATCCGCAATTCGTGCCCGCTCTGGTGAAAGAATTTACAGAGCTTTCCGACCCGCAGGGCCCCCATGGTCAGATACGGCGGCATATACCAGGAAACAACCAATATCTTCACGTAAAAACTCTCTCCGGATCGGGATGTGATACACCGGTGACGCCCCGAAAACAGGCCTGGGAACGCAATATCGGTCAAAATGGCGGCAAACTGCCTAAAATCCTGTTAACTCCGTGTCCCGGATCACAAGTGCATTAGAAGTAATCTTCTGACCGAAGGGCGCCGCAGATAGACACTCTGGATCGAGCCATTGTGTTGTTTCATTCCGGCCCTCCAGCGGCAAAAATCCGGCGACGCAGCGAAGCCGTCCAGGGCCCAGCCACCGCCGCAATTGACGTATTGTAAACGTATGATTGCGTAAATTAGTGCTCGAATTCTATTGCGAATTTAGGCCATACACGAACATGCGCGATATTCTGTTGTCCGTCGTCCTATTCGGATCCCTACCAGTAATTTTGGTAAATCCGCCGTTTGGCATAGTCATGTGGGACTGGGTCTCACTCATGAACCCCCACAGGTTAACATGGGGATTTGCCTATAACCTGCCTGTTGCCATGATGGTCGGCGGTGCGACGCTTATAGCTTGGTTTTTTTCGAAAGAAACCAAACGCGTCCCCCTGAATGCCATAACAGTTCTCATGTTCTTGTTAATCACATGGACAGGTATTACTACAATATTCGCGATAAACGAGGTAGACTCTATCGATTCTTTGATTAAGTTTTCAAAGATAATACTCATGGTGTTTGTTACAATAAGCATTATGAATGATGCAAAAAGAGTGAATTGGCTTGTTTGGGCCATTGTTTGTTCAATCGGTTATTTTGGTATTAAAGGCGGTTTATTTACGATCGTCAGTGGCGGCCATTTTCGTGTGTGGGGGCCGACGGGCTCCTTTATCGCCGATAATAACGCCCTAGCCCTGGCTATCTTGATGGTCATTCCGCTTATGATTTACTTGGCCAAATCCACCCAACATAAGTGGATACGGATCGGCATGTACGTGGCCGTTCTTCTGAGCATGCTTTCGGTAATCGGCTCCTGGTCGCGCGGTGGATTGCTTGGGTTGATCGTCCTGGCGATTCTCCTGTGGTGGAGAGCCCGGCACCGAATGATTATTGGCATAATGGCTGGGTTTGTTTTGGTCTTTTCAGTCTCGTTTATTCCGCCGCAATGGTTCGAGCGGATGAACACCATTGAAAACTACGAGAAAGACGCGTCGGCAACCGGCCGATTGGATATTTGGGGCTTCGCCCTACGGGTGGCCAATGCCCGGCCCATCGTCGGAGGTGGCTTCGAAGTGTTCGTCGACCCGGTAGCGCACGATAAATGGGGCGAAGGAATCGTTGTTCGAAATGTGCATAGCATCTATTTCCAGATGCTAGGATCCCACGGATATCCAGGCCTGATAATATTCCTGGCCCTTGGGTATTTTACGCTGCGAGCCTGTAGGAGGATTAGAAAGGCCGCAGCGACGAGGCCGGAATTTGAGCACCACGGCTTGTTGGCCAGCTATGTCTCATGCGGCCTCTTATCCTTCGCCGTATCAGGTGCATTCCAGAATTTAGCGACGTTCGATCTCTATTATACGATGATCGCCATTGCGGCGATTCTTCAGAAACTCGTACTGGATTCGAAAGTTGGAGCCTTGTCGCCCGCAACGGTCGGCCATTCCGTCAACACGCTCGCGCAAAATGAAGCTGACAATTTTGCTGGTGCTGGAAAGGTCAGAACTTTTGTTAGACAACATCAATAGAAGTTAGAAACAATCTAAACGACGGCAATTTTCAAATGCAGCGCAGAGAAACGACACCCAACATCATCTTTCTGGAATTCAATGAATTATGCCCGCCGCTGCTCGAAAAATGGATGGCCGCAGGTCTTTTGCCGAATTTCAGAAAGTTCTACGACGCGTCACAAGTTTTTACGACCATGCCAGACGTGGAGTCGCCTGAACACCTCGAACCTTGGATACAATGGTATTCCATTCATACCGGATTAGCCTATGACGACCATAAGGTTTTCAACCTGACAGACGGTCCGTCCGCCGGGCATGCCGATATATGGAAATTACTGCAGGAAGCAGGTTACACAGTCGGTAATATTGCAAGCATGAATGCCGCTGGCCTAGACCAAAGCGGTTCCTTTTTCATGTCGGATCCGTGGTGCGCCAGCGAAAGGGCCTTTCCTCAAACGCTGCAGCCGATCCAGGATTTCGTCCAACAGCGGGTCCAGAATTACTCTCTGCCGAACGAAGCTGTTCTTACGTCAACTCTGCGAAATGTGGCCTTGCTACAGCGGCTGGTTCAATCGGGCCTCAGTGCTCGAACGATTTCGATAATTCTGAGCCAGTTGATCAGTGAGAAGACAGGCGGGAACACGAGTTGGAAGCGTGTGGCGCTCCTGGACCACATATTATTCGATATTTTCAAAAAATATTATTGTTCGTCCGCCCCTAGCTTCTCCACGTTCTTCGCGAACAGCACCGCACATTTGCAGCATGCTTACTGGCGCTTCATGGAGCCGGAAGCCTTCGATATCACGCCTTCGGATGAGGACCTCGCGACCTATGGCAGTGCTGTATTCTTCGGATATCAGAACATGGACCGGTTGCTGGGACGATTTTTCGAACTCGAAAAACGAGGGGCCACGCTCGTCCTCATGTCGGCTCTCAGCCAACAGCCCTTTACAAAACGGGAAACCTCAAATGGCCAACTCTTCTATCGGCCCTACGACATGGATCGTCTGCTGGGACTATTGGATATTCCAGTAGCGAACGCCGAACCCGTCATGACACATCAGTATATCTTGAGATTTGACTCCGAAGAATCGAAGGATTCTGCCCTACCCAAGCTAGAGAATTTCACCTTTGATGGGACATCCGTCTTTGACACCGGCACATCGGACGACAAATCTCTCTTCGTCGGTTGCGGCTTGTTCGAAGAGATACCCGACAACGCGAAAGTGACGTTGCCCGCCAGCCGCGGCACCAACGAAAAAAAAGAGACCGAATTTTTCGACCTGTTCTACAAGATTGACGAGATCAAAAGCGGGTGTCATCACCCGGACGGCGTTCTGTGGTTCAAGCTGGGCGACCACAAGGTTCATCCGGACAAGGTGTCCATATTGGATGTGTTGCCCACATTGCTGGAAATCTACGGCGTCAAACGGTCCCTCTCGGCAATGCAGGGGCACTCGCTAATGCCGTACTTACACGCCTGCCTATAGGCTGATACACCCGCGATATCCAGCACTAGCCCCAGACCGCCCAACCTTTCTTGCCGGAAACCGGCGTCGGTATGGCGATGCTGAAGCCCTCCGCGTAATCTGATATCGGTGTGAGGTCGGGATTGCCCGGACTACCGCTCGGCTTTTTCTTCGTTCTTCTTCTCTGGAGCGGCCGGTGCGGGGTATTCCACCATGTAAAAATCGAAGAATTTGGCGGAAATTGACGCTTGCCAGGAGACCGAACCCTTCGATTCCGGGGTCAAATATATGGGCATATACGAACCCGGACGGACCGTTTGCGCCGAGCAGCGGGTATCCGCATTGCGATACCATTGAGGGTGCCAGAGACTGCGATCGCTCAGGGGCTGAATTTCGCCCGTCACCCAGATCAGTTTCCGGAACTGGCAATAGAAACGGAGCCCGATCCAGGTTTCATGGAGGACCTTGAAGTTATTTCGGATGAACTTGAGGGTCTCTTGGTCCTTTATGACGGCGAGGCGACCGCGACGACCGTCATGATACAGCCTGGCGGCATTGCCGACGGCCGTCTGCCAGTTGGGCTTTTTACCACCCCGTTTATTGTCCACACGCAATTCGAAGTAGCTTTTCGTAACCGGATCAAAAACCGGCCCCTGATTGGCCGACGGCGCAGCCACCGCGATGAACGGGAAGCCGATCAATCCCGCAAAGGTAATGGCTAAAACAGATTGCCTGATTTTCATCATTCCCACCTTCTCATCACAGTCCGAATTGCCAATCTCCTGCCACTCCACCATTGAGCCGAGGTAGCAAAACAGGCATTTCTCCAGCACTACGCCCGTGCCTCACCCAATACGGGCAACCGGGCCAGCCGATAGATTAGAAAAGATTGGCCTTAAGAAAGGCTTACAGAGCCCAAAGGGCGACCCCGGCGAAAAGCGGGTTCCGGATCAGAATCAGACGCCTTCGTAAGATTTGAACCATTCCACGAATTTGGGAACGCCCACATCAATCGGCGTTGTCGGTTTGAAGCCCGTATCCCGGCTGATCGCCTCGATATCGGCGAAGGTTTCCTTCACATCGCCGGGCTGCATGGGCAACAGCTCGATATCGGCCTTCTTTCCAAGCGCCTCTTCGATCAGCCCGATCATGCGCATGAGCGGTTCGCTCTTGTGATTGCCGATATTATAGACCCGGCACGGCGTATTTTCGTCGGTCACGTCGGGCGTGTTGTCCAGCGAGGCGATCACGCCGGCGACGATGTCATCCACATAGGTGAAATCGCGGAACATATCGCCGTGATTGAAAACCGGCACCTTCTTTCCTTCGGTGATGGCCTTGCAGAAGATATACATGGCCATATCCGGCCGGCCCCACGGGCCATAGACCGTAAAAAACCGAAGGCCGGTCTGGGGAATGCGGTAGAGATGGCTGTAGCAATGGCTCATCAGCTCATCGGACTTCTTGGTGGCCGCATACAGCGATACCGGCGTGTCCGTAGGATCATCCACCGCGAAGGGCAGCTTGGTGTTGCCGCCATAGACGGAGCTGGAGCTGGCATAGACGAGATGCTCGAAATCCGGCTGATGCCGGGCAATCTCCAGCATGGTCATGTGGCCGACCAGATTGGCCGTCACATAGGCGAACGGATTTTCCAGCGAATAACGCACACCGGCTTGGGCGGCGAGGTGGACGATACGCTTTACGTCGCGATGGTCCGTCATCAGCGCCTGCATGGCCTCGAAATCGGCAATATCGATTTTATGAAAGGTAAAGCCGTTACGTCCCTCGAGCCGCGCCAACCGCGCCTCCTTGAGGCGCACATCATAATAATCGTTGAGATTGTCGATCCCGAGAACCCGTTCGCCTCGGGCCAGGAGCGCTTCGGTTAAATGATACCCGATGAAACCGGCCACACCGGTCACGAGGACAGTCATCAGCTATTCCCTGCAGAATGGTTCATGGACATTGGACAAGACGACACTAAAGCATGAATTGGTGAACACGCTGTTGTCATAAATTTAGATGTGGAAAAGGTTAACGCTCCAATTGGGGTGTCTCGCCGAGCGACCCTGATTCCGCCTCCCAAAGCCCCCGTGTGTAATCGCGACTGCGCGCCCAGTAGGCGCGGACCCGTTCGGCGTCCTGCCGGGACGTCCCGTCAAATACCGCCTGGAAGCGTTCTACATGATCGCCGCCATCGAGATAAAGCCCCTTACCCGCCAACCGGGTCATGGAAAATACATCTGCCGCGGAATCGCCGTCCAGGCCAAGCGCCCGGGAAAGTACCACGACCCCCTCCCCGCCCGGCTCGTAGATCAATCGGCGGAGCAGGACCGGCCGAAGCCCGGCGAGGCGGGCAAAGACGGCCTCGAAGAGCGGGATTTCACCGGCGCGAAGCAACCGCACAACCGTCTCGGCAGACAGGAGTCCTGCCGCTTCCAGGGCCGCGCAGGCCTCCAGCGTAGCAGTTGGCGCCGACGCCTTGGCGGCAGCCTGCCTCTGGGCGTCGCGGGTTGCGGATTCAAGCACCATATCCAGGGCCGGTAGCTGGTCGCGCGATGGTGGGTCGAGATTTTGCCTCAGCGCCGCCGCCACACGCCAGTACAGCCTTGCATAAAGCGCCGGGTCCATATCCCCGGCCATGAGAATAGGCGTCCCATAGCTGTCGGTCCGCCGGCTGCCCTCGATCACATAGGCGGCCACCCGGCGATGGACCGGAGAATTTTCGGAAGGCGGCGGGAAAAAGAACTCACCGGGCCGGTCGAGTCCGGGCTCGACATTCCATTCGCCGGACCGGGCCGACCGGAGTCCCGTCTCCAGCTGATGCTGACACAGCCGATGCAGGACCGTCTCCATGAGATCCACATCCTGCAGTAATCCTCTTTCGAGCATGAACGTGAAGACAGGGTCGCTCCCGTGCCCGGCGAACGCCGCATCCAGAGAAAAATTTCCAGCCGCACCATCTTCCAGATGGGCCACCACATGCCAGCGGATGGCCGCGGCGATCTCGCCGATCATCTGCCGCAGCATTTGCGATACCATGGCGCGCCGGTGGTCGGTCAGAACCAGGTCGGTTTCGCGCTTACCCGGCAGGCTGTCGGCCAATGCCGCATAGGTACGCCGCGTCAGATGCGCGTTCCGCCGTGCCAGGCGCAGCAGGCCATCGGCGGTCACCTCAAGGGCATTCAGGCTTCTGTCTTCATCCATATGCGCGGGCCAACAGACAATTTAACGGTAATAAACGACTTCGCTATGCCGGGGCCTGCGGTTGCAATGACGCGCGGAAGAGCCGGACGGGACCCCTGGTATTTTCCCAAATTTCCTTACGTCTTTGCGAACCGGGGCAACACTTTTTCGCCAAACAAACGCATGGACTGCTCCGCATCCGCATAGGAAACGGTCGTAAAGTTGGTCTGCAACGACGCGTCGTCGAAACCGCCGATCTGCTTCGCATATTCCCGGATCATTTCCTCGACATCGTCGGGCGTCCCCACCCAGGCGGAGAGTTTTTCGATCTGAGTGTCGAGATTTTCCTGACGCAGCACTTCGATGAGCTTGTCGTAGCCCTTGTAGTCGTCTGAGGCCGTGCCGCTCCCCCAGTCACCCGCAGCCTCACAGAGCGACGAGAAATAGCGGTCCACCGGCTGGCGCGCGATACGCTTTGCCTCCTCCCGGTCCTCATGACACAGCATGAAAAAGGCCAGCATCACGCGGCCTTCCCCCGGATGACCGGCGGACTTCCATGCCTCGCGATAGACACCGACAAATTCCTCCAGCTTCCCGCCGGCAATGGGGATCGCCATGATCCAGTCACCCCGCCTACCGGCTTTTTCGAACGAATCCGGCGTACTGACCGCCGCCGTCCAGAATTGCGGGCGCGGCGTCTGTGTCGGGCGCGGCATGGACGTCACGTCCTTGAAGCTGTGGAACCGGCCCTCGCAGGTCACGTTTTCCTCTTCCAGCAGCCGCCTGATCTGATCCAGCCCCTCGTCGAAACGCGCGACGCTTTCGTCGAGACTGACACCGAAGGCGCGGAATTCCTGGGGCAGGAAAGCCCGTCCCAGACCGACTTCAAGCCGGCCGTTGGAAATCCCGTCCAGCATGCCGATCTCACCGGCAACCTTGAGCGGGTGATTAAACACCGGCAGCACGGCGCCGGTGATCAAACGCGCCTTTTGGGTGCGCTGCGATGCGGCCGTCAAAAACACCACGGGGTTGGGGCTATAGCCGCCATAATGATGAAAATAATGCTCCACCGTCCGCACATGAGTGTAGCCGTAGGTATCCAGCAGCTCACACAGCTTCAGGCATTCGTCATAATATTGCGCCGCCGGCTTTTCCGCCGGTGTGACATTAGGAAAAAACTGTACCCCGAATTCCATCGATCCCTGTGACCCCTGTGACGTCTGTCCAAGTGGCTTTACCCAGCCCGCCTCTGGGGCAGGGCATAAACATTGGGTCACAGGATAAGCCCATTAACCCCGGATTGCCAACGCAGCGTGGGCAATTAACAGGGTGAGCGGCGCCTCAGCCGGCGTCGAAAGAGATTCCCTGGGCAAGCGGCAGATCGCGCGAGTAGTTGATGGTATTGGTAGCCCGGCGCATATAGTTCCTCCAGGCATCCGATCCGGATTCACGGCCACCGCCAGTATCCTTTTCGCCCCCGAAGGCGCCGCCGATCTCGGCGCCGCTGGGGCCGATATTGACGTTGGCAATGCCACAGTCCGATCCCGCCGGCCCCATGAACTGCTCGGCCTCGCGCAGATCGTTGGTAAAGATGCACGACGCCAACCCCTGGGAAGCCGCATTATGAAGGGCGACTGCCTCGGAGAGGTCGCCATAACTCATCACATAGAGGATAGGCGCGAAGGTCTCATCCAGGACAATTCCGCTTTGGTCCGGCATTTCGACAATGGCGGGCTGCACATAGTGGGCGTTGGGCCACTGATCTTCCAGCACGCGATTTCCGCCGGTCACCGTGCCCCCCTGCGCCTGCGCCTGGGTCAGGGCCGCCTGCATGGCATCGAAGGCCCCCTTGTCGACCAGGGGACCGACCAGGGTGCCCGCATCGAGCGGTGCCCCCACCCGGATGGTGCCGTAGGCTTTCTTGAGCCGTGTTACCAGTTCATCACACACATCTTTATGGACGATAAGACGGCGCAGCGACGTACAGCGCTGCCCGGCGGTGCCGACGGCGGAAAACAGGATGGCGCGGGTGGCCAGATCAAGATCGGCGCTGGGGGCGACGATCATGGCGTTATTACCGCCGAGTTCCAGCAGGGAGCGGCCGAGCCGGGAGGCGACGACGGGTCCGACGGCGCGGCCCATGGCACAGCTTCCGGTGGCGCTGATCAGCTTCATACGGGGATCCGCCACAAGCTGTTCGCCGAGATCCCGGTCGCCGATAACAAGCTGCGACAGGCCGGTCTTGACCGCCGCATCGGCCTCGCCAAATCGGTCCAGGGCCCGGAGGAAAAGGGTCTGACAGGCAATGGCGGTCAGGGGTGTTTTTTCCGACGGCTTCCAGATCACCGGATTGCCGCAGACAAAGGCCAGCGTCGCGTTCCACGCCCATACCGCCACGGGAAAATTGAACGCGCTGATCACACCGATGGTTCCCAGCGGATGCCAGGTTTCCATCATGCGATGGCCGGGCCGCTCGGAGGCGATGGTCAGCCCATAGAGCTGACGGGACAGACCGACCGCGAAATCGCAGATGTCGATCATCTCCTGCACTTCGCCGAGGCCTTCCTGCAGGATCTTGCCGCATTCGACGGTGACCAGCCGGCCCAGAGGCTCCTTGGCGCGGCGCAGTTCCTCGCCAAAAAGACGCACCAACTCACCGCGCTTGGGCGGCGGAATCTCGCGCCAGGCAATGAAAGCCCGCTCCGCATTGACCATAGCGGTTTCCACATCGGCCGGCGTATTGGACGCCACCCGCGCGATCTCCGCGCCATCAAGTGGCGACTTTACGATCAGATCGCCGCCACCGGCACAGGCATCGGCAATCCCAAGCTCGTCAAACTGCCCGATCATATCCATGGTCGAATTCTCCTTGCAGGCGGCGGATTTGCTGCAAACCTGGTGATGTATTGTCGGTGTCGTAATAGCGCCCGAAGCGGTTGGCCAGGAAATCAGGCAAGGAGATATCTTCCTGCCGGACGAATCCCTGGCGCGGCAGCTTGCCGCTGCGCATCAGATCCACCGCGGCGCATATGCCGGCGGCGGTGGTGATTTGAATGGCGCTCCAGGTAGTGCCGTTGATGTCCTGGCTGTAGATCTTGTTGGCGTAGGATTCCTGGGTCAGACGGCCGCCGCGCGTGCCGGTGACCGTGGTGAATACCAGCACCACGTCCTGCAGCGTTACAGGGATCGCCGCTTCCAATAATTCGCGGAACAGCTCCCGCCGTTCGCCCAACCGCAGATCGTTGACCAGCATCTTCATAAAGTCGCAATGGCCGGGGTAGCGGACGGTCTTGTAATTGAGCTCACGCACGCCGCCGTCCAGCGTTTCGCAAAGGGTCCCGAGGCCACCCGACGTGTTGAACGCCTCATAGGTAATGCCGTCGAGCGAAAACTGTTCGATCCCCTGCAGCGCCAGGACATCGATTTTCTTGCCTTCGTGGATCGCATCGCACGGGTTGCAATATTCGTTGATCAGCCCGTCGGTGCTCCAGGTCAGATTGTAATTGAGCGCGTTTGTCGGGAATTGTGGCAGGGCACCGACCCGCATGCGCACGGTCTCGAGCCTCTCGAAGCTCTTGGTCAGCTCATAGGCGGCGATGGAAATAAACCCGGGGGCAAGACCGCATTGCGGCATAAAGGCGCTTTTCGCCTTGGCCGCGATTTTCCTGACGGCGCGGGTGGTCTCCACATCCTCGGTGAGATCGAAATAATGCAGCCCCGCCTTACAGGCGGCCTTGGCCACGGTCACGTTGAGGTAGTAGGGCAGCGCGCTGATGACCGCGTCCTGATCCTTCATGGCGGCGAGAACGGCGGCACCGTCTTCCACATCGACCACCACGCGGTTGACATCGTTCCGATCAATTGCATTGAGCAGATCCTGTTCGCGATCCGCGATGGTGACCTTGTAATCGCCGCTGCCACATAACAGCTCGGCAATTGCCGCGCCGATCTTGCCGGCGCCTAACAGTAGTAGTCGGTCCACGGCCAACTCCCCCGATTGTCGTTCCCAATTAAAGCACGAGTCACAATCCAACGGGCCCCAGGACCTTACCACAGGGACGTTGTGACAGGTGCGCTTTCATCATGGTACGATCCCCTTGTTAACATCTCTTTAAAGGGTTTCTGCCGGCCGGCCATGCTCGGAATGTCGCCAGAGAACCGGACTGCCAACACCAAGAAACAGCCCTGGTTGGAAAGGACAGACATCATGACACAGGCGAAGGCCGGCGATACCGTACGTATGCATTACACCGGAAAACTCAATGACGGGACGGAATTTGATTCGTCCTCGGGACGGGATCCGCTGGAATTTAAAATAGGCGAAGAAACCATCATCCCGACCCTGGAACAGGCCGTCATCGGCATGACGGCCGGCGCAACCCAGACCGTCACCATCGCCGCCGACGATGCCTATGGCCCGCGCCAGGATGACGCGGTCCAGACCGTGGAACGGTCCATGATCCCCGAAAACGTGGAGCTGACCGTCGGCGGCCAGCTTCAGGCCCAGGCCCCCAACGGGCAGCAGCTTTTGCTGACCGTCGTGGAAATGACCGACGAGTCGGTGACCCTGGATGCCAACCACCCCCTCGCCGGCATGGATCTCACCTTCGATATCGAACTGGTCGAAATCGTCGCGTAACGCCGGGGTTGCCCCCTGAATTCGACCTCTGAGCCACATCACCCCCACCCCAGCCCTCCCCCCTTGAGGGGGAGGCGTAGGTGGGGGGTCGCGCGCCGACAGGCGCGCTCATAAAGTTTTGTCCTTGCGGATAAACCGGGCACCTATGTTGCGGACAACACCCGTAACCTTGCCAGGCCTATTCGGCGGCCTGGTTGAGTTCGGTTTTCTGAAACGATGCGAGCACGTCGGACAATCGCGTCCCTTCCGGGTCGGCGAGGGCGGCGGCGCGGGCATTGGCCAGGGCATCGGTAGCGCGCGCCGGATCCAAATTGCCGTCGAGGGCGGGGACGATCAGCGCGTCACGGATCCTGTCAAAATTATCCTGCCCACGGCGAAAGGTATCGCCATATCCCTTGATGAGCCGGACGCATTCGGACACTTCAAGGGCCAGTTCCAGGCTCTTTTGGACCGCCGCCTTCACGTCGGTCAGCCAATCGTCGATTTGATCCTGGGTTTCCTTGAATCCGTGGCTTTTGGGCCGCCAGTTTCTCAGACCGGCAAGCAGACGCAGACAGCCATATCCAAAGATCGACGTGCTGCGAATCTTCATCCCCAGATGGGCGCGGCCCTGCCAACCCCGGCGGGCCGATAGGGCCAGTAACGGGCGCGCCAGCCCGGAGGGCAGCACGGCGCAGAGTTCGTCTATCCCCGGTTTGAAATAATCCAGCACCACGATGGGCTCATGGGGTTTCGCCCGGACTTCGGCCCGTACACGCTCATACCGCTCCGGCGCGCTCTTGAGCTGCGCCACCCGGATGACGTCCTCATAGGACATGCGCAGCGCAAGCTGCCGCCCCACTTCGCGGGTGAGGGTGCCGTCACCGCCGGCCGCCTGTTCCACCGCCCAGATCGCCGTCACGCGCTCCAGATAGGTAACCCCATAAGATTCGTCCTGGTAATCGGTGAGCCGCCGGGCGCCTTCCAGCAGGACTTCATGGGCGCATTCCGGAAATCCCGCCGCGATGCGCGCCTCCAGCGCCTCCGAAGCCGTGACCGCGTGCCGCTTGGTCTCGATCTCGGTGGGCGCCAGCGCCGCCTCGGGCGTGA
Source organism: Rhodospirillaceae bacterium (assembly GCA_018660305.1). The sequence goes on from JABJKO010000068.1 coordinate 55,412, forward strand.
ATTGATACGCCATGCCGACGGCAAAGCCCTTCAGATTGGGCTCCACCGCGATACCACCGGCGCGAATGGCTTCTTCATAGGATCCCGCCGGCAGAGGCAGGAGCCCGGAGCCCGCCAGCACCCCCAATAGAATGGCGTTGAGGCTGACGCCCTCTTTCTGCGCCACCGCCCTCAGATCGGCCAGCAGCGCGTTCTTGCTACGCCGCGCGATGGCCTTGTGCAGGGTATCGGTATCGAACCGTCCGTCACCCATGGCCATGCGCTCGCCGGTGGAATAGACCCGATGGGTCGAGGCGATCAGGACGGTGCGGTCGGGGGTGATAAAGCCATTACTGATGGCGCGGCCGGATTCGACGAACTCGCTGGCCACCATGATGTCCACATCGCCGACGCCGGGGTAAATGGCCAGGACCGGCCGCTTGCCGCCAAGCGCGTCGATGAGAACCGGAAAGATTTCCAGATAATAGGTAGTCGCCCCGGTGCGCTGGGCGACGCCGGGTATGGACGTGCTCTGGACCGGGTAACCGGCATGCTTCGCCGCCTCGACGATCCAGCCGGACAGCACCCCACCGCCTTCGCCGCCGATGGCCGACACCAGCAACGTGATGGGACGGTCGGCGCCAGTGGTTGTCATGCCGGTGGTTGTCATGATTCCGACGGGACAGCCGGTTGCGGCGCCAGCCTGGCGATCACCGCCCGCCGCACCCGTTCCAGAAGGCGGTCATACCAGCCGGGGTTCTGCACGATGCGGGCTTCGTAGAAGGACGGGCACAGCACGGCGGCATGGGCCACCTCGCCGCACACGCCGCAGCCCACGCAATCGTTATTCACATGGGCCACCGGGTCCGTGCGCAGCGGATCGGGCGATGGCTTGATGGTGATGGACGGGCAGCCCGACAGGCGGATACAGGAATGGTCGCCGGTACAGACGTCATCATCGACCCCGAACCTTGTGCGGACCACGCGGTCGCCGTCGGCGAGCTGTTTGGCGATCTGCGGCCGGATGCGCCGCTGGCGCGCAAGCTGGCATTCGCCATCGGCGATGATCACCTTGAGCCCGCCCTGGGCCGTGGTCATGGCCTCGCGCAGGGTCTTGATCATGGTGGCGATGGAATAGGTACGGACGGTCCTGATCCAGCCGACACCAAGTCCCTTCATGGCCTTGTGGATGGACATGTCGCGGGTCTTGCCGTGACGATCGGTGGCGCTCGAAGGCAGCTTCTGCCAGCCGGTGGCCGAGGTATAGCCATTCTGAATGACCATGAGGACGGCATCATTGCCGTTGGCCTGGGCGGCGGCCACGCCGGACGAGATGCCGTTATGCCAGAACCCGCCATCACCCATGATGCTGAGCACCCGCTTGTCCATATTGGGCCGCAGCCCGGCCGAGCTGGCGAGTCCCAGCCCGTAGCCCATCACCGTATGGCCCACATTGAACGGCGGCAGGGCGGCGAAGGTATGGCAGCCGATATCGGCGCTGACGTGGGTGGGGCCCAGCTCGCGCTCGAGGATCTTGATGGCGCTGAAGATGGGCCGTTCGGGACAGCCGGTGCAGAAGCTCGGCTGGCGCAGCGGATAATCCGTACCCAGATCCGCCTTTGCCTGGTCCTTCTCGGCGAGAAGCTGGGTCATACGGCTCACCGCCGGGCCGATCTGCAGCGGCGGCGGCGCATGTTTCTCCAGGAACCCGGCAAGTCCGCGGATCATCACTTCGGAGGTATATTCGCCGCCCATGGGCAGCACGTCCTTGCCGGCGAGCACGGTGTTTACATCGGCCTTGCGCAGGATGGCGTGCAGCGCCTGTTCGATATAATCAGGCTGGCCTTCTTCGACCACCAGCACCGCGTCCTTGCCGGCGCAGAACCGCACCAGCTCGTCGGGCACCAGCGGATAGGTCACATTCATCACAAAGATCGGCAGACGCGCCTGGCCATAGACATCGGCCAGACCGAACTGATGCAGCGCCCGCATGAGCGTGTTGTAGATGCCGCCCTGGACGATCACGCCGATTTCCGGCACATCGCCCGCGAGGCTCTCATTGAGCCCGTTCTCCGAGATATACTTGATAGCAGCGGGCAGCCTGTGTTCGATCTTGTGTTTTTCCTGGGTATAGGTGGCTGGCGGCAGGCTGACCTTGCCGAGATCGAAATCCGCCGCGCTGGCCGGATTGTTGCGTGAAATTTTCGGATGGGCGTTGTCGCTTGCGGTGAAATGGCCATGCACATGGCAGGTGCGGATACGCAACTCCAGCATGGAAGGCATGTTGGACGCCTCGGACAGGCGGAAGGCATGTTCCACCATGTCCACGATGGTGGGCAGCTCGGGCCGCGGATCCAGGAGGCAGATGGAGGATTTCATGGCGAACGCATGGGTGCGTTCCTGGATGATACTGGAACCTTCGCCGTAATCTTCGCCGACGATGATCAGCGCCCCGCCGGTCACGCCCGCCGACGATAAATTCGACAGGCCGTCGGAGGCCACGTTGGTGCCGACAACTGACTTCCAGGTGACCGCGCCGCGGATGGGATAATTGACCGAGGCCGACAGCATGGCCGCCGCCGAGGCCTCATTGGCGCAGACTTCGAAATGAACGCCGTATTCATCGAGCAACGGCTCGGCGTCTGACAGCACGTCCATCAGATGGGAAATGGGCGCGCCCTGATAGCCGCCCACATAGGAGACCCCCGACTGCAGCAGGGCTTTCGTGACGGCGAGTATCCCCTCGCCATGGAATATTTCGCCGTCACCGAGGCGCAGCAGCCCGATTTCCTTCTTGAACGACCGTTCCATTCATCCCACGCCGTTGGAAGATACCGGCGACGACCCTACCACGGGGCGGAGCCGGTCAAACAGTCCGATTCGGCTCCGCTATCTCCTCACCCCACGTTTCCATGGTGCTGCCGTGAGCCGATAAATCTTTCTACCGAACACGCTTGCTCATTTCGGCGGCGGCTTCGAGGAGGAGCCGGCTGAGGATCGCGCGGGACGTATGGCCCTGGCCTCCAACGGCCGTCTGAGCCTGTCTTGTCGCCACCCGGCGAAGGCCTATCAGAAGCCCGCCGACCCCGCTTCTGGATACCACCGCCCTGAATTCCTCCCGCTTTACGGTGATCAGGCTCACATTGTCGCGCAGAATATCCACCAGGAAGGCGCGGCACTGATTGAAGGCGATGCGCCAACCGAGATGGGTTGCCGCCGTCCTTGGCAGGGTAAGTTTCGACTTCAACAAGAGGGCGTTGGCGCCGAATACCGGACGTTTCGAGATTTCCAGCGTCGCGTTACGAAACCGCATCACCTGCTGGGCCAGGGCGTAGGATACTGTTTCCCTGAAGAGGGATTTGTACTCAAGGCGCTGCTCGGGCGTCGCCTGATGCCAGAACCTGCCCATGGCGTATTTGGCCAACGGGTCGAACTTCACATTTTCCAAAATATGCGCCGTCATCGGAACTAGCGGGGGAATAAGCGGGTTCGGATTCTGCGTCAAAATATCACCTGCCTTGCGCGTCAGGTTTTCGACAAATTGCATGGCTTCGAGCCGGCGGTCGACGTCGCAGGCAAGCGTGGCGCGGGAAGGCAGGACAAAAAGCACTGCAATCAAAAGAGCCAAAGCAAACTGAAGGCGACCTGAGCGGCGGGCTGCGGCATCATCCATGACGGCAATTTCCGGTTAAACCGATGGGAGGTCTCGACAGTCGAGGATTACTTATGGGTATCGCCGCGACCATATTTTTACGCGCAAGCATAAAACCGAGCCCCATTTCCAACCGATTCGTATAAGAATATGTCCCCGTGTTCAACAGACCCCTGACATTGCCCCCCGGATAGTTTGGTAGTGCGTAAAAAGGAAACCCTATGACGTCCCGCATCCTGCAGGCCTATGACACTCTGGTGTTTCAAAAGCCCAAATTAGTTCTGTTGGTAATGCTCTCGGTTCTGATTTTCTTCGGTTACCACACCACAAACTTCAAGCTGGACGCCTCGGCCGACTCTCTGTTGTTGGAAGATGACGCGGACCTCAATCTGTTTCGCAAAATCCAGGAACGCTATCCGAGCAGCGCATTACTCGTCGTGACCTACACCCCGGAACGGGATCTCTTCTCGGGCCCGTCACTGGGAGCGTTGAAGAAACTCGGTGGAGCACTCAACAAGGTCGTCGGCGTGGAGTCGGTGTTCACCATACTCGACGCCCCCTTGTTCAAAAACTCGGACGTGCCCTTTGCGGAACTGATCAAGGACATACCCACCCTGGAAAAATCCGGCATCGACCGGGGCAAGGCCAGGGACGAGCTCGTCAATAGCCCTATTTTTAGCGAACTCATCCTCAGCGCGGATGGCCGCACCACCGCCCTGTTGATACGCCTCGACAAGAACATCAAGTATGACGATCTGCTGCGGTCCCGGAACGCGTTGCGGGCCAAGAACCGAAAGACGGGTCTCTCCGACAAGGAAAGCCAAACCCTGAAGAGCATCAGCGCCGAGTACGACCGGGCGCATGATGTGCTGAACACGCAACGCCACCGAACCATTGGCCAGATCAGAGAAATCATCAAACCGTACCGTCAGCATGGTGTCCTGCATCTCGGCGGTGTGCCGATGATTACCGACGACATGGTGCGGTTCGTGCGCAATGATTTGATCGTCTTCGGGGGCGGAGTGTTTATCTTCCTGGTCATCGTCCTCACAATCATCTTCCGCCAAGTGCGTTGGGTGGTGCTCCCGTTACTCAGCTGTGTTTATGCCGGGCTGGTCATGATGGGCGTCCTGGGCCTGATCGGTTGGAAGGTCACCGTCATCTCCTCCAATTTTCTCGCCCTCATGCTGATCATCACCATCTCCATGAATATTCATCTGATCGTCCGCTACCGGCAGCTCCGGCAGGATCATCCGGACGATGATCAGTTGGCGCTGGTCAGAAACACAATCCGAAAGATGGTCAAACCCTGTTTCTACACGGCGCTCACCACCATCATGGGGTTCAGTTCCCTGGTGGTGAGCGACATCAAACCGGTCATTGATTTCGGCTGGATGATGAGCGCCGGGCTGGCGGTGACGTTTGTCACCTCGTTCCTCCTGTTCCCGGCGTTGCTGATGGTCATGGGGAAGTCAGGATCCACCCCGACCATCGACAGCGAACGGTTTCGGTTGCCCATCCACCTGGCCCGCCTGACCGAGCTGCACGGCAACAAGATCCTGGCGTTTACGGTCCTTCTGGCGGTGGTGAGCGGGGTGGGCATAGAACGGTTGCGCGTCGAGAACAGCTTCATCAATTATTTTCGGGACAGCACGGAAATTTTTCAGGGTCTCAAGCTCATCGATGAAAAACTCGGTGGCACCACCCCCCTGGAAATCCTCATTAAATTCAAGAAGGACACCGCCTTCGATTTGAAACCGGAGGACCTTGAAGGGTTGAGCAAGGAAGACATCGAAATGGAGCACGAGTACGCGGCGATACGCGCCAAATCGCCGCAATACTGGTTCACCCCTTCCAAGATCCAGCGCATCAAGGAGGTTCAGGATTACCTCGATGGGCGGTCCGAAATCGGCAAGGTGCTGTCGCTTGCCTCCATGGTCCGGATTGCCGAGGACTTTCTCGATAAAGAGCTGGACGGGTTGGAGCTCGCCATCCTCTATACCAAAATTTCCCCTGCCGAAAAAAGAGACCTCATCGCCCCCTATGTTTCCATAAACAACAATGAAGCACGTTTCCTCGCGCGGGTGACGGATTCAAAACCGGATTTACGGCGCAAGGAATTGCTGGAGACGGTGCGCTATGATCTCGTAAACAAGCTCGGATTCGAGAAGCAGGAGATCGTCGTAAGCGGGCTGATGGTGCTCTACAACAATATGCTGCAGAGCCTGTTCAATTCGCAGATCAAGACCATCGGTGTGGTGATGCTGGGGATCGCGATCATGTTCCTGGTGCTGTTCCGGTCGGTCACCCTGGCGATTATCGGTATTCTGCCAAACCTGCTGGGGGCCGCAGTGGTCCTGGGTGTCATGGGGTTGGCGGACATCCCGCTGGACATGATGACCATCACCATCGCCGCCATCACCATCGGCATCGCGGTCGATAACGGCATTCACTACATCTACCGCTTCAGGGAGGAATACGCCCTGACCCACCGGTATGAAGAAACCCTGCACATCTGCCATGCGAACATCGGCAAGGCGGTCTTCTACACCACCCTGACCATCATCTTCGGCTTTTCCATCCTGGTGTTTTCCAACTTCATCCCGACCATATATTTCGGCGTGCTGACCGCCGCCGCCATGTTCATCGCCCTCATGGCAGCGCTCACCGTGCTACCAAAGCTGATCCTGCTCTGGAAACCGTTCAGCTGATATCGCCGCTCCTCTGGCCTGACTGGGAGGGATGTAAAACAGGTTCCGCCCGTCGGGGCGGCGCGCTACCCTGTTCGCCGCTATGACCCATTGCGACATCAGACCCTTGAAAGCCCCGTTCGGCGCCGAGGTGATCGGCGTTGATTTGAAACAGTCCCTCGATGGCGGGACGAAGACCGCCATCAACAGAGCCTTCGCCGACAACGGCGTGCTGGTGTTTCGCGGCCAGTCATTCGCTACACCGGATCAGTTCCTGGCCGCCGCCACCAATCTGGGGGAGCCCATGCCGCCTGTGGTCGCCACCTACCGGCTGCCCGGTTATGAGGCCATCGAGGAGCTCACGAATACCGCCACCGACACGCGCACCGGCGAAAAAACCCTGCTCTATCGCGGCGGGTCGTGGCATACCGATCATTCCAATCTGGCCTGCCCGCCCAAGGCCACCACGCTCTATGCCATCGATTTGCCGCCCAGCGGCGGTGGCAATACGGAATTCATCAATATGATGATGGCCTATGAGGCCCTGGATCCTGCCACCAGGGAGACATTGCGGGGCCGCCGCGCCTTTCAGGCCTATATCTCGCGCCGGGCGCCACGCAAGCTGCTGGCACGCACCGACGCGGAGAAGCAAGGCAGCGACGGAGTCTGGCAACCGATGGTGCGCCGTCATCCCGAAACCGGCCGCGCGGCGCTCTATCTCAACCCCATGCGCTGTGACGCGGTGGAGGAGATGGAGCAGGCAGAGGGCGATGTTCTTCTGGATGCGCTTTATGCCCATGCCGACCAGACACAATTCCAGTACAGCCATGGCTGGTCCGCCGGCGACATGCTGATCTGGGACAACCGTTCCTGCCTGCATCAGGCGACGCCGGTCCGGGTCGCCAGCGAACGGCGCTACATGCACCGCATCATGCTCAGGGGCGACGCGCCGATCATGGCCGGCTAGAGCCCTCTACACCTAAAAGATGCGGAAAGAATTCTCATACGATAAGGTCTTCTCTCCCAGCGGCCAACAAACGAAGAGATACAGCCCTTGCTGACCGGCGATATTCTGCTCCAAAGCGCCAAGCGCCACCCGGCCAAGACCGCGTTGATCTACGGCGAGCGGCGGGTGAGTTATGGTGATCTGGCGGCGGCGGCCAACCAATTTGCCCATGGAATGCTGGGCCTGGGCATCGCCAAATCCGACACCATCGCCATCATGAGCCGGAACATCCCGGAATATGTCATGGCGCATTTCGGCAGCGCCCAGACCGGGGCCATCCTGTGCAATCTGATGACCGGCTATGCGGCGGACGAGCTGGTCGCCATCCTGGAGCAGACCGGCGCGAAACTGGTGGTCGTCGAGGCCGGCTTCCAGGACAAGATCGCCCAAATCATCGACCGGCTGCCGGCGCTCGACCATGTCATCGTCATCGGCGAACCGGCCACCGGCACTTGGCACGAATTCGACGATTTCATCGGCGGCCAGCCGAAAACCCCGCCCAATGTGATGCTATTGGAGACCGATCCCTTCGCCATGACCTTCACCGGCGGCACCACGGGCCGCCCCAAGGGCGCCATGGTCAGCCATCGCTGCCGCCTGGTCAGCTGCTACACCATCGCCATCGAACAGGAAGTAACCGAGGACGACGTGGTCGGGCTCATCACGCCGCTCTATCACGCCATGGGATCGCTGGTGTGGATGCCCACCGCAATTTTGGTCGGCGCCACCTGCGTGCTGCTGACCGGCTGGGACGCCGATGAATTCGCCGGGGAAACCCACCGCCACGGCATCAGCAATGTCATGATGGTACCGGTTCAGTTGAGCCAGCTTCTGGACGCCGCCCATTTCAGCAAAGAAAAACTCAGCTCCCTGCGTATGATCACCTGCGCAGGCGCTATTACGCCGCCTGACCTGGTGGCGTCGGTCGATGCCAGGCTGCCGGACACCAAATTCACCGATCATTACGGCCAGTCGGAAACCGGGCCTCTTTGCATCTACAAACCCAGCCATCCGCGCCATAAGGCGGCCACCGTCGGCCGGCCGGCGCTGGGTGTCGATCTGGCCCTGCTCGATCCCGACGGACATCCGGTTGCGGTGGGGGAGACCGGCGAGATCGTCGTGCGCGGGCCTTTCCTGATGGACGGCTATTACAACAATGCGGAGGAGACCACCGCCTATTTCAAGAACGATGACGGCTGGGCCTGGACCGGCGATCTGGCCAGCATGGACGAGGACGGATTCGTCACCCTGGCGGGCCGGTCAAAGGACATGATCGTCTCGGGCGGCGTCAATATCTATCCCCGTGAGGTGGAAATCGCGCTGGAAAAACACCAGGCCATTATGGACTGCACCGTCTTCGGCATTCCCGACCAAAAATGGGGCGAGGCACTGTGCGCGCTGGTGGTC
>JABJKO010000067.1 GCA_018660305.1 Rhodospirillaceae bacterium
GCCCGCGGATGGTACCGGGGCCGGGGGGGTGGTTGCCTGATTCGCTTTCTGCACGTGTTAACGTCCCGGCAAGGAAGCTGCCGTTAGGCTGGTCTAATGACAAAACGCCCTCATCAGGCTGTGAAGGCCTATCACAGCAAGAAATTCATCGAGAGTCCGGACGCTCGGCCGGTGCGGCTGCTATCGGAATATCTCGAGCCGCTGGAGCGCTTCGAAGACCATAATATCAAGGACACCATCCTCATCTTCGGCTCGGCGCGGACAAAACCGCGGGACGTTGCGGAGGAGGCCCTGACTGCCACGAAGACGGAGGGCGGGGACGTCGCGCGGGCCGAGATGGACCTTCACATGTCCCGCTATTATGAGGATACGAGGCAACTGGCCTATCGCCTGACCGAATGGTCCAAGGGGCTCAACGATACCGGCCGGCGGTTCGTCATCTGTTCGGGAGGCGGGCCGGGCATCATGGAAGCGGCCAACCGGGGCGCCTCCGAGGCCAAGGGTGAAAATATCGGGCTGGGCATCTCGCTTCCCATGGAAGAATCCAACAACCCGTACATCACAAGGCGGCTCGATTTCAGTTTCCACTATTTCTTCATGCGCAAGTTCTGGTTTCTCTATCTCGCCAAGGCAGTGGTCATGATGCCGGGCGGGGTGGGCACCATGGACGAGCTGTTTGAATCCCTGACCCTGGTCCAGACCGACAAGATCAAAAAACGCCTGCCTATCGTTCTCTATGGCAGTGAATTCTGGGACGAAGTGATCAATTTCGATGCGCTGGCCAAGTTCGGCACCATATCTCCCGAAGATGTGAATCTGTTTCACCGCGCAGATACGGTAGATGAAGCGTTCGATTATATTACAACCCAGTTGACCGAATATGCGGTGGGGCATCCCGGTATCGGCCTGTAGGCCAAAAAGGCGGCGGTTTTGGCCGTTCGGCGCTGCCTGCGCGTTTCTATGGATAGTGGCCGTTGCGTCCGGTTCGGCACGGGCCGAACCGCTGGTGCGGCTGGTCCATGGCCTTCCCTGGCACGGGGTGTCATCGCTCATCGGTTATCGCGGCCGGTTGTGGTTCGCCAATTCGGTCAAGTTCGTCAATCACAACTCAGCCGATCTCTATAGTTTCGACCCCGCGACGGGAAAGACGCGATACGAAAAACACCTGTTCAGCCAGGATGCCGGCGATCCTCTTATCATGGGGGGGCTGCTGTACTGGCCGTTCGAGGATTCCCGGTTTTCGCCCGGTCATGGCGAATTCATGGTCACCAATGGCCGTGACTGGGGCTGGCATGTCATTCCGGCGGGACGGGCGTTCCATACCCATACGATGGCGGGCGCCAGCGGCACTTTATATGCGGCCCTGTCTTCGTGGAGCGCGAAAATCGCGGTGTCCCGGGATCGCGGCACAAGCTGGAAGCTGTATTTTGAATATCCGACGCCCGAGAGGAAGGTAAGCCGTATCACGTCTTTGGCCGTTCTGCGGGGAACCGTGTTTGCCGGTCTTACCACCTGGTACGACGACACTTCACCCAAGTTGCTGCGGGTTGGCTCAGAGGGGGCGGCCCCGGTGCCAGGATGGCCAGTCGGGTCGGAGGTGACCCCGACCATCGCTTACAAAGGCTGGGTGTATGCGGTCAATAAAGGGCCGGATGGCTCGGCGTTGTGGCGCACGGACGGACAGCTTGTCGAAAAACTGCGTGGTCCCGACGGCGTCATCGATTCCTTTGCCAGTGACGGGGAGCAGCTCTGGGCCGTGACGGCGCGCCGGGGCTCCGGTTCCCTGTGGCGCACCATTGATGGCAGCCATTGGTCGCCGGTGCATCGGTTCGAGGCAGTGAGGCCGCTGTCCGTGGCCGTGTTTGGCGGGGCGCCTTACGTGGGAGTTCTGTCAGACGGGGGCGGCGAACTTTGGGGACCGGAGAAGGCTGTCGCGCCGGGTTTTAATGCCCCGATCAGAGACTTGCCAAAATCCCCCCGGCTGTCCGCCCCGCGACGACAAGCCGCGCTGGCGGCTCTGGATAAGGTACTGGCTGACAGAAATCAGTACCGGCGGCTGCGATTTGCCGTCAGGCCGCTGGCGCTCGACCGGTCGAAGAAGACTTCGGACGCTCTGATCCAGCGTCTTTCGGGACCTTTTCCCGAGGGGAGCGCGCGCATGTTCGGCCGCCGCCGGATTGCCACCGACCGGATGGCCCAATGGTACCTGCTGTGGGCTCTCGCCCATAATGGCCAGGGCCGCGTGCCGCTCCGCTATCTGGATATTCCCTGGACCAGCAAGCCCAACCGGGCGGAAAAATATATCCAGCAGCCGCTCGCCGCCGCCTGGGCGGTGGCCCGGTTAAATCAACGGGATCGTGCGACGCTGTCGGCCCTGATAAAGCGGTTGGACCGTCCGGGGGATCCGAAGTGGCTCACTGGAGACATGGTGGGCGCGCTGACGGATTTGACGGGGAAACGGTTCGGCTATGATGTGGGGGCGTGGCGCCGCTGGTGGCGGGACCGACCGGACCCCTAACAGGAACATGATTTTAGAAAGTCAGCTTGCCGGCGACACCGGTTGTGACGTCGACATCGTCGATGTCCGCATCCTTTTGGTCGGGTGAATTACCCTTGACGGAAAAGAAAATCGACAGGGATGGCAACGCGGAGTTGGTGTTTCTTGCGCGGCCGAACAGGAGATCACCACCCGTTCTCAATTCCCAGGCGGTATCGTTTTCCCTGTTCATCTGACCCGGGGCCGTATGCAGATCCTGATAGATCTTCGCTGTGATCCCCATACCCCGCGCCCAATCGGTAGTCTTGAGGAAGCTCGCCGACGCCCCTAGTTTCTGGGTCCGTCCGCCGAATTCGTCGGGGCGGCTATTACCAAGGGATGCCGTGAAATTCGTAGCCCAGCCGTTGCTCGTCATCGAACGGGACAGGCTCAGAATGTCCTCCTGCGGATCGCTTACAAACAGGTTTGTGCCGCCGCCGTCGGAATTTCTGGTAGTGAACGAAAAGGTGACGCGATCATCCGGCGTACCCCAGCCGGCGGATATGGTGTAGGCGAGACTGCGCTCATCGTCGGCGGCATGGGGGGAATAAGATTCCATGGTCGGCCCGGACACATCCTGCCGTTCGGACGATCTGACGGTAAAATTTATGGCACCTGGTGCAAAGCTTCCCCATTCACGCCGGTCGAGATCAAACCCCAGTGAACCGGATTTCGTATCGCGCTGAACGATCAGATCTTCGATGCTGGGTGTTTGGAGGATGGCTACCTCATCGGCCACAGATGGTAGCGGACTGCCAAACGCCATGGCAAAGACAAGCGGGGCCATTGTTTTAGCAAAGGATTTGGGGTTTGCGCGGCGTGGAAGCATATTGCTCCCTCCATTTCGTTGCGCGCCCACCTGGGGGCCGGTTCACTCACCAACCCGATTTATTGTACCGTTTACAATGATGGCCGGGTTGGAGGCCCGACACAACTAAAATCCCCCATCTGGACGATACGATCTTGCTGCCCTAAATCGTAAGGAATGGTTAATAAGGCCTTAATCTAAAGGGGTATCTTCGCTGTCGTCGAACGCGGTGAGGGTGGGGGAAGCCCCTGGCAGGCCAAGCTCATTCCAGCGGCTGGCAACCCCGTCATGAACCGATTTTCGGATCAGAGTGCGAACCGGAAATTCCTTGAGATACCGGTGTGGTTTGCAGGCATCAATCAGCGCTTTCGACGCGTAGGGACGCAATTCCGGTGAATACTGGCTGGGATCGAGTCCCGTCGACCAGGTTTTCCGCTGGATATCGATATCGTCCACCGGATTGGAACGGGTGCTCATGGCCCAGATGACCTGGTTCATATCGGCGGGGTCCACATCCTCGTCCACCGCGACGATCCATTTGGTGAAATAGGCGCCGGCCGGACATTGGGCCGCGGCCGATAGCGCCTGGGCGACATGACCGGCATATTGCTGGCGGATCGAGATCACCGTCATGCCCCAGCTGGCGGCCGCCGCGGGGGGGCACCAGACACCCTCGATACCGGGAATGCCGAAGCGCTCCAGATCGTCCCATATGGCGGCCGACCGCATGATGGCATAGTAGGCGCCAATCTCGCAGGCCGGGTAATCCGCCATCAGGGCCGCGGTGTGTATGGGATTGCGGCGCATATGCAATGCCTTGACCTCGATCACCGGCTGCGGCCCCTCGGGCCGGCCATAATAGCCGGTGAACTCGCCCAGCGGGCCTTCCATGGCCATATCGTCGGCACTGACCGTGCCTTCGATGACAATCTCTGCACGGGCCGGGATCGGCAGTGAGGTGGCGACGCCGGACGTGAGCTCCATGGGGGTGCCAATCAACCCGCCGATGATGTCGAGCTCCGAAACATCCGAGCCATAGGATTGCGCGGCGACCATAAAGGGCACCGGATCGATGCCATAGGAGGCGACCACCTCGCACGGTTCGCCCCGCGCCCACCAGGCCTCCCTGTCCAGCAACCCGTGCTTGCCGGGGGAACAATACATGCCGACCCGGCGGGGGCCCTGCACCATCTGGCGGTAACAGCCCACATTGATGCGGCCCGAATCCGGGTTGCGCGTGAAGGTGATATCGCCGGTGCCGATATAATCGCCGCCATCGCGGGGCCAGAAACGCGGTGCCGGCAGTTTGGTAAGATCGATATCGTCACCGGTCAGGACGATTTCGTTGACCGGCGCGCTCTCCGCCGCAACATCCACCGGTGCCAGGCGGCGCTTTGCGCGTTCGCGCAAGGCCAATACCATGTCCCGTGTGGACAGATCCGGGTCGATGCCGACCGCGAGGGCAAAGCGCCGATTGCTGGCGCCCAACATGTTGGACAGCACTCTTGTGCCGCTTTTATCCCCGATGATGTTCTCGAACAGCAGCGCCGGCGAATTTTCGTTTTGCGCCACCATATAGGTCGCGGCGGCAAGCTCCTCCCGGGCGCTGACAGGAGCGGTCACCCGGTGAAGTCCACCATCGGCCTCGACCAGATCGAGCCATTCGCGCAAATCCTGCGGACCGCGCTGGTTGTCGGCGGAATGGGGGATGCGTTGCGCCGGATCTCGTGATTTTTCTTCCATAAACGCGACTGTGCCACGCCCATAGAATTCAGGCAAAGGCCGGTATGGTCACTTCCCGATTATCGCTCCTTATTCGCTCCTCCTTTGTTGCCACCTATTAGGGGTTGCCCTAGGGGAAATTTAGACATAGTCAAGGGTGTCTGACGGGGTCGGTTTGAACGAATGAAGGGAAATTCCGATGAATAAATTAGTGGGAGTCGTTGCAGCGGTTGCGCTGGGTGGACTACTTGCCGCTTGTGGCAACAATACTGCGGAAATTGCGAAAATGGGCGTCAAGGGTGGTGCCTATGAGAAGGGCCTTCATAAAGGCTATCTCAAGCTCGCCCGGGACGAACACAAGGAATATGATTACGGTGACGCGGTCACCTTTGAAGAACGGGCCGTGATGGCCGCCAAAGGAAAGCCGACGGCGCCGGAAATGGTCTCCGCGCGCAGTATTCCCAAGAAGCACCAGAAGGGTTTGGCCGCCGGATACAAGCGGCTGACCGCGGCCATGTCGAAGGGCGGCGCCAAGAAGGCAGGCAAGCATGCTGCCGCGGCGCAGACGAGCTTCGAATGCTGGATGCAGGAAGCCGAAGAAAATCTGCAGAAGAAGCATATCGCGGCCTGCCGGAACAAATTCTACGGTGACATGGCCCAGCTGGAAAATGCGGTTTATGCATCTCCGGTGAAGGTTGCCAAGAAAAAGAAGAAAAAGGCCCGTAAGCCGCAAACCATCCAGTATGTGGTGTATTTCGATTTCAACAGCGCCAAGCTGAGCAAGTCTGGCATGAACGCCGTTGATTTCATCAAGGGCAACACCAAGAAGGGTGCCAAGATTTCTCTGGCGGCCTTTGCCGACCGGGCGGGTTCTCCGGAATACAACAACATCCTGGCCACCAAGCGGGCCAAGGCTGTTTTTGGGGCGCTGCAGAAAGCCGGCATCAAGGATGACATCGGCATCAGCGTTTTTGGCGAAGAGAAAAATTCGGTGAAGACGAAAGACGGCGTTAAACAAAAATTGAACCGCCGGGTCGAGGTCTTAGTTACCCAGTAACCCCTCGGTAGGGTAAGGGCAGGGCTTATGTAGCCCGCTCAAACAGAAAGCGGCGGCTCCTCGAATATGAGGGGCCGCCGTTTCTGTTTTTCAGTTTAGCCGGTTCGACGGAAGCTTATGAATCCGCCGGCGCTTTTTCCCGGTTGTTGCGGATCTTGACGTTGCCGAGGATGTCTTTGCGGGTTTTGTGGTCGATGATCATGATGTCATCCTGCGACCCGGTTCGGTTGCCCATCATGATCATGGGGCCGTCGCCGGTATTTTCCAGCCGGTAAAACGAGCCGCCATTGATCAGCGCCGCCATGCCGGGGTTGAGCTCGGCCTTGCCGCCATCAGGAAAAGACATGGTGCACTGGCCCTCGAAACAGATGAAGGTCTGGTCCGCATTGTGGCAATGCATTTCGTCATGGTCGCCGGGGTTGGGATAGTAATGCACCCAGGAATGCATCTTGCGGGTGTTAAATACCTTGGTGCGTTTCTTTTCGGTCTTGCCGATCTCGATGCAATCGATGATTTCGATGGCCATGAATTTTCTCCTGTTCAGTGATCCTGGTGTACGTCGATGAGTGTGCCGTCCGGGTCGGCCAGACGGTAATCGCCATGGGGGCAGCGGCCCAGCAGCGCCAGCCGTGCCTTGCCCTCGTCGTTGAAATCGATGTCCCGCGGCCACAGGCCCGGGTTCTGTGTCTTCAGCTCTTCCACATGTTTGATAAAGCCGTCGAGATCATGGGTGCGGAACCCGATATGATCCATCGCCGGCTGTTCGATACCGGTGCCGTTAAAATCGGAAATCTTCCACGGCAGGATCGACATGGTGACCCGCCCGTCGGTCAGATTATACGAGCCGTCCTCGGTGGAGACATTGCGCGGTTCGAGCTCGAACACATCCGTATAGAAACTGGCGACCCGTTCCGGCTGGCGCACCCGGATGGCGAAATGATCCAGGGTCATGTCCTGCTTCCAGGTTTCCATGTCGTAGACCTCGGCGCGGTTCTCATGGCCGGGCTGCGACAAATCGAAATAATTACCCGCCGGATCATGGGTGCTGAAGCTGGCGAAGGGCCGGTTGGACGGCCGCTTGACCACCTCGATGTCGGGATAGTCCTTGGCGATGCGTGAGCACGCCAGATCGAAATCCTCCACCTCGATGCCGAAATGATCGAGCCCGCCGCGCCGCCCCGGACGCCGCGGGATCAGGGTCATGCCGATATAGCCGTCACCCACCGAAATGGCCGACTGCTCGCGCTCGGTCACGCCCGACACCTTCATGCCCATGTAAGCCCGGTAGAACATACCGAGGACGGTGTACTGATCGGTGGTGATGGCAAGATGATTGAGCTTGGCAAACATGACGATGACCCTCCCGGCCGGACTTTTAGATTATAGCACATTGTCGCGCCGGATGGGGCCGCCGTCGAGTCGTTTTAGAGGGTGGGTTAGAACCAAAATTTATAGGCGAGAGGCGCTGCGGCAGCGACTGTCTCAAGCGGAGGGCAGAACCCGAACGTGCGCTTTCGATTTCCCCGCGGGTTTCTGCATAAGACTACTGCAAATTTGTCGTGCTCGGATCAGCGCGCTCTTTGTTCGCTTGTGCTGAAATAAGATCGTCCAGAATGCGCCGCGCTTGCAAAGCACCGGCATCGGCTGCGAGGTCTATCATTGGGCTCTCTGGTTTTGCCTGTCTGGAAAGTTGCTCCAGCAATTCCACATCTTCCCGAAATGTATGAGCCATTCGGTCTTTGAAAATCTGTTCACGTTCTTCTGAAAGGGCCCCTGTTTTGTGAACAGTGGTATAAAAATAATTCGTGGTCGTCTCTGTTTCCGGAACCACCATGTGAACGGAATTTCTCTTGATCAACAGATCTTTCCCCGTGGCGTTTGCGCCCCCCGTACCTGCTATTGCGCTACCTGTTTGTATCCAAAAATATCCAGGCGGACAGAACTCTATTTGTTGCCACCGATCTACCTTTCCGGTGTAGCCCGATAGTTCAATATGTGTAGGTGCCTGATCAATATCCTCCATCCAGCGGCTTACGCGAATTCTTTCGCCCGTCCGTTCCGTTTTCTGCTTGGCCTCATCCGCGACGGCGTCGATCCCAATGGTAGATTTATGCAAGTAAGCCAAGTGGGATAAGTCCAGGAGGTTGTCGATCAAGAGAAGATAGGAAAAATGAGTATGAAGATGGATATGGGTTTCATACCAGTCATCCGCTTCAACCCAGGGAAACTCATATAATGGCTCTGTATCTGGCTCTTCGCTTAATCCCATCCATATGAAAATAAGGCCATGGCGCTCTGTTACCGGGTAATGACGAACACGGGCATTCGGTGGGATAAGTTTCTGACTGGGAACTCGAACGCAGTTTCCAGAACCATCGAAACAAAGGCCGTGATAGGCACATTGAAGTAAATCTCCTACAACTTCTCCTCGCGATAGGGGGGCCTGCCGATGAACACAGCGATCTTCAAGCGCAACAACGCTGCCATTTTCCTTCCGGAAAATTACGATCTGCTCATTCAGGAGTTGGAGCCCCATCGGATTTGTTCGCAGGCTTTCCGATTGGGCAGCAGCATACCAGCGGTTTCGTAAAAACATCGACCGTGCCTTCCTTGGTTAGTCTCGTTTTCCGCAACGGTAGTTTCCGGAAATCCTACGTTTTAGGGCGATGGGAGTCTATCGAGCTGAAATGCTGCTTCCGCGTCGGCAACGCAAGTCCATGTCTCATTTCGGGACGATTCCTCTGACGGCGTTACAGCGCGCAGGGTAGCAGGAGTTTAGAGGGTGATCGTCTAAAGCTGAGGCATAAGCGGAAATCATTTTCCGGCGCAGCGACTTCCGGAAATAGCCGTTAGGCGACATGTTAGCCCGAAACGATGCGGGTCCATTGGTGGGGGTCCGGCAGGCGGCCATATTGGATGCCCGTCAGGCGCTCGAATAGATCATTTGTGACCGGACCGGGAAGGACCTCGCTGGGACGCAGCCTTTCGGACCGAAATGTCAGTGAAGCCACCGGGGCAACGGAGGCGGCCGTGCCGGTGGCAAAAATTTCTTCGAGCGATCCTTGCCGCGCCGCATCCACCACCTCCGCTATGGAGATTTGGCGCTCCTCGACCCGGACCGCCTGGTCGTGAAGGAACGTGATCACGCTGTCCCGTGTGACGCCGGGCAGAATAGCGCCATTCAGCTCAGGGGTAACCACGGTCCCGTCTATCTTGAAAAACACGTTCATCAATCCGGCCTCTTCGATGTAACTATGGTGCGCGCCGTCGAGCCAGAGCACCTGGTCGAAACCGTCGGAACGGCTCTGCGATCCGGATTGGAAAGTCGTCGCGTAGTTTGCCGCGGTCTTGCACGCCCCAACTCCTCCCTCAGACGCCGTCCTGGAGAAGATCTCCTCGACTTTCAGCGAGAGGCCCGATCGGTCGCCATCAAAATAACTGCCCACCGGACAGGTCAGCACCAAGAAGCGAAACGCCCGCGACGGTCGTACCTCCAAATGCGGCTCGGTGCTGAAAACCAGGGGTCGAATGTAAAGCGCATGCCCGGCCCGGTCGGGAACCCAGCCCCGATCGACGTCGACCAGCTGTTCTATGGCGGCGATGAATAGGTCTTCATCTATGGCGGGAATACACATACGCTCGCACGATTCCCGCAATCTCCGTGCATTCTGCTCGGGCCGAAACAGGCGCAGGACATTGTCGCCGCCGCGAAATGCCTTTAACCCCTCGAAGGCCATCTGGGCGTAATGCAGAACCATGGAACCGGGTTCCATGGCGATGGGTCCGTAGGGGATGATTTCACCGTCGCGCCACGCGCCATCCTTGTAATCCATGCAAAACATGTGATCGGAGAATATTTCACCGAACACGAAGCCATCGAGATCGAGCGCCGGCAGCCTGCTATTGGTTGTCAATCGTGTGCTGAACCCCTGCATGGTTGCTTCCTGTCTTCAGCCGACTAGGTGAGGTTGATCTCGGTGCCAATACCGGCGGCGCGGGCGCGGCGGTAAATCTCCCAGGCCAGCGTCATATCCACACTGGCAAGACCGGTGGGAATGAACATGCACCGAGACTGTTCCCGATCGATAGCCGGTCCCTGGCCAAGGATGATGTCGCCCACGGAAACACAGTCGGACGGCAGGTCCAGATCGGGGCGGCGAGTCGTTACTGATGAATTTAGTGTCGCCACATCATCGGTGACCAGCCAATCGACACAGCCATAAGCCGTGTCATCCCAGCCGGAGCAAACATCAAGGGGAATAACCAGCGTCCCCGGCGAAAGCCACGCCCCCTTGATCATCCGTTCCGACCCTTGAGGCACCGAGGACACGACGATATCCATGTCCGCTACCGCGTCTTCTATCCGGTCGACCGGCACCATGCGCCATGACCCATACTGGGCGGCGTCCGCGCAAAATTGCTCGCGCGAATTTTGTGTTTTTGAAGCGACATGGACTTCCTCGATTCCCGGGAAGATGTCGGCAATCATTCGCAGCGACCAGGAGCCCAGGCCGCCACAGCCCACAAGCCCCAAACGCCTGGCCGTCGGTTTGGCCAGATGGCGCGCCGCTACCGCGCCACACGCCGCCGTTCGCACCGAGGTTATCCACATCCCCTCCATGATAGCGACGGGGTGGCCATGCTCGGGATCATTGAGCACGATGAGAGCAGATGCGTCCGGCAAACCCTGTGACGAGATTCCAGGATAGTAGGAAACCCATTTGACGCCGAGCGCCTTCGCCCCGGACACAAACGCCGGCATGGCGTGCAAAAAACTATGCGCGCGTCCCGGATGGACACCCATCTTGACCGGAACCTCCGCCTGACCAAGACCGCTCAGCCGGTAGGTGTCTTCGATAATATCGTTGATGGCGCGCAACGACGGCGCGACGGAAACAACATCGTCGCGTGTGAGTATCAATTGCGGCGGTGAGGCTAAGGTCATGGGGGCATGCTCATTCGATGACCACCAGTTCCCAGCCGGGATCGGTGGACAAAATTTCGCACCCGTTTGCCCGGATAGCCACATGTTCTTCGGGATTGACCAACCCATCGACGCTTTCGATTTTCGGCTCCGGCGTCAAGGTCATGCCTTCGGCGAGCACTGTCGGATCGAATGCATTCATCGATGGCGGCTCTGTCTCAAGCCCGATGCCATGACCAATTCGCTTGGAGGGATGGTCGGAATAATTGTGGAAATCGGTTTTGGCCAGCAGCGACTGGGAATAGTCAAACAGTTCGGTCATGGTCGCTCCGGGTTTCATGCGCTCCATCAGCTTGCCGAGAATTTCCCACATGGTGTCATGCTCCTTGCGCTGACGATCAGAGGGAGCGCCAAACACCGCGCGGCGGGTGTAATCCATCTCGTAGCCCATGAAAGAGCATCCCCCATCGAGATAGAGTACATCGCCTTTCTGAAAGGCGCCGCCCTCGCCCGTCGCTCCCAGGGTAAGGGGAGGGCTTGAGGTTAAGTCCGCGCCTTCTTCATGGTAGTAGCGAAGAATGTTTTTCTGTAAATCCGCACCCGTATGACCGGCGCGCAGCTCCGCCAGCGCCCGTTTCCAGGCGCGGCCGCCGATGGCGCACGCGGTCCGGGCCGCGTCGATTTCCCATTCGGACTTTATCAGGCGGCACCCCCAAATGACGGGACCGGATTCCACGAAGCTGGCATTCGGCAGGTCCCGTTGCAGGCGCGCGAAATCATTGACGGAGAGCCCGAGCCAGGTCCGGGCCCCCAACTCGATGGCAAGCACGCCGTTGGCGACTTTCCGATCTTCCAGTACTCCCTTGATGCCATAATCCACATCGCCATCCGCGTTGAAGGGCACTTCGGGATATATATGGCGGTCTTCCACCCAGGACGGATAAGGGCGGTTGTAAACCCGGGAAAACATTTGTGGTCCGGACCAGGTGACAATGGCGGGATCGCCCGATAGGGGAAGCACGAACACGCTGGGCCGTAACTTCATCCGAACCGGCGCGTTCTGGCCGCTGAAATACGTGAAACTGACCGGGTCGGTCACCAGCAGGCAATCAATGCCATACTGCGCCATGAGCGACCGGGCCCGGCTGACTCGGTCGATGTATTCGGACTCGGGAACACCCGCCATGAAGCTTTCCTGATATGATTTTTGACCATCAACCCGTGTACCCGCTTGCTTGGTAACCCGTCAATGGCCAGGCGGTCTCTGGCGACGGGCCGCGCTCATGGTCAAAGAACCAGCCGCCATATTCTTATGAGGACAAATATCCGAGTTGGGTCAAAAGCGGTAGTCGGGTGGCAGCATTTTCAAGTCTGCTGTCCACTCAAAATTGGACATCGCCTTACATGCGGGCGTTAGCGAGTTTTTAACCATATCGGTGGTTTTTGAATGTCTCGCCATTTGGGAGAAGCGCGATGTCTGAAACGGTCATTCAACCTGGTCAGCGGTTCCAGTCAGACACTGGATCTGTGTGGGAGGTTCAGCGAATACCAAATTAGAACAAAGCACCCAAGCATGTCGTTCTTGTGGACGTAAATGACCACACCGCGTCCAAGATAATCGCGGAAACGGTGTTGCTGGAGCCACGCCTCTTCCGACCGGCTCGATAGACACGGACGCGCTGGTATCGCAATGATTTATCTCGTCGCCCCGGCAGGGTTCACCGCGTTGATCGCTCTTTGGGCCATTGTGACGGCCAGACGCCGGTACAGCAAAAATTCCATGAAGCAAGAACGGCTCTCGTCAGCTTTCAACCGTTCTCGCGCTGTCCGCGCTCACGGTCCCGGTGCGCAGGGCATTTCACAGAATATCCGGATCGCGGGCTTGGTTGCCTCTACCGCAAAATCCGGCCAAGAATTGCGATAGATCGGTACTCTTGGGTTAACACGGGCTCCACCTGGGAAATCCCGGATTATGGGCTTCTCGTTTGCGCGGGCGATTGCACGCGCCGTCAACTCAGCCCACCGGCGGCCCTGCTGCCCTCGTAGAACCTCGCGCGCTTGATATCGAGGAGCGGCGTGCCGTCGAGGCAGTCGAGGCCGGCCACGTCGAGTTCGCCTTCGCGCGCGGCGAGGATTTCGACCACCGAAGCTGCGATGGGATTGGGCCGCGGCGGGGTGCGCATGGAGAAGACACCGACCGGCTTGTCGCGCACGCCTTCGCGCGCGGGAAGCTGCACCATGTCGCGCCGGGCGAGGTGGAGCCAGTACAGCACCAGCGCCCGGCCGCCGGCCTCCAGCCCGACGAGACCGGGCGCGTACTCTGGCGCGAGCTGGATCGTGCAGGGGAGGAATTCGCGTTTGTTATGCCGCGAGGGGCAGTCTTCCATCCGCTTGTAGGGCGTCAGGATGGCGCCGATGACACGGCATTCGATCGAATCGCCGGGCTGCGGCGCATCGCTTTCGGGCTGGTAGATCGTATAGATGGGGGGTTCCGACATGGTTACTCCGGCTTCTGTTGCCATAATCGTACACATCATCGTACGCAATCGGGCTAACGGCCAGCAGTGAAATACGCGTGAACCATATTCTGGCGTTCAGGTTCGGAAATCGGGAATGCGGCGGATGAACAGGGTGGCAACGATGCAACAAGCGATCAGGAAGCCGCCGCAGACGTAGAAGCTGTTCTCGATACCCACCATATCGGCGACAAATCCCATGACGAAGGGCACCAGCACCGCCGACAGGCGGTTGGAGGTTGTGCGCAGGCCGATGGAGACCCCTTGAACGCTGGAATCTACGGCCCGGGCCAGGACACCGAACATGACCGGCTGGGTCAGGCCCTGGGCAAAACCCCGTCCCGTGGTGGCGATGATCAACAAGATGAAGACACTCCCAAGAAACGGCGTGATGGATACGAAAGCCAGAGAAACAACGACAAATCCGATGAGGACCCAATGGGGCCGGAAGAATTTTTCCCACCACCCCGCCATCAGGGCGCCGAGAATGCCCGCCCCCTCGGACACGCCTATCAGCACGCCGATCAGGGTGCCCAGGAAACCGATTTCCTCGAGATAGACGATATAAAATGAGGTTTGGATTCCGGTCGATGAATTGCGCAATGCCGTCATGGCGACCACGAAGGCGACGGCCGGGATCGCGATCAGGGAAAAAGCGCCGGCATAATCCTGCCATTTGGGGACCAGGTCCCAGAGTCTTGCGCTGATCGGCCTTGTCTTTACTGGCCCTGTTTTTACCGACACGTCGCCTGTCGGCGCGGTTTCCTTTGTTTCCGGCACCATGAACAGGGCGACCAGCACCAAAAGCGCGGCACCGCCCACGAAGGAGAACGCCCCCCAGGGACCGGCCAGATCCCAGATCGCCCCGATGGCCACCGGGCCGAGCAGGGTGCCCGTGCGCGCGGCGACGGAAAAACGCGCGATCAGGCTGGTCTTGCCCTTTGTAAATCGCATGATCAAAGACTGTGCCCCGACCCAGACCATGGAGGACCCCAGGCCGGTGAACAGCTGCAGCACCACCACCGCGGCGAAGAACGGGAACAGCGGATAAAGCGGACACAGGATAACGGTGATCAGCCCATAAGCGATGGTCACCCGCCGCGCGCCCAGCCGGTCCATCAACACGCCGCCATGGATTGAAAATAGAAAGGGCATCAGCGACGACAGGCCGATGGCGATGCCGATCTGGCTCGCCGAGAAATGCAGCTCTATGGCCCACAGGGGAACGATGACCTTGAGCATGATGGCAACGCCATTGCCGGCGAAACCCACGCCATAGGTAGCGTAGACGGCGCCCGCGGGAATCTCGCTTGAGGATGGCGGCGTATGGCTCGCGCCGGGCGCATCGGCCACGGGCATCTCTCCCGAGTATTGGTCTTGCGGCCGCCGGTGACGGGATCAATGGCGGCGGGTAAGGCTGATCCACGGGCCGCGGACAGGAAAAAGAAGCGACAAAGCGTGCCGCGGATCCATGTTGCGTCAGCGCCGGTCAATAACGCAAGGGTGGGCGGACAGAGCCGCCCGCCACCCGGCGCACTAATGTCCGCTCCCGATGCCTTAGCGGACATACCAAACAGTAATTGCCGGTCCTCGATATACAACCCCTTTGGCCCGCGCTAACCTCCCGGAACTCTCGGCAGTCAGGGTCGGCGTATGTTTCCGTTATCCCACATGATGAAATCCTTCGTGCGCGTCGGCACGTTGAAGGTGATCGATGTCGGCGGCAGGGAGCATGTGTTCGCCGGCGCGCCCGGGCTCAGCGTCACCATGCGGCTGCACGACAAATCGCTGTATCGCAAGCTGGTCTCCAATCCCGAGCTGAGCGCCGGCGAGGCCTATATGGATGGCCGCATGACGTTCGAGGACTCGAGCCTGCGGGATTTCCTCACGCTCATCTCCATCAACCGCATATCGTTGGGGTCGTACCCGGTCCAGAAAGTGCTCCGCGCCATTTCCCGTCAGCTAAAACGCTTTCAGCAGGCCAATCCAGTGGGCAAGGCACAGCAGAATGTGGCGCATCATTACGATCTGGGGAACGATTTCTACCGGCTGTTTCTCGACGAGGGCATGCAGTATTCCTGCGCCTATTTCCAGAACTCGGACGACACGCTGGAACAGGCGCAACGCAACAAGCTGCGGCTGCTTGCCGCCAAGCTGCAGCTTACGCCGGGGCTGCGCATTCTCGATATCGGCTGCGGCTGGGGCGAACTGGCGCTGTATCTGGCGTCCATGAGTGATGTGGAGGTGGTCGGTGTCACCCTGTCAAAGGAACAGCACGCCATCGCCACCCGGCGTGCCGAGAGCGCCGGCATGGCCGACCGGGTGCGGTTCGAGCTCAAGGATTACCGCGCGGTCGAAGGGCGCTTCGACCGCATCGTCTCGGTGGGCATGTTCGAGCATGTGGGCGTGCATCACTACGGCGAGTTCTTCGGCAAGATCAACGCGCTTATGGATGACGACGGGATCGCGCTGATCCATTCCATCGGCCATATGAGCCCGCCCGGTACCGCCAGCCCGTGGATGCGGAAATATATATTCCCTGGCGCCTATTCACCGGCGCTTTCCGAGGTCTTCCATGTGGTGGAACAGAACAGCCTGTGGGTCACCGATCTGGAATTTCTGCGGCTTCACTATGCCGAAACCCTGGCCCATTGGGTCAAACGCTTCGAGGCCAACCGCGCCGAGATCGAGGCCTTGTATGACGAGAAATTCGCCCGCATGTGGGAGTTTTATCTGGTCAGCGCCGAGATGATGTTCCGCACCGGCAGTCAGCTTGTCTTTCATATGCAGCTGGCCCGTAAACGGGACGCCGCCCCCATCGTGCGCGATTACATCACCGACATTCAGCGGGACTACAAACAACAGGAAACCGAAACGCCGCTGGTGGTGCCGCCGGTCTAGCCCAGGGTCATCTTTTTCGTCGATATACAATGATTTCCGCCTGCGTTACGCTTCCTGCGAACAGGGAGGAAACAAATGGCAGCCAATCAACACATCAGGGACGTGGTGGATGTGGCCACGCCGCTTTTTGCCGGCGAGGCCGAGGTCGTCCGGACTTATTTCGACTGGTCGGGACGCACCGCGGAGACCGACCGCAAATGGATCGGTCATCAATGTTTCAAGGAATTCTACGGCTCGGGCTATGGTGAGCCGGAACACGGCATCATCGTCGAATGGGGCCAGTGGATGATCGACCGGCGGCCCGAACTGGACAAGGGCATGGATCGCCACGAGATGCTGGAACTGGTGGAGGGCATTTATGCCGAGTATCACCATTATTGCCTGTTCGCCGATATCTACGACAATCTCGGCGCATCCGGCGAGGCCAAGCTGACCCCCAACATGCTCAGCAACTGGCCGGAAGGAAAGACACTGGATGATTACCGGCTCGATCTGCGCCAAACCCATGGCGATCTCGGCCAGGCGGCGATGGATTTTACCGAGGGTGGCTATTGCACGCTCTATTCCGAAGGCACCAAGCTGAAGGGGCGGGGCGGCATCGACGACCAGATAGCGGCAGCCTGCCAAAGGGTCTATGACGACGAGGTCGGCCACATGCTGAAAGGCGTCACGGCGCTGGGCAGCTATGAGCTCGACGAGGAAGGCTGGAATATGGTCAAGGAACGGGTCATCGGACAGCTTCAGCGCCGCATCGTCATGCGCAACGGCCAGTTCAGCTTCCCCCTGTCGCAGGAACGCATCGACGCGATATATGCCGGTGACATCGAACCCATCGATTTTGATTATTCGATTATGGAGAAGGCGGCGTAAGCGGCTTTAGTTCTTGGGTTTCCGTAGCAGGATCGACGGCAGGGTCGCCGCCAGGAATACCAGTGAGACGATGAAGAACCCGTCGCGGAAGGCGATCATCAGCGCCTGATCGTAGATGGCTTCTCCCAGATAGTGATTGGCTGCCGATTGCTGCAGGCCTTCCGGCGTGCCGGCCTGGGACAGATAGTTTTTCATGGTGCGCAGGAAGTCACCGGTCGCTTCATTGCCGGCGGTCTGGGTAGAGATATAGGCCTCGGCATAGGTGGCCGAGCGGGATTCCACGGTGGTTGCCAGCAGAGTGATCCCGAACGCCGCACCGAGCTGCCTGAAATAGCTGTTCAGCCCGGCGCCCTGGCTCACCAGATGGGCGGGCAGCACCCGCATGCCGCCGGCGGTCAGGGCGGGAAACACGAATCCCAGACCGACACGGCCGAAAATGAGCCACCAGGCGAACAGCCAGAACGGCGTCTGCAGACCCGCGCTCGACATCCAGTAGGCGGAGATGGAAGTCATTGATAGCCCGATGGCGATAGGCCAGACCGGGGTGATGTGATCGCTGAGGCGGCCGGCGATGGGAAACACCATGGCGAGCAGAAGCCCGGACGGCATCAATAGAAGTCCGGATTTGGTCGCCGTGTAGTCCTGCACCAGCTGCACGAACAGCGGCACCAGATACCACAATCCAAAATTTCCCACGCCCCAGACAAAGGAAATCACGATGGACGCCGTAAAGGGGATATAGCCGAAGATCCGGAGATTGAGCAGCGGCTCCTTGCAGTGCCATTCCCAGATGCAGAAACCGATCAGGGTGATGATGGCGGTGCTGAAATAGGTCAGGATGATGTTCGAGCCCCACCCGTCCCGTGATCCGTTGGACAGTCCTGTCAGCAGCGAAAACAGGCAGATAAACATGAGAATCATGCCGGTCCAGTCGAAATCAACCCGCCTCGAATTTGCGTCCCGTCCCGGCATGAAGATCATCGCCATGATGACGGCGATGCCGCAGAACGGCAGGATCATCCAGAACACCGCGCGCCAGTTGAACATATCCACCAGAAAGCCACCGGCGGCCGGGCCCAGCGCCGGCGCCAGAACGATGCCAAAGCCGAAAAAACCCATGGCCCGGCCGCGCTGTTCGGGGGGAAATACCTCGTAGATGACCTGCAGGGCCAGCGGGTGAATAAGCCCGGCGCCGGCGCCCTGGAGAATACGGGCGGCGATGAGGGAATCGAATGTGGGGGCCAGCCCGCCCAGTACCGATCCCACCGAAAATATTCCGATGGCAAGAAGGTAGGCGTTGCGTTTCCCGATGGCGCCCACCAGCCAGGAATTGAGCAGCATGGCCAGCGTCATGATGGCGAGGAACCCGGACAGCAGCCACTGCGCCTTGTCCTGACCAATGCCATAGGTGCCCATGATCTGGGGAATGGCCACGTTGATGATGGTGCTGGAGAGGATCAGCGCGATGTTGCCGATCATCGCGGTCAGTGTCAGAAGCCACCTGTAGCTCGGGCCGTAGCGCCCGGCCAGGGCGTCAGCGGTCGTCGATGCCAATATCCACCTCGACCATCATGCCGGGCCGCAGCTGCGCGCTCTTTTTCTTCAGCGCAATGCGGATGTTGAGCCGCTGGGCAATCTTGGTGAAGTTGCCGCTGGGGTTGGGCGTGGGGAGCAGGGCGAACTCGCTGGTGGCCGCGTTGCCGATGCGGGTGATTTCGCCTTCGAAGATTGTGTCCGGATAGGCATCCACCGTGACCGATGCCGCCGATCCTACCTTCACATGGCGGATATCGGTTTCCCGCACATTGGCGGACACCCAGATCTTCTTCGGGTCATGGATCATGAGAAGGCGCTGGCCGGCGGAGACATATTCACCGGGATTTACGAAGCTCTTATCGACCACGCCGCTGATGGGACTCTGGATGAGGCGGTCGCGCAGATCGAGATTCTGCCGGTCCCTCTGCGCCTGGATTTCGGCTTTCTGATGGATCAGGGCTGCCACCTGCCGGTCCAGTACCAGCAGTTTTTCCCGATCCGCGCTGGCCTCTATCAGCGATGCGTTGGCGGCAGCGACTTCGGCGCGGGCCTGCGCGTAGGCCTGTTCGGAGACGCGATAGGCCGATCTTTTTTCCTCCCAGCGCTGACGGGATACGACCTTGCGGGCGAGGAGCTTTTTGGTGCGCGCAAAATCCGTTCGGGTAAGGTCGAGATCCGATTTACGCCCCGCCAAGGCAGCCTGCGCGGCCTGCACCTGGGATTTGCGCATGTCGTACTGGCTGCTGGTCTGGCGATCGACCATCGCCTTTTCGGCGACGAGCCGGGCACGTTCCGCGTCGATGGCCGAGAGACGGGCTTCCAGTTCGGTTAGCCGCAGATTGGCATCGCGGTCATCGATGGAAAGCAGGACCTGACCCGACCGGACTGTTTCGCCTTCGGAAACACTTATCTTGGTGACCCAGCCCGATACCCGGCTGCTGACCGAAATGACGTCGGCGGTGATCCTTGCGTCATCCACATAGACGTGGGTGAAGCGGTCGTAGACCCAGTTGCCTAAAAAATACAGGCCGGCTATGGCAGCGATACCCAGTGCAAGATTACGCGTACCACGCCCGAACTGCCGCCATCCGGACCGCTTGGTCTGGTACGCCACTGTCTCCATGGGGCCGGGGTTGCTGGTATCCACGCTTGTCTCCACATGGCGCCTAGCTTCTACAAACGCCACTTCGCACATTTGAATTTTGTCGAGTTTTACCATGGTACGCTTAAATTAGTGCTGAGAACACGGCAAACGTTGCGGCAATATGCTCCTCTTGCGATTGCGGAAATTCGGTTATAGTCGTGCCGAATAACCAGAAGAGCGCGCTAGATTTGACCCAGACGCCCTATATCATCGACGAACCGGAAAACATGAGTTTCCGGCTCAACCGGCGCACTCTCGCTGACCCGGCGGTGCTGGAAGCAGAGCGCAGCGCGATTTTCGACAAATCCTGGATCTATTGCGGTCACGAGTCTGAAATCCGCGAGCCCGGCGATTTCCAGTCCCGCAATGTAGGTGGCCGGCCGGTCATCTTCGCACGGGACAGCAATGGCGGGATCCGGGTCTTTCTCAATGCCTGCATGCATCGGGGCGCACAGGTCTGCCGTGAACCGTGCGGCAACACACGGCGCTTCAACTGCTTCTATCACGGCTGGTCCTATGACCGGGATGGTAAGCTGGTGGGCGTGCCTGGCGAAGATTCCTATCCACCGGGATTCGACAAGGCGGATTTCTCGCTTGCCGAGGCGCCGCGCGCGGAAGGCTATAAAGGCTTCTGGTTTATCAGCTTCAACCCGGACGTGGCGGTGCTCGACGACTATCTCGCCGGGGCCAAGGAATATATCAATCTGATCGTCGACCAGTCGCCGTCGGGCACCATGGAGGTGGTCGAGGGCACGCAGGAATACGACATCCGCGCCAACTGGAAGCTGCTGGTGGAGAACAGCTTCGATGATTATCACCTGCTGACCACCCACAAGACCTGGCTCGACTATATGAAAGACTCAGGCGTCAATGTGGAGCCGCCTGCGGGGCAGGGACTGTTGCTGCCGTCCAGGGGTATCGGCAAGGGGCTCGGCAACGGTCACGCGGTGATCGACAACATCAATTTTCGGGGCCGCCCGGTGGCGCGCTGGATTTCCATCTATGGCGAGGACGCCAAGGGGGAAATCAACGATATTCGCGCCGAGCTGGTGGAGCGTCTCGGCGAAAAACGCGCCGCACGGGTCGCCGATACCAACCGCAATCTGGTGATCTTCCCAAATCTAGTGATCAATGATGGCTCGTCCATCACCATCCGGGCATTCTGGCCGGAGGAAGTCGACCGCATGCGGGTGACGGCCTGGGCGCTGGGCCCGGCGGAGGAATCGGAAAATGCCCGGGCACGGCGGCTGGACAGTTTCCTGACGTTCTATGGTCCCGGCGGCTTCGCCACACCCGATGACGTGGAGGCGCTGGAATCGGTGCAGGCCGGGCTTGCCACCTGGCGCGAGACCGAATGGTCGGTGATGTCGCGGGGCATGAACAAAACCGGCGATCAGCTTAATACCGACGAGGAACATCTGCGGGCCTTCTGGCGGCGCTGGAATGAACTGATGATTGCGGATTCATGACAGGAAACACGCTTACCCGTGCACAGGTGGAGGATTTCCTATTCCACGAGGCGGCGCTGCTCGATGACTGGCGGCTCGATGAGTGGCTGGATCTTCTGACCGAAGATGCGGCTTATTACGTGCCGTCAAACGATGCGCCGGCGAGCAATCATCGCAATGCTCTTTTCATGGTCGCCGATGATGCCAACCGCATCCGCGCCCGGGTCAAGCGCCTGAAAGACACCCAGGCCCATGCCGAGTTTCCCCATAGCCGCACGCGGCGCATGATCAGCAATGTCCGCATCACCGGGATTGATGGTGATACAATGACCGTCGAGGCAAACTTTGTCGTCCACCGTTTCCGCCGCGGCGCACCGGAACGAAAATTCGTCGGCAAGTACCTGTACATTCTGGCAATTTCGGGAGAGACCCTGAAGATCTCCGAACGCCGCGCCATCCTCGATTCAACCGAGCTTGGCGCCATGGGCGCGGTGAGTTTTATTCTGTAGGCAGTTGAAATAGAGGCGGCGCCGACAATGTTTGCATTTGTACAGCCGCCGTTATCGGGACAACCGGACATGCGTCAATTTTTCTCTGCGCGTTTTCCCGTTTTATGGATCGGTCTCATTTTTGCCTGCATCTCCGTAAGCGTTTCCGCGCAAACCATCCGTTCCGACAAGCATAATTTCCGTGTCGTCCGACTGGCGACCGGTCTGGAACATCCATGGAGCATGGCTTTCCTGCCGGGAGGCGGCATTCTGGTGACGGAGCGTGCCGGCCGTCTGCGTCTGTTCAGGGATGGCAAGCTGGCGGCTGAACCGGTTCGTGGCGTGCCGCGCGTCGTCGATAGCGGTCAGGGCGGCCTGTTCGACGTGGTTTTGCATCCCAGCTTTTCCCGGAACCGGTTTATTTATCTGTCCTACGCCGCGCGCGGCCAGGGCGGGGTACATACGCGAGTGACGCGATACAGGTACATTGCTGTCCGTCATGAAATCGTCGATGGCCGGACGATCTTCGACGCAACGCCCAAATCCTTCGGCGGCCGTCATTTCGGCGGCCGCATGGCGTTTGATGAAGCAGGTCATCTTTACATCAGCGTCGGCGAACGGGGCACGAAACCGCGTGCCCAGGATTTGTCCGACCATTCGGGGTCGGTCATCCGGCTGAATGACGACGGCAGCGTACCAAAGGACAATCCTTTTGTAGGCCGCCGCGGGAAGAAGCCGGAAATTTTCTCCTATGGCCACCGCAACCCGCAGGGCATGGCGCGCCATCCGCGCAGCGGCGCGATCTGGACCCATGAGCATGGTGCCCAGGGTGGCGATGAGATCAATATCATCCGCAAGGGACGCAATTACGGCTGGCCGGTGATCACCCATGGCATCGATTATGACGATTCAAAAATCGGTATCGGCAAGTCCGCACCGGGCATGGAGCAGCCGCTCTATTTCTGGGTGCCGTCCATCGCACCCTCTGGCATGGCGTTCTATACCGGTGACAAATTTCCCAACTGGCGCAACAGCCTGTTTGTCGGCGCCCTGCGCGGCCAGCTTCTTGCGCGCATGGAACTGGATGGTGACCGGGTGGTGAGGGAAGAACGCCTGCTCGTAGACAGGCTGGGCCGCATCCGGGACGTGCGCTCCGGCCCCGACGGATTTCTCTATCTGACCACCGACGACGACGACGGCAGTCTGGTCAGGCTCGAGCCGGTGAAGTGATTTCGGGCTGTCAATTTTCTCGTCATTGCCGGGCTTGACCTACGACTGTCCGATTTTACCCCATCAAATTCTTTTTGCGCGCCGGACGCCCCCCCCCCCCCCCCCCCCCCCCC
>JABJKO010000184.1 GCA_018660305.1 Rhodospirillaceae bacterium
CGGCGCGACTGACGGCACGCCAAAGGATGCCGACTGGGCCGCGTCGATCTGTGAAATTCCGGCGGAGGCGCTCCGCGCGCTGGCTCGCAAAATGGCCCGGGGCCGCACCATGATCACTGCCTGCTGGTCGCTGCAGCGCGCCGATCATGGCGAGCAGCCCTACTGGATGGCGGTGACGCTGGCGGCCATGCTGGGAGACATAGGGTTGCCCGGCGGCGGGGTCGGGTTCGGCTATGGCTGTCTCGGCGGCATCGGCACGCCGCGGTCGCGGGTCTCTACACCGCGCCTGCCCACAGGCAACAATCCCTGCCGCGATTTCATCCCGGTGGCCCGCATCACCGACATGCTGCTGAATCCCGGTGGCGACGTAGATTTCAACGGCAAACGCCAGACCTATCCGGACGTTCATGCGATCTATTGGTGCGGCGGCAACCCGTTTCATCATCATCAGGATCTCAACCGCCTCCTGGAAGGCTGGCGGAAAGTCGATACCGTTATCGTGCATGAGCCGTTCTGGACGTCAGCCGCGCGCCACGCCGACATCGTATTGCCGTCGACCACCACGCTGGAGCGCAACGATATCGGGGCCGCGTCCGTCCCGGCCATGCTGTTCGCCATGGAAAAGGCCATCGAGCCGCCCGGCGAGGCCCGTAACGATTTTGATATCTTTGCTGATATGGCGGACAAGCTCGGGTTTGGCGAGGCCTATCGCGAGGGGCGCGACGAGATGGGCTGGTTGCGGCATCTGTATGATGTGGCACGCCAGCAGAACGCCGAAGCCAAGATCGAAATGCCCGATTTCGAAGAATTCTGGGAGCAGGGCTATGTGGAATTTCCACGGCCCCATAAGCCGGTGGTTCTGTTCGACAGCTTCCGTAAGGATCCCGAGGCAAAGCCGCTCAAGACACCGTCCGGCAGATTCGAGATTTTCTCCGAGACCATCGCCTCCTTTGGTTATGACGATTGTCCCGGCCACGCCGCCTGGCTGGAGCCGGCCGAATGGCTGGGGGCGGAGAAAGCCCGGGATTATCCGTTCCATTTGATTTCCAACCAGCCGCGCACCCGTCTGCATGGCCAGCTCGACAGCGGGCCGGTGAGCCGGGAGTCCAAGATCCACGGTCGTGAGCCGGTCTGGATCCATCCGGTGGATGCGGCGGCAAAAGGCCTGAGCGATGGCGATATCGTCCGGGTGTTCAATGACCGGGGCGCCTGTCTGGCGGGGGTGGTGGTGACCGATCAGATCCGCCATGGCGTCGTCCAGCTTGCCACCGGCGCCTGGTACGATCCCCTCGAGCCCGGTGTCCCGAATACACTCGATATCCATGGCAACCCCAACCTGTTGACCCTCGATAAGGGGACATCGAAGCTGGCCCAGGCGCCCATTTCACAAACCGCTCTGGTCGATTTGGAGCGCTATGACGAGGCGCTGCCGGACATCAAGGTGCATTCGCAGCCGGTCACGGCCTAAGGGCGGTGAGAATCCTTGTTATCTATGCTCACCCGGTCGCCGAGAGTTTAAACGGCACAATATTTGCCTGCGTGAAGGAGTCTCTGGCCGAGGCGGGGCATGAAGTGGATGCGCTCGATCTGTACCAGGACGGATTCGATCCGGTATTGAGCGCCGAGGAACGCAATGCCTATTTCGACACCGACGCCAACCGCGCCCGCACCGCGCCTTATGCTGACCGGATCGAACGGGCGCAGGGCCTGGTGTTCGTGTTTCCCACCTGGTGTCTGGGACCGCCGGCCATCCTCAAAGGGTTCTTCGACCGGGTAATGGTTCCCGGCGTGTCTTTTCGCGTGGGCGAAGACGGCACGCTGCATCCCAACTTACAGCACGTAAGGCGCGCCGCCGCGGTGGTAACCTACGGGCGGGAGCGGCCGATCCTGTGGTGGTTCGGCGATCCGCCACGGCGCATGATGACGCGCTATCTCAAATGGTTCCTGGCGCCCGGTACGCGGCCGGTATTTCTCGGCCATTACGGATTGCACAAACCGAACCGCGCCCGGGAAGAACGCTTCCTCGCAAAGGTGCGGAAGGCAATGTTGAGATTTTAATAGATCAACTGTCATCCCGGCCAAGCGGAGCGCGAGCCGGGGTGACAAATGGAATGTCGGGTGACGTTAAATGCGGGTGGAGAGCCAGATGGCCAGTCTTGAGCCGGCTTTCACGGTGCCGGTCAGGATTTCGTAGCCCGGCGCTTCCTTTGCGCCTTCCGCGATGGCCGTGTCGCGATGGGCCAACTCATCGGCCCGGTAATCCTCGATCATGTCGCGCAGTTCGGATTCGTCATCGCCGAGTTTTTGGGCCTGTTCGGCATAATGCTGGTCGATGACTTCTTCCACCGCCTGGGTGCAGGCCATGGCGGCTTTGGGGCCCAGCAGCGCCGTGCCCGCGCCCAGCGCATAGCCGGCCACATGCCATAGCGGGCCCAGCAAGGTCGGTCTCACACGGCGGTCGGCGACGAGCGTATCGAACCCATCCAGATGGCGGCGTTCCTGCTCCGCCATCTCGCGGATGGGCGCTTCGGCGTCGGTACCGGCCAGCACGGCAAGCTGCCCTTCATAGATCCGAACCGCGCCATATTCACCGGCATGGTCGACCCGGATCATGGACTCGACCAGTTCCTGCTTGGTGGGATCGCCGGGCATCCGGCCGTCGCCGGTTTCGAAAGATTTTTTGGTCACGCGCCGCGTTCGCCCCGTAAGGCGCCCACCAGACTGAAGACCGCCAGAGCGGCAGAGGCGATGACGTTGTAGCCCGCCAGTGAAATGCTGAACAGGGACCAGGCGACCTCGTCACAGCGCACGATGGGGGCGGCCATCAGTTTGCGGCGTAATTCCTCGACGCTGTCTCCGGTGATGCCGCCGCTGCAGGTGGTCGGTCCGGCGAAGATACCCTGCTCCACACCCACATGATAAACGCCGATGCCGGCGGTAATGGCAAAGGCCACGGCGCAGAGTCCAAGCAACATACGCCGGCCGCTTTCCGAGATCGCCGGCAGCAGGGCCACGGCGCCAAGGAGCACCACCGCGCCATGGGGCCAGCGCTGCAAAACACACAATTTGCAAGGTGCCAGTCCGCCGAAATGTTCCATGGCAAAGACGGCGGCCAGAAGCCCCGCAGCGGCGATGGTGGCGGTGCCGGCAACCGTGCGCGGCGGTAGAATTTGGGGCGGGGAGAAACTGGACATCGCGCGTGATATGGACCTTTCTTGTTGTCGCTTCAAGTCCTGTTCGCGATCGTTCCGCTGCGGAGAACCGTAACGGCTACCCGGCGCACGCAATTTATAACAAAATCGTATTCAAGAACCTGGATTCCCATGCGCAAACATAGCCGGGTTCACCAATAAAAGCCGCATTGAATTGCTGATGAGAGTGTGAAACCATCTTGGATCGCGTTGAGAATGTGCAAAGCCACAAACAAGGATGCATGGTAAAGCGTGATCAACTGAGGTGAATTCATCGATCTTGAGGGAGACTCCTATGAACAATTTCACAGGCGCCATGCGCCCGGTACTTTTCGGCCTTGTCGGCATGGTCGCGGCATCGTCCGCGGCTGTCGCTGACAGCATCTCCGATTTTTACAAAGGCAAGCAGGTCACCATGACCATGGGCACCCGCCCTGGTGGAAGCTTCCAGATTTACGGGCAGCTATTGTCCAAATACATGAAACGCCATATTCCCGGGAATCCCACCATCGTGCCCAACTATATGCCGGGCGCAGGTGGCACCAAGGCAGCGAACTATATCTATGCCGCCGCGGCGAAGGACGGCAGCCAGATGCTGTTGTCTCATGCCATTCCGCTGGCACAGATGCTCAAGCCCAAGGGGCTGAAGTTCAAATCCGAGAAATTCCAGTGGCTCGGTTCGTTCGCCGCCATCACACAGATCCTGACCACCTGGCATACATCGCCCATCAGCTCGCTTGCCGATGCCAAGAGCAAGCAGGGCATCATGAGCGCCTTCGCCAAGAACCATCTGACCTACCAGTACGTGTCCATGGCCAACAATCTTATGGGTACCAAGTTCAAGATCGTCGTCGGGTATCGTGGCGGCGCGCGCAACAACCAGGCCATGGAACAGGGAGAATCCCATGGTTGGGTTCCTTCCTGGGGTAACCTGAACGGTACCAAGCCGCATTGGCTGGCGGACAAGAAGGTCAACCTCCTGATGCTCTACGCCTTTGAACGGCTGCCGGCACTGCCCAACGTGCCCACGTTCCTTGAGCTCGTGTCGGCCAAGGATCGGCCGGTGGCGGAATTTCTGATCAACGGCACGCCCATCGCGCGATCACTGGCTGTCCCGCCCGGCGTCTCCGCCTCGCGGGTGGCCGCATTGCGCGCGGCCTTCAATAAGACCATGGTCGATCCCGGATTCCTCGGAGAAGCCAAGAAGCGCAAGATGCTGATCCGGCCGCGCAAGTGGCAGGAGACCACGGCGCTGGTCAAAAAGATCGTCGGCGCTTCGCCGGAACTGGTTGCCCGTGTCAAGAAGGCCGCCGGCCTGTAAATACCGGCTTCGACCGGCAACAAAGCAAAGGACCGCCGCGGGTAAAACCGCGGCGGTCTTTCTTTATTCGAACGATCCGTAGAGCGCGCCCGGATAATCTACATGAAATATTTGCCGGGTGGTTTCATCCGACATCCAACTCCCTGGCAAAACGGGGTCGATGGATCGGCCGTCAGCCGTCGAACTCGATGATGTCGAAACCGGTAAAGCGGTCCACCAGATAGATCAGGCCGCGATCATCCACCTCCACATCGTTGGTTTGCGGCGCCGGATGACCGTTTACCGGTTCGGGGACGTAATAGC
This sequence comes from Rhodospirillaceae bacterium, assembly GCA_018660305.1. Next base: position 4,816 of record JABJKO010000184.1, read on the forward strand.
CAACTTCGCGCGGTGACAGGGGATCCGCGATATCCACGATGCGCAGCCCGCCGCTGAACCAGGCGCAATAGACCAGCGTGTCTCGCAAATTCTCCTGGAACTGGTGCGCCCCGAATCGCGTGTTGGGGGCCTGGCTCCACGGGCTGTCCGCTTCGCTGACCTGATAGAGCGACAGGGGCTTCATGTTGGCCGGATCGGCAATGTCGAATACCCAAAGATTGGCATGCGGCCGGCCCTTGCGGTTGGCGGCTTCTTCCTCGCTGTAATACTGGTCCTCTTCATCGATGGCGATGGCGATGTCGCGCCCCCCGACCTGGAACGGCATACCCATGAATGTGTGGCTGGGTTCGGGAAAGGGCGGGTGATAATTGTATTCGCCGATGGTTTCGGGTGCGTTGATATCCGAGATATCGATCATCCGAAGCCCGGCATGCCAGCAGCCGGCGAACAGCCGGTCGCCGTGGCGCATGGCGTGGTGAAGGCGGCACTCATTTCCGGCCCAGTGAGGCATTTCGCCACCCGCCAGATGCTGGCCCGGCATCCACCAGCGGGAGACTTCTTCGGGATGGGCGGGGTCCCTGATGTCATAGATCACCAGGATGTTGCCCACATAGCCCTCCATCTCGGTGGAGATGTAGGCGTAATCCGCATCCATGTCGAAGCGGTGCACGCCGATACCGCCGGTTTTCTGATAGGCGATTTCCTTCGGCGCCGTCTTACGGGAGACGTCGTAGATCTTGAAGCCGCCCATCTCATAGGGGGCCTCGTCGGATTTCTCCAGCCGCGGGATGTCTGCCTCCTTGAGACCCAGTTTCTCGGCAAGTTCCGCATGGGTGGGGTCGCGTCCCAGCATGTCCTGAAGCCGCATGCGCATGGGACCAAGCTGTTCCGCCTTGCGCCCGATGCCCATGTTGTTGCGTTCGTGGTTGACGATCATTACATCGCCGATCACCCGCGCCTTGTGGCTGTGCGACGTCCGGTCATCGAGCACGATGGTGGACACGACAGTCGGACTGGCGGGGTCGGAAATATCCACGATGCTGGTGCCGAGCCCGTCCTTGTTGGGCAGATGGCCCACATAGGCGTAATCGCCGGAGATATAGACCTGACCGGCGCCGGGCAGATCGAGATGGGCGATCCGTCTGGTGCCCCGTTTTACCGACGCGCCATCGAGGTTCTTCGTGACCATACTTCGTCCCCAAAAATGTGTAACTGTTATAGGCGTTCTGTTCATCCGATGGTTCCACAGCCCGCCGGCCAAAACAAGCGGGTGGCGACAGCTGCAGGGCTAAGCGCTTCGGTCAATTCGACAAAAGGACTTTTCCCGATCTTCGGATGAGGTGACAATGACGGCGCGGGTGATCACCGTTAATGCGGTTATAGGAGACAGGCATGTTCGAACTGGGAATTGTGGGAATCGGCAGCTGGGGCAAGCGGCTGATCAATGCGGCGCAGGGCAACAGCGACGTGGTCCGCTTTGTCGCCGCGGCCACAAGGACGCCGTCCAAGGTCGAGGAATTCGCTGCCGGCCACGGGATCGCACTGAGCGACGATTACACGTCCCTTCTCGGTAATCCGTCGGTAAAGGGCGTGGTGATCTGTTCTCCCGGCCTGCATCATGTGGATCAGACCCTGGCGGCCATCGAGGCCGGCAAGCATGTTCTGTCGATCAAGCCGCTGGCGCTGCGCAGGGAAGACGCGGTTGCGATCTATGAGGCCGCTTCCGCCAAGAATGTCTTTGTCGGAATGGGGTACGAAAGGTGTTTCCTGCCCGCGGTGGACGAGTTGCGCCGCCGCGTAAAAGAAGGTGCGCTGGGTCAGATCGTTCATGCCGAGGGCGCCTATTGCGTCACCCGCTACCAATCCATGACCCGGGATGATTGGAAGACCGATGTATCGGTGGCGCCCCCCGGCGCCCTGGCCGATCATATGCTTTATCCCATGATTGAGCTTATCGGTCCGGTGACGGAGCTTCATGCCAGGGGTGCCCATTTGGCGACCGATCTCAGCGTGCCCGACACGGCCAATGTGGATTTCCGTTTGGCCGGCGGCGCCAGCGGTCTTCTGACCGCCATCGGCGTGACGCCGGACTATGCCCGTCTTCAGTTCTTCGGTACTGACGGCTGGGCTGAGATTCGGGGCGCGACACGGTTCGAATTCAAACCGAGGGAAGGCGAGGCGGAGATTATCGAATTCCCGCCTTTCGATACCCTGACCTGCCAGCTCGAACGTTTCGCCGCTGCCGCGCTTGGTGAGCAGGATTTTCCCATGACACCGGAACAGACCATCGCCGGTGTGGCGGCGGTGGAGGCAATGGGACTGTCCGCGGAACAAGGCGGACCGGTGACGTTGTCTGATTAGGGTATTGTTCCTGGTTGTCCGAAGGTCCGTTTTCAGGGCCGGAACGGACGTAAAACAGGCTGATCCTTCAGGACTGGATCCAGCCATTAACGGACCTTCGGCGGTTATCGGATGGCATCGAAATCTGGGAAAAGAGAGGCTGGCCACCCCCAATAGACCATGACGTGTTATTGACGGTCGACGGATTTAGAGGGGTAGTTGACCGTAGACGCGGTGCACGTCCAGTATGCGCTCATGATGAACAGGCTTCGCGAAAGGGCATATCTCCAACTCGAGCCATCCGCGAGGTCGACACCCGGCCTGTCACTGGTGAATAAGTTCATATGTGTATTGATCGTCTCTTCTGTTCTGGTTGCAATCCTCGAGACTGAAGACAGCCTTCTCGCTCAAGCACAGTCCTTATTCGGTTATCTTGAGTGGTTCTTCACGGGTGTGTTCCTTTTGGAATACGGCGCTCGTCTGTGGGTTCAGGGCGAAAATCCGAAGTACAATGACGGCGTAGTGGGTCTATTTCGATACGCGGTGACGCCTGCTGCCCTCCTGGACCTGCTCGCTATTGCACCAATTTTAGTAACTTTTGCAGGCAGCGAAGCATTCTTGTTGCGGCTCTTTCGGTTGCTCCGTGTGTTGCGACTGGCGCGTCTCGGACGCTTCTCAGAGGCCATGGGCTACGTTGCTGAAGCCCTCAAGTCTCGGGGCCACGAACTCTGTCTAAGCATCGGTGCCGCGCTTGTGCTGCTGATACTCTCTGCCACGGTTCTCTACCTCGTTGAGGGAGAGGATCAGCGCGAAGCTTTTGGCAGTATCCCACGGGCCATGTGGTGGGCCGTGGCGACGCTGACGACGGTCGGGTATGGCGATGTTTATCCTGTAACCGTCCTCGGCAAGGTGTTCGCATCGGTTACTGCCATTGCGGGGATTGCCTTGATCGCAATGCCTACCGGCATATTGGCAGCCGCGTTTAGTGATGCGATGCAGGGGCAGAAGGTAAAGAAGGATGAGGCGGATGAGACAGCGCGTGACTGAATGCGCTGGGTGTTGGATAGCTAAGACTTCCGCCTCGGGTCAAAAACGGAAGTGACTGCGCCGAATCCCATAAAATCGGTAGATTTTCGTTGCGGAGGCGGCATGAAAATCGCGATTCATGGTGCCGTTCACGGGCCGTCCAAGAACCCCGCTCACCGCAGGCGTGACAGTTTGCCGGCAACTGCCTAACCTGATCCCCCTAACAATAAACTGACAGGGGGTGGGCCATGGCGGAAATCAGCGGACAGAAATACGACTATGTCATTGTTGGCGGCGGCGCCGCCGGGTGCGTTGTCGCCGGGCGGCTGAGCGAACGGTCGCAGAACCGGGTGCTTTTGGTGGAGGCGGGGGAGGATTTCGTTCCCGGCACCGAGCCGTCCGAGATCCGCGACACCTTCGCCGGCACCGCGCACAGCAATCCGCGCTTTACCTGGCAGCAGAATGTGACCTTCGCGCCGCGTCCGTCCAATGCGCCCGATGATCGCAAGAAAGTCCGCTATGCCCAGGGCCATGTGATCGGCGGCGGGTCGTCGGTCAACGGCATGATTTCCATTCGCGGTCTGCCGTCCGACTACGAGGATTGGGTCAAGCGGGGCGCCGCCGGCTGGGGCTGGGACGATGTGCTGCCCTATTTCCGCAAGCAGGAAACCGATGTGGATTTCGATGGCCCGCTCCATGGCAAGGACGGTCCCATGACCATCCGCCGGACCGCCAAGGAACGCTGGCCCGGCCTGACCAAGGATTTCATGCGCGCCGCCGAGGAAGAAGGCTGGCGCAATCTTCAGGACAAGAACGGGGTTTTCGAGGACGGTTATTTTCCCATCGCCGTCGCCAATGCCGACAACCGCCGCAAATCCACCGCGACGGCCTATCTGACCGCAGAAGCCCGCGCCCGGCCCAATCTGGAGGTGATCGGAGAAGCACAAGCCGAGCGTATTCTGTTTTCCGGAACCCGGGTCACCGGTGTGCGCATCCACCGGCGCGGCGAAGTGATCGATATCCAGGCCAATGAGGTGATTGTAAGCTCCGGCGCGCTGCATTCACCGGCGTTGCTGTTGCGCTCCGGCGTGGGGCCGGCGGCGGAGCTGGCCGGTTATGGCGTGGATGTGGTGGCCGACCGCGCCGGTGTCGGCAAACATCTGATGGAGCATCCCGGAGTGAATTTCGGCTGCTACATGAAGAAGGAATCGCGCCTGCCGCCGGATCTGCGCCCGCCCATGTATGCCGGGTTGCGCTGGTCATCGGAGCTTGGCGACTGCCCGGCCGGTGACATGTACATGATCCCCATGAACAAGTCGTTCTGGCATGCCATTGGCGAGCGGCTCGGCGTTCTGATGATCTGGGTCAATAAATCCTATTCCACCGGTGAGGTCACCTTGAACCCGGCCAATCCCATGGCTGAACCCATTGTGGATTTCAATATGTGCTCCGATGAGCGGGATATGGAGCGTCTCAAGATCGGGGTGCGCCGGATGGCGAAGCTGGTGGAACGGGAGCCGCTGCAGAACAGCTTTACCGACGTTTTCCCCATCAGCTACAGCGACCGGGCGCGGAAGTACGCCGTCTATAGCCGGTCCAACCAGTTCCAGACCTGGGTCGGGGGACAGGCCATGGATGCCATCGGCCCTCTGCGCAGGTTCCTGATTAAGACCCTGATGGCGGATGGACCGTCGATCCCGCAACTCCTGTCCGATGATTCCGCCATGACGGAATGGATCAAGGGATCCGTGGTCGGTCATTACCATGCTTCCTGTTCCAACCGGATGGGCGCGGCCGACGATCCCGGCGCGGTATGCGATTCATCCGCCCGGGTCTATGGCGTCGAGGGTCTGCGGGTCTGTGACGCCTCGCTCATGCCGGCGGTGCCCTGCGCCAATACCAACTTTCCCACCATCATGGTGGGGGAGAAGGTCGCCGCGACCATCCTGGCGGAAGGGTGACGGACGCCCACTCACCCGATTGGGACCGGACCGTCGACCTGCTGGTTGCCGGCGCCGGGCCCGGCGGCATGACGGCAGCCTTGGTGGCGGCCCTCAACGGGCTGGATGTTCTGATTTGCGAAAAATCCGAACAGGTCGGCGGTACCGGCGCGACGTCGGCCGGGACCCTGTGGATCCCCGGAAACAGCCAGGGGCGCGCTGCGGGATTTGACGATAAATCCGCCGATGCGGACGCCTATCTCGGTGCCCTGACTGGTCACGAATCAGACCCCCGACGTGACGCCTTTCTGGCGGACGGCCCGCGGATCATCGACGATTTGGTCGCACGGACCGCGATCGAGTTCGTGTCCTGCGGGCATCATCCCGATTACCGCAACAATCTTCCCGGCAGTGCCGAATATGGCCGGGCGATCATCCCGGCGCCGTTCGATGGCCGGAAGCTGGGGCGCGACTTCGACCGCGTGCGGCCGCCCATCGAAGAATATCTCCTGCTTGGCGGCATGATGGTGGGGAAAATGGATATCGAGCATCTGCTCGGCCGCTATAAATCCCTCGGCAATTTCGGTCGCGCGGCCGCCCTTGTGCTGCGCTATATGGCCGACCGTCTGCGGTTTTCGCGGGGCACCCGTCTGGTGATGGGGAACGCGCTGGTGGCGCAGCTCTATTACAGCCTGAAACAGCATTCCGTACCGATCCTGTTCGGCACCGCATTCGAGGATCTCGTGCAGGAGGACGGGCGCGTCACCGGTGCGGTTCTGTCAGGTGCGGGCGGCGCGCAGCGGGTCCGGGCGCGCAACGGTGTCGTGCTGGCAACCGGCGGCTTCGCTCATGATGCGCGCCGGCGCACGACCTTCATGCCATCGCCGGTGCCGGCGCATTCCATGGCGGTTCCCGAAAATACCGGCGATGGGCTCGCCATGGCGGAAAAGGCCGGCGGGCGGTTGTCGGCCGGCAGCAATGAGATGGGCGGTCTGTGGTCGCCGGTGTCCGTGACCCGGCGCAAGGATGGCTCGGCCGGCCTGTACCCCCATATTCTGCTGGATCGCGCCAAGCCGGGTCTCATCGCGGTGAACCGGGCGGGGCGCCGGTTCGTCAATGAAGGCGTGTCCTATCACGATTTCGTCGAAGCCATGTACCGGGCCAATGAGACCGACCCCGCCATTCCGGCCTGGCTCATTTGCGATGTGACTTTTGTCCGCAAATACGGGCTTGGCGCCATTCATCCGGGGACGCGGAATATTCGAAAATTCGAAAAGGACGGTTACCTGATCAGTGCTTCCGGTATTGCCGCGCTGGCGGGGAAGCTTGAGATCGATCCCGAAGGTCTGACCGAAACTGTCGCGCGGCATAACCGGTTTGCCAGGGACGGTGACGATCCAGATTTTGGCAAGGGCAGTACTGTTCTCAACCGGTTCAACGGTGATCCCGAGAACCAGCCCAACCCCTGCCTCGGGCCCATCGCGACACCGCCCTTTATTGCCATGGCCGTGTGGCCGGCGGAAATTGCCTGCAGTTCCGGGCTGGCCACCGACGAGAACGCCCGTGTGTTGAAAGACGACGGATCACCTATCGGCGGCCTCTACGCCTGCGGCAATGACATGGCGTCCATCATGGAAGGGCACTACCCGGGGCCGGGAACCACGCTGGGCCCCGCCATGGTGTTCGGCTACCGCGCGGCCCTGCATGCGGCCGGGCAGCGTGCCGGCAATCAATGACTGCCGTAACCGCGCAGCCGGCTATAGGCAGCCCGTTGCGGCGGCGTCAGCATGTCGGCCATGATCAAATGATACTTTAAATGGGTCGCGCGCAGACGGGCTTCCGACGCGCCAATAGCGGATGTTAGTTGGAAGAGGCCGGTCTCATCGGCGCGTTTGTGACGAAACAACGCGTCGAGATCGGTTTCCTGCTGGATGATTTTCCTGCCCATGGGAATGGCCTCCGCCTTCATTCTCTCGAACAGCCGCGCGGTTTCTTGCCGCTGTTCCTGAGTCAGATGCAGGGCATCGGCTAAATCAAGTACGTGACGCGGTCCGGGATAACCGTTCAACTCCGCGGGCAGCGCGTAGCCCGCTCCGGCCCCGGTCTGCAGGGCCTCTATCCGGTCCGGCGACAGGGCCTTGATATGGTGGTGCGTCGATTTGTTGTGGGGTGACGCCGCAATTGTCAGGGTGGCGGCGGCCAGGGCAATCAGGATCCGGGGACGTATTTTCAACGGCCAAATTCCTTTCTCACTGGGGGGCTATTTCTTCTTTTTCTTGATGCGGAATTGTTTGTGACATCCGCCACAGGTCCTGCCCAGCGCCCGGAACGAAATCTTCACGGCGACCGCGTCTTTCACGTTGGCAGCGGACTCAAGCGTGCGGGCGGCCGCGACCATACCGTTGGCGCTTAATTTAAAGCCACCCGGGTCGTCCCAGATCTTCGGACTGGCTTCGCTGACACCCCGACCACTTCCCTTGGGAAACAGGGCAGGGATTTGCCCCCCATGGCGCGCGATGGCGCCGGCGCCGGTTTCGATCGTTGCAAAGTCCATGGGGGACTTGCCGCGTGCCATCCGGCTCATGGATTTCATGGATTTGCCAATGGATTTCATGACCGCCATGCGTTCCATGACGATTCCCTTGGCGCCGCTGTGCGCGAAGAGCAGTGTCGGGCTGCTGCCCACGGCGGCGAACAGCATGGCTAAAAGCACGATAGTCGGCTGTCTGGTCTGCATAGGGGGGCGTCCGGAATTGTGTCGAGCGGAAATTATAACCATGTCATCATAGCGTCGTTAAATTTCAATGACCCAGCTTATTTAACTCCACCTTAGCCGCATGAAATTCTGTGAGCCAGTTTGGACCGCGCGCAATTGTCTGCCTGAAATGGTTAACCGCCAGTTCGGTCTGGCGGTTCATCAAAAAAAATTCACCGCTGTAGAAATGAGCTTCGCTGATCATCTCGTCTTTTTCGTGCCCGGTATGACGATTCGCAACATGGACAAGTTGCGTTGCCGAAATCAAATCAAGATATAAGGAAACGACCGGCCCGGGCCAAATTTCCATGTTTTGACCCTGACTATGGGCGAGAAGACCCGCTCGGCCATCGATACCGGCCCGCCTTTCCGCAAGGTAGAGCCAGATAGCCGAAAACAAGTCTGACGGTTCCAAACCGAGGCTGCGGCGGTAATCGGTTATCGCCTTGCTAAAATTATCCGAAAAAAAATGGATATTGCCCCGGTTCTGAAATGCCAGGGCATCGTGCGGGTCAAGATTGATGGCGTTATCGAGATCCTCTAATGCCAGATCATATTTTCCGAGGCGGGTCCGTAAATTGCCTCTGTTGATGTAAGCGGCAATGTTGTGGGGATTGAGATGGAGGGCGCGAGCGTAATCTGCGACCGAGGTCTTTATCTGGCCATTTTGAAAATAGGCGTCCGCCCGCGCGCGGTGAGCGGTCGATAGGTGCGGGGTCGACAAAGTGCCCGCTTCGATGACCTGGGAAAACAAGGCAATGGCCCGATCATGGTTATGGGCGTCGGCCGCATCGAATCCTTTTAGGAGCAGAGAGAGACTGTCGAGAGACTTGGAATGTGAGTCATGACGGCTGGCTTGGCTCGAACTACCCATGGCGATAAAAGCCAAAAGCATGAACACACTATAGCCGATTTGTCTCATGATTTGTTCTCCTGTTTAGGTCTCTGTCGCAATCTGCGTCATGAGAGCCGGAGAGATCACGAGGGCCGAACCGACCGGAGCAGCCGGTTCGGCCCTCGACGCCGTCAAAAAAAGATTCTTACACCTGCGACGACAGAGAAGACGTTGGAATCTTCGCCTTCTTCACTGGCAAAATCCGCTGTTCTGCCGACTTTCCGCTCCCAATTGATCCCGATATAGGGGGCGACCTCCCTCACGATCTCGTAACGCAGCCGCAGCCCCAATTCGACATTGCTGAGACCGGAGCCTACGCCGGTTTCCTCATCATCCGAAAAAGCGATGTTCAATTCGGCGGATGGCTCGAGAACAAGGCGCTGGGTGAAGAGAATGTCGTATTCCGCTTCCAACCGCAGCGAGGCATCGCCCTTGGTACTGACGAACAGGCTGGCATCGGTCTCGAACCATTGCGGCGCGAGGCCATTGATGCCGATGACGCCGAAAGTGCGGGACGGATCCGGTTTGATGTCGTGGCGAATGCCGATCTGGGCGTCGAAGAAGTCCGAAATCAGTCTCTGATAGAGGAACTGAACCTCGGCATTCTCGAAGTTCTCCTCATTGCGGACATATTCTCCCTCGGTCTTGAGGGTGAGCTTGTTTTCGTCGTCGCCGATGCGCCCTTGCCCTTCCCAGACCAGGAGATCGTTGCCGTCCTGATACCGGTATTCCAGCTGGTCGATCTTGACCAGGGTGAACAGATCGTCATCCATCTTCTCGGCGTACGCCGGTGCGCCCAGGAGAGAGACCAGGATAAATCCCGGAACAAGGGGCAAGACGCGGAGAGTTTTTCTGATGTTGAACATTTTTTATCCTCCGACCCTGGCTTGTTTGCCATCCGGTCCGCCTTCAACGATGACCTCGCGGAACATGCCGGTTGCCATGTGGTAGATCAGGTGACAGTGAAACGCCCACTTGCCCGGCGCATCCACTTCGGTCTCGGTATAGAGTGTCGTTCCCGGCGAGACGCTGACCACATGCTTGATGGGGTTCCATTTTTTCGAGCCGTTATCGAGGATGGTCCACATGCCGTGCAGATGCATGGGATGGGTCATCATGGTTTCATTGACGAATTTAAAACGCACCCGCTCGCCGTATTTGAGCCGGATGGGCTCGGCTTGGGAGTATTTCTTGTCATTGATGGACCAGAAGTACCGTTCCATGTTGCCGGTCAGGCGAATGGTGATCTCGCGGGTCGGTTTACGGACTTTGTACAAAGGCTTTTGCGCCTTCAAATCCTTATAGGACAGGAATTTTCCGCCATTGGCCGCCTTGGGCATAAGACCGCTGCCCGCGGCATAGAAGGGATCGGGCTTCGGACCTCCCATTTTCGAATGATCCATGCCTTTCATTGAACCGGCGCCCATTTTGGAATGGTCCATCCCCTTCATGGAGTTTGCCCCCATCTTGGAGTGATCCATCCCCTTCATTGAATCGGCTCCCATCTTCGAGTGGTCCATGCCCTCCATGTCGCCATGCGCCATCCCCATGTCCGACATGCTGAGCAACGGCCGTTTGCGCTGAGCGGGAACAGAGGCGGTCATGCCTTCCCGTGGCGCCAGCGTGCCCCGGGCGAACCCGGTGCGGCCCATGGATTCGGCGAACAGCGTGTAGGCCTTGTCGTCTTCCGGCCGCACGATGACGTCGTAGGTCTCGGCCACGGCAATGCGGAACTCATCGACGCTGACCGGCCATACATTGTTGCCGTCCGCCTGTACCACCGTCATTTTCAGACCGGGTATACGGACATCGAAGAATGTCATCGCCGACGCGTTGACAAAGCGCAGTCGGACACGCTCGCCCGGCTTGAACAGGCCGGTCCAGTTCTGCTTGGTATTCTTGCCGTTGACCAGGAAGGTATAACCGCTGACATCGGCGATATCGGTGGGTGTCATGCGCATGTCGCCCCACATCTTTCGATCTTCAAGGGCGCCACCGAACCCCATCTTGGAGACATCGCTGAAGAAGTCGCCAACCGTCCTCTGACTACGATTGTAGTAGTCGGACATCTTCTTGAGATTGCCGAGCACCCGTTCCGGCTTGGTGTCATGCCAGTCGGACAGTACGACGACGTATTCGCGGTCGTACCGGAAGGGTTCGCGACCCTTTGGCTCAATGACGATGGAGCCATAAACGCCTGCCTGTTCCTGCAGGCCCGAATGACTGTGATACCAGTAGGTTCCGTTTTGCTGGGCGGGGAATCGGTAGGTATGGGTGGTGCCGGGTTTGATGCCGTCGAAGCTGATCCCGGGCACGCCATCCTGCTGGAAAGGCAGGATCAGCCCATGCCAGTGGATCGAGGTATCCACCTCCATGGTGTTGGTAACGTTGATGGTAATATCTTCGCCTTCCTTGAACCGAAGAACCGGGCCGGGAATGGTGCCGTTGATAGCCATCCCGGTACGGTCGCTACCGGTCAGGTTTACGGTCTTTTCGCCAATGGACAAATTGTAGGTTCCTGCCTGGGCCAGGGAAGTGGCGGCAATAAGGCCAAACCCCGCACAGAGCGTCGCCCATCCGGTCCGTGTAAAAAATGAATTCATCTGTCTCTTTCCTTCATGAGTGAGACGCCGGGGCGCGCCACAAAAGGCGGCGCGCCCGCGGGCAATTAGTGTATCGAGATTTTGCCAACCATTCCCGATTCGTAGTGACCCGGAACATTGCAGGCGAATTCCAGCTTGGTAGCGGAACTGAACTTCCAGATGATTTCGGCGGACTTCTTGGGCTCCACGAGCGCGCTGTTGGGATCGTTGTGCTCCATGGTTTTGCCACCGCCCATATCCATCTTCATCTTGTCGTGATTGATCTTGTCCGGCTCCAGAACGCCATGTTCCATCATCATCATCATTTCCTTCTGATGGGCCTTGTGCATCCTGGCTGTGCCAATATTGAACTCGTGGACGAACTCCCCTTTGTTCTCCACGACAAAGCGGATTGTCTCGCCTTTCTTCACCTCGATATTTTCCGGCGAATAGCGGTTGTCGGTCATGGTGACCGTAACCGTCCGGCTTACGTCGGTAGCCTTGCCCGGTTTGCCGATATCGGCGCGTTGTCCATGGCCCCCGCCATGGCCACCGCCATGTTTGCCCGCTGCCAGGGCGCCAGTTGAGAGTGACAGTGTTAGGGCCAAGATTGCCGTAACGACTGATTTGCAAACAAGAGTCGGATTTTTTCGAATACGCATAGTCGGTTTCTCCTCGCATAGAGATGCTTGATTTCGAGGTTTTCGACGGGCGTGCAGCACCGCCCCGATCTGGGCAGCGTAAAAAAAACGCTGATCAAGGGCGCGGCGGCGATGGCCGCAGGCGTTGCCGAAAACTAGTTAGGCTTTGGAGAAACCGCCGCGCGGGACGGGAGGGTCGGCATCCAGATAGGGGGACCGAAGCATCGCATCATCGCCAGCCTGCAATCGGAGGCGGTGAGAGACGGTATTATATGTTGCGACGTAAAAAAATGTGCCGACAAAGGACGGGGTGCAGGAAGCAGACCCGCAATGCGTTAAAGCGTGTCCGATACCGGAATGATCCTCCGGCACCGGGTCGTCGTGATGGTTCGTGGAAGATTGGGAATCATGTTCCTGAGCGTGTCCGTCTCCGGCAAAGGCGTAGGGTCCCAAAAAAACCGAGAGAACAAGCAGGGCGGACAACAATGACCGCCATGTCATCGCCGCTGGCTTCAGATGCTGTGCTGAGCGCGCCAACCTGTTAATCCTCCGCAAATGCCATTACTGACACCGTACCATGACTGACATCGTAGATGGGTATCCAATACAGGGACGTCAAGCATTCCGGTTCCTCGTGCATTAGCGGGCGCCGCGGTGTTGGCGGTTGACGGCTTTGTGACGCTCACGGATGGTGGCAGGCCACTGGCTTTTTATATAAGTCAGCACGGCCCAGATATCCTCATCCGAAAATTTTTCCCCGAATGCCGGCATATTTGACTGCGATCTCTTGGGACTCGCCTGCAGACGTCCATACTTGGTGATTTCAAACAGCAGGCTATCCGCATGATGCCAGGTGTGACCGGTGGCATCGTGCGGCGGCGCTGGAAAGCTGCCGTTGGCCAGAGGCCGACGCCAGGCAGGCGTCTGGCCTTCGCGGTTCTTGCCGTGGCAGGCCGCGCATTCCTGTGCATAAAGGGTTTTTCCCCGCTCCACAAAAGCCGCGTTGTCGATATCGGTGCCGCCGTGCGTCGTGTTGCCGCCAAAACCGAACCACCAGAGCCCCGCTCCCGTCAGCAAAACCAGTATAAGGACAATCGTGATAGTCGTTCTGTTCACGTGAGCGCTCCGCCCGCCAGATCGTTGAGAATGGGGCAATCGGGCCGGTCGTCTCCGTGGCACGATTCCGCCAAATGGCCCAGCGTATGGCGCAGGCTCTGAAGTTCGCCCAGCTTGCGATCGATATCGGCAATCCGATCTAGCGCCAGTTTCTTGACGTTGGCGCTGGCCCGGCCCTTGTCTTCATAGAGAGACAGCAGGGAACGGCAATCCTCGATGGAAAATCCCAGCCCGCGGGAGCGCTGAAGAAACGCCAGCTTGTGGAGATCGGCGGCGTCATATTGACGGTAGCCATTTCCCCCGCGCGCCGGCGCGACCAGTCCGATTTCCTCGTAGTAGCGGATGGTCTTGACGGGCAATCCCGACTGTTCCGCTGCTTGTCCGATATTCATCATCGCCTCTCGGGGACATTTGAGGCCTAAACATAATCCCTCCAGTCACTGGAGGGTCAAGTTTTTTCTAATTTCTATGGAATTATCGTGATTTCAACCGGTTAATTGGGTTGTTCCCAGGTAGAGGACCTCTATTCGGCGGGGGTGACGCCATCGAGAAAACATATCCAATGTTCAGGAAGGCCATGTGACCGCGCGCCTTCACGCAGCAGCGTCAGATAACGAAGCGATGGTTTCCCGTCCTGCGGCAGACCATCGGCTATGTAGGCGGTGGCAATGATCTCCTTACCATTTGCATCCTGCATGGCCAGTTCATGCGGCCGATAGCGCGGTCCGGGAATCCCTTCGCTCGCATTGAGGCGGACCAGGTCGCGCCGGCTGATGCAATAGAGGACACCCCATACTTCCGCGCTTTCATCGGGGCTTATATTGGCCGGTGCGGCCCGGCCCTTTGGGCGGCCTTCCAGATTGAAGCGCAGACGGTAGCCGGAGAGCCGGCCCGCCCGCGATTCCACCGGACGCATGCGGCGCCGTTCTATAAAGGCGCTATGGTGCATATTGGCGCCAAACGCAAAATACCAAACCAGCTCATCGGGGCGGCCATCGAGCTTCAATCCCTTATGGCGATACCACGCCCGCGCAAGAGGCCAGACGTGAATGGCGGAGGTTACGCAGGCGCGTCGCAGGGTGCGTCGGGCGCCGCGCCACATCAGGGTTGCTCCAGGCGGGATAGCCGGAAATAAAGCACAAGTTGCAAGAGGGCGGTGGCGGACGCCGCGGCAAATACCGCTTCCAGCGCCAGCACATCGGCTATCGCGGCCCCCACCAGTGGCAGCAAGGCTGCGGGCGAGGCGAGGGTGTTGAAATAGGACGAGTAGGCGGGCCGCCGGTCATCGGGCGAGATTTCCATGAGATAGCCGAGATACCCGATGGTCATTCCGTTTACCAGCATGCCGATGACGGCGAAAAGGGCCACAAACACGATGATAATTTCCGTTCTGGAATAACCGGCGGCGAAGACCAGGATCACAATAGCGGCGAGAGGAACGGCCAACCGCAACCAGGCTACGGTCTGTAACAGCACCAGCTTGCCATGGCGATCGCCGATGTTGCCCCATAAGGCGTTTGAGACCAGCGACCCGGCCGTTTGCGCACCGAGCAGGAGGCCCACATCTGTCACGCCGAGACCGGCCCCGGTGGCGGCAACGACGAAAAAGGGGAGCGCCATGAGGGTCGCTCCGGAACACCATTGGGTATAGAGGAACAAGCGGAACCTTTCATCGGATCGGTAGACATCCGCACCTTCCTTTAGGAACTGCCGGAACGGTGACCGTTTGTCGGACGTCGTCGGTGGCGTCGGCGGCTCACCCGCCGAAACGAAACTGATGGAAGAGACGATCATGAGAGCCGCCGCGACGCCGAAAATGATGGCATGGGCGGCTATGTAGGATTCGGTTGCCAGCAGATTGTCGATGAAAGCGGCGACTGCCAGCGCCAGCAACCCGCCGCCGAAAAACCGCCATGCCAGCATTCGGCTGCGCTGCTCGGAGGGGATCGAGCGGCCGACAATGTCGTTATAGGGCACGGCAACGATGCCGCTGACAAAGGCATAAGCCGTCCATAAAACCAGGAACCCGATGGCGATCCATAAATCGCTCACGATGCCGGCAAATGCCAGCAACAGGGCGATCAGCGCCAGACAGCCCGCCCTGCCGAACGCACCCACCACATAGTAGGGCATGCGGCGCTCGGCGTGCTGGGCCAGAAAACCGATGATGAGCTGAGGCACCAGCCAGCCGAGCCGGAGAACCGCGCTAGCAGCACCCACCGCATAGACGCTCCCCGTAAGATGGTTGACCAGGCTCGCGACAATGGTCGCGGAATCCACCGCCGACGAGCCGGCCTGAAACGACGCACCGGCGCCGGCGATTTTCCAGAAAGCCCGCCCGCGGCGCCGCTCCTGAGTGTTGGGCGAGGTATCAGGGGCCATCGGGTCCTGCCTCTAACTGACGGGCTGCCTTAATATCGACCCCGCTTCGCCACAGATACAATAATCCGATGCCCACCATCAGGACGATAGAGAAACCATGATTGAACAGGATCATCGCCAGGGCCTGTTCGTCGGGAACGCCGAGAAGGTTGAGCGCGAAGCCGGCGCCAAGGACGAACCCGCCGGGCACTCGAATAAAGCGCGCCAGCACCAGCGCGAAACCGGCGACGACCATGACCAGAAAATAATCGAGCGGCGCCAGGACGATACCCACCGCGAGGCCGGCCCAGACGAAATGGGTCGCGGCTATTATCTTCATCAGAATACTGGCCAGAATGGCGCCCGCCTGGCGGGACCGTGCGCGTGGCCAGACGATGCCCTGCAGAATTGCCGTCCGTAATCCGGCCAGCCGGCCGCTTCCCTTCGTGCCCACCCAATCGATCCACCGGCTGATCCGGCTTGAATCCCGCGTCAAGGGCGACCGGCTCAGGAACAGGACGGCCAGCAGGCCGGCGAACAGGGCGAGGTTCAGACCGCCAGCCAGCACTATGGCGAAATGGAGATCGCCTTCCACATTGGGGATCTGTCCAAACACGGCAATCAGCGCCGCGATCAGGGCGAAGACGATGCCATCGAGAAAACGCTCGATGGCGGTTGTCATGAGGACAGCCATCCAGCGCAAATTTTCCAGTCTTGCGATCAGCCAGGACCGCACCAGCGGGCTAACGCCAACGGGGATAAGAATTCCGACGCCGTATCCGGCGAGGATCGCGCCAAACAGCCTGACCGCCGAGACCGGCTTCAAATCGTACAGAATTTGCCGCCATTTCCAGCCCCGCGTTAGCTGCTCCAGCAGAATGGTTCCCATAAGCACGGCGAGCCAACCCGCGTTGGCACTCGACAGGGCATTTAAAAACCGGTCGAAATCCAGCCCGCGATATAACCAGAAGAGAACGGCAAGCGCACCAGCGGCGCCCACCCCGGGTATGAGCCAGCGCACCAAAATTCGATGACCGGATTTCGTGTGCTCAGGTTCCCGAGTTCCGGTCAAAATATCACTCCGGAACGAAAAGCAGGCTCATTCGAGAGAGGCGGTCCTTAACCGCAGGGCATTGCTGACCACCGATATGGATGACAGGCTCATGGCGGCTGCCGCGATCATGGGTGAAATCAGGATGCCGAAGAACGGAAACAGGATGCCTGCCGCGACCGGCACGCCCGCCGTGTTGTAAATCAGCGCGAAGAACAAATTCTGCTTGATATTCCGCATGGTCGCCCGGGAAAGCCGCCGGGCCCGCACAATGCCGTTTAGGTCGCCCTTGACCAGCGTGAAGCCCGCACTTTCGATGGCAACGTCGGCGCCGGTTCCCATGGCGATCCCAACATCGGCCTGCGCCAGCGCGGGAGCGTCATTGACGCCGTCGCCGGCCATGGCGACCTTGCGGCCCTCGGCCTGCAACTCCTTGATGATCCGCGCCTTGTCTTCGGGCAGGACGTCGGCGCGAATTTCGTCGATCCCGAGCTTCGCGGCCACCGCCAGGGCGGTCCGCTCGTTATCGCCGGTCGCCATGACAATGCGGAAACCGGCCGCGTGGAGGGCTTTAAGCGCTTCGGGCGTGGTCTCCTTCACCGGATCGGCGACGCTGACAAGCCCGGCGATTTTGTTCTCCACGATGACGAACATCACCGTCTCGCCTTCGTCGCGCCTTGCATTGGCGGTCTCCGCCAGACCGCCGCCATCGAGGCCCAGATCCGCGACCAGTCTGGCATTGCCGAGGGCGACCGCTTTGCCATTCACAACGCCCTTTACGCCCTTGCCGGTGACGGCCTCGAAATCATCCGTCCTGGCCAGTTCAATGCCGCGCTCTTCGGCGCCGGCGACGATCGCCTCGGCCAGCGGATGTTCCGATCCACGTTCCAGACTGGCGGCGAGACGCAGCACTTCGGCCTCGTCATAACCGGTCTCCGGGAGGACGGCGATGAGCTTGGGTTTTCCGACGGTTAATGTGCCCGTCTTGTCGATCATCAGCGTGTCGACTTTGGCAAACCGCTCCAGGGCCTCGGCGTTCTTGATCAGGACACCGGCCTGCGCGCCGCGGCCGGTCGCCGTCATGATGGACATGGGGGTGGCCAGACCCAGTGCGCAGGGGCAGGCGATGATCAGCACCGCCACCGCGTTTACCAGGGCATAGGACAGAGCGGGCACCGGCCCCCAGATAGCCCAGACGGCGAAGCTGAGGAGGGCGATCAGGATGACGGCCGGCACAAACAATCCGGCCACTGAATCGGCGAGCTTCTGAATGGGCGCGCGGCTGCGCTGCGCATTGGCAACCATCTCGACGATCTGGCTGAGCATGGTGTCGGCGCCGACCCTTCTTGCCTCCATTACCAGACTGCCGGTACCGTTCATGGTAGCGCCGGTCACGTCATCGCCGGCTGTTTTTTCAACAGGTATGGGCTCGCCCGAAATCATCGATTCGTCGATTGACGAGCGGCCTTCGACGACAACGCCGTCAACGGGCACCTTGTCGCCCGGGCGCACGCGCAGGCGATCGCCGACTTTGACATCCTCAAGCGGAATTTCATCCTCGCTGCCGTCGGCCCGAAGGATACGGGCGGTCTTGGCGGCAAGGTCGAGCAGGGCCCGTATGGCCGCACCGGTGCGCTCGCGGGCGCCCAATTCCATTATCTGACCAAGCAGGACGAGCACGATGATAACCGCACCGGCTTCGAAATAGACTCCCACATGGCCCTGCGCGTCGCGAAAGCCTTCTGGAAAGACTTCCGGCGCCAGAACGGCAACGATGCTGAACCCGAAGGCCGAGCCAACGCCCATCCCGATCAAGGTGAACATATTGAGGTTGCGGCTGACAATGGATCGCCAGGCGCGTCCGAAAAACGGCGCACCGCACCATAGGATAACAGGTGTTCCAAGGGCGAGTTCGAGCCAGGGAGCTAGCCCTTCACCGACCCATTCCCGAGCCGGAATTCCGATTAAAGGCCCCATCGCCAGAAGCAGCAGGGGGATCGTGAGGGCCGCGCCAAGCCAGAATCGCCGCCTGAAATCCACCAGTTCCGGGTTCGGCCCTTCATCGCCCGTCGGCACGCCCATCGGTTCGAGCGCCATGCCGCAGATGGGGCAGGTACCGGGACCTTCCTGAATGATCTCGGGATCCATCGGGCAGGTATATAGCGTGCCCGAGGGGAGAGACTGGTCGATTTTTTTATGGGTGCCGGAAAGGTAGTGGTCCGGATCGGCGGCGAATTTGTCGTGGCAGCCCTGGCTGCAAAAATGGTAATCGGCACCGTCATGTCTATGGGACGGTTTGTTGGCCGTGAGGTCGACCGTCATGCCGCAAACCGGATCTAAACTCGTTGCGGACTCCGTAATGTCCGTTGGTTTAGCGGATGTTCCCTCCGTGCGATCCAAAATCAGCCCTCTCCTCATTGCCTGATACGCCGCTCATATAAAATGTAATGCCTCCGGTGACGGGAGGGTCAAGAGGCCATTGTGCCGCGACCGCCACGCAATTCAGGGTCATCCGGCCGTCAGCACAAACATTCCGGACGCTGAATGTACGGAATTCTCCTTATTGATCCTCCCCCCGGTGGAGACCCTATCTACTAAGCAGCCGGACCGGTGGAATGGCGAGGAACCATATAACCAGTCCCCACTGGTTTTGATGATAACGCAAAGGAGAAGACCATGTTGACAGCCTACAAACTCATTCCCCTCGTTGCCCTGCTTGCAATGGCGGCGCCCGGCATACAGGCCCAGCAAATGCCCAAGGCGGACGGCATGCAGCAACGTTTCGAACAGATGGACCGCAAAATGGAAGATGCGCAAAAATCCCATGGGGCGGAGCGCAGCGGACACATGCATGAACATATGAAGATGATGCATAAGCAGATGCAGGCCATGCACGGCATGATGGGCGGTGGCATGCCCGCCATGGGAATGGGCTCGGGTGGCCAGATGGGCAGCGGACCGCATGGACCCGGTGGTCAGATGGGTGGCCAGATGGGCGGGAGCGGTGATCAAATGATGCAGCACATGCAAAGCCGCATGGACATGATGCAGAAGATGATGGAGCAAATGCAGAAACAGCATGAGCTGCTGTTAAAGGACGGTGAGGGCAAATGATTCTCGAAGTATAGCGCCTTTGACGCCATAAACTGCAAGAAGGCCGTCGGTCGGATGAGATCCATGTGTTGGAGGAGCCGATGAATGATCTTCTGAAATCACGGGCCGGCGTTGTTTTGCTAATCTTTCTTGCGATCGGCGGCTTCCTTCTAGTCTTCGAACATCGCGCGCATATCTTCACGGGCAACGCAATTCTTATGGCGCTATTGCTTCTCTGTCCGCTGATGCACTTATTCATGCGTTGCGGTCATGAACGCGACAGGTCCGCTCGGAAGACGAAGAAGGCAAAAAACGATCAAGGCAATAATGAATGAGTAAGGTATGGCTGTTTGGATAATCCTGAGACGCATGAGCCATACTATTTTGAATGGAAATGTCAGAAATATGAGAATTATCCAGATCGCAGCGAAATTCGGAGTAGCCGGCCTGTTTCTAGGCGGTTTAGCCCTTGTCGCGGGGGACATGGCAGGGGCGGCAGGTCAAAGCCGTCCTGCAAAATTAGTGGTGCCTGAATTGTCGGATTTGGCGAAAACGGGAAATGCGGCCTTTGACCAGACGTGCGCCAAATGCCACGGAACACATGGTGTGGGTACCGACAAAGGGCCACCTCTACTGCATCCGGTCTATAACCCTGGTCACCATGGCGATGCCGCCTTTTACCGCGCAGTCAAAAGTGGTTCGCGCCAGCACCACTGGCGGTTTGGCAATATGCCGCCGCAACCGCATATAACCGAAAAGCAGATCGGGGCGATCATTCGATACGTCCGCGAGATACAAGAGGCCAATGGCATCGTCTTTCGCCGGCATCGGATGTGATTACGCATTACGGAGTCTGGAAAGGAAGGAATGAAACCAGCCGATCCTGAAATGGGGGTCGAACCTGCCCTCCGGGGAATGTCCGGCTGGCTCTAGCTGCAACAATCCCCGCCCGCCTGTATGGGTGGGCAGGGGACCGATCCGTAGGAGCAGTAGACGCAGCAATCGCCCGCTTTTGGCTTCAAAACCGTGCCGCACCCCTTGCAGTCATAAAACCACTGACAGGAATCGGTGGGCATGGTTTCGGTTTCCGCATGATTGCAGGTCGGACAGGTCAGGGTTGAGCGCAGTTCTATTCCAGTCGACGGCGTTTCCATAATGCGTATCCCGTTATGAACAGAAATAGGGCAAGGGCCGGCAAGAGCACGAAATCGAGCCAGCCCACCATGGCCGACAGTCCGACGGCCCCGAACAGGATCACCAGCACCGGCGTCGTGCAGCAGATCACCGCAATGACCGTGCCAATGATACCTGTCTTAAGCAATGTGTTGGGTTTCATGAGGCTGGTTCGCCCATCCCCGCGCTGAAAATCTCAATTTTGCGTTTTCGGATCACTCTTTCACTCTTCGATGGTGTGCGGTCCCTGTCGACCATATGTCTGACATAGTCTAGAACCTGTAGTTACTACAGATACAAGGTAAATATGATGACAGCCGTTACCATCGGCAAGCTTGCAAATCAGACCGGGTGCAAAATCGAGACCATCCGTTATTACGAACGGATCGGCCTGCTGCCCAAGCCGTCCCGCAGCGCCGGGGGGCACAGGCTGTATGCGGATGAAGATACGAGGCGGCTTGCCTTCATCCGCCGCAGCCGTGAACTGGGTTTCGCGCTCGATGACGTGCGGCGCCTTTTGCATTATGTGGATGACGGCACGTACAGCTGTGCGGAGATAAAGGCGATCACCGTCGACCATCTGGCGGAAGTGCGCCGCAAACTCGATGATCTCAAGCGGCTGGAACAGGCCCTGAAAGACATGATCGCAACCTGCGACGGGGGTGATATTCCCGAGTGCCCGATCCTGGAATCCCTTAATGCCGGGATCGCGGTGCCCTAGAGCCCTATAGGGCTCTAATCGAGACGGATGATGGTTCCGTCTTCCGTCCTGCCCTGACGGCGGTGGAACCCCAGGGCCTTTAGCGTCGGCTCGTCGCTGGTCACAAATAATATGGCATCGTCCTTGTCCGACGCGTTCTCATGATGGAACCAGGTGCCGCCCGGCACGGCGATGGCGTCGAACGGTTTCCACTCGAATATTTGTCCGTCCACTGTCGTTTTCCCCGCGCCCTCGAAGGCGATGCAGACCAGGCTGGCATTCTGTTTTTGCGGCAGGGTCTTCTCGCCCGGACGCAGTAGCTGGCCGAAGAAGGTCATGGTGGGATAGGCCGTGCGTCCCGTGGTGGGATCGCGATATTCCAGGCTGATGGCATCCCACTTGCTGCCGTCATGGTCGCGGAATTTCTCCAGCAGGCTGCGGGTTTCGTCCCAGCGATAGACATACATGGGCGAATGATGTCCGGTGCCGCGCGTATGATCGAGAAAGCGCGGCAGCAGACCGCCGGTCCCGTAGGTCCGGGCCGAATAATCGGCATCGTAGATGGCGGTCTGTTCCGCCTTGGCTTTGTGGTCCTCGGTGTAATCGTGTTCGAATTCGGCGGCGTTCAAAAACTCCGACAGGGGCAGATCGAGAATGCTGACATTCACCGCGAAATCATCGCCGTGATTGCCGTGATTGTGCCAGGCATCGGCCGGCGTCAGCACCAGGTCGCCGGGCCCGAAGGTAATGTCCTCGCCCTCGACACCGGTAAAGTTCTGCGTGCCGGTCAGCCCGATACGCACCGCATTGATGGAATGGCGGTGCGCCGGCATGATTTCGCTGGGGTCGTTGAGCCGGTAGGCAGTGTAGAGCGAGCTTACCGTCGCCCGCACCGGGGCCAGCGCCGGGTTCACGAGGACCACGGAGCGGCGCTCGGAATCCTCCATGGAAATCAGCTCGGCAGCCTCATAGAGGATCGGCTCGATATCGCTGTATTTCCATTGATACGGCGCCGCCTTGCGGGCTTTCAGGACCTGGCCGTCCTCGTCGTGGTCGGCCTCCGACTGCACCGCCCAGTAGGGGGCGAGGTCGTGCGATGACAGTCGCTCATAGAGCGCATCAAGCCTTGCATCGCGGTTGGTTGCGGTATCCTTGGTTGAGGTGGCCATGATGCTCCTCCAGGAAAATTGCCGTCCTACGTCCGCTCCACGATATGCAGGCCGCGCATCCGGTCAATGATGTAGATCAGCCCGCGGTCGTCGATGGTCACGTCATTGGTGGACAGGCGATCCACACCGGGCGCCGGGTCGGGCTGGAACCAGGCGACTTCCTTGGGCGCGTAGGGATCGGCGATGTCGAATATCTTGAGCCCCTGCGCGAACCAGGCAAACGGAATTTCCGTGCCGGTCACCACTTCCGACGGCTGGTGGCAGCCGGTCATGGGCGGTGCTTCCGCCGCACCCTGGCCTTCCGGCTGGATGGTGGAGATGGGAATCGGCTGCTGTTCGATGGTGATGTCGACCACCCAGGCAAAGGCCGGCGCGTGCGGCCGCAGCTTGGCCACGTCCTCATCGGCGAGGATCATCAGATTGCGGTCCTGCACCGGAAACGGGATGGGCAGCGCCGTGTGTTCGGGGTGCGGGAAGGCCGGGCTGGTGGCGAAGCCGGAGATGTGTTTCGGTTTTGATATGTCCGAGATGTCGAGAATGAAAAACCCGTGATGCCAGTAGCTCACATAAAGCCGGTCGCCCATGCGCAGCGGATGATGACAGCGCGGTTCGACCTGGCCTTCCCATAAATAGTCTTCGCCGCCTTCTTCCCATTGACCGGGGATCCACCAGCGACCCGCCTCGGTCGGATTGCCGGGATCCGAGACGTCGAGGATCATCATGATATTGCCGATATAGCCCTCCATGGAGGACGAGAAATAGGCGTACTGTCCATCGAAATCGAACCGGTGGACGCCCTTGCCCGGGGTTTCCCAACGGTTGATGAATTTCGGATTGTGCGGATCTTCCACGTCCCAGAAACCCAGCCCGCCGGCGAATTCCGCCGGCTGTTCGCCCCCCAGCCGTTCATGGTTGACGATCATCAGACCGTCCTGCGCCCGCACCTTGTGCGAATGGGTGTTGGGCGGCATCTCGATGGACGAGATGATCCGGGGATTTGCGGGATCGCTCACATCGACCAGGGACGTGCCATCGGGGGCCGCCATGTGTCCGATATAGGCGATGTTTCCGTCGACCCGGACCTGCCCGCCGCCGACGCAGTCGAGATACCCGACCTGCTTGATGCCATGACTGTTCATGGCATCACTATAGCGGGAATACGGCGCCGCGAAACGGCTTAGGCGATGTATTTGATTGCGACGAAGCCGCCGATCAGCAAGACCACAAACACCGTGAACACCAGCCCCAGGCGTTTTTCGATAAAGGCGCGGATGGGGTCGCCGATCCACCACAACAGCGCCGCGACGATGAAGAACCGCAGGCCCCGCGCCAAAATGGAGGCCACGGTGAAGGTGGTGACATCGAGGTGCGTCACGCCGCTGGCGATGGTGATCACTTTATAGGGGAACGGTGTGACGCCGGCCATAAACACGATCCACGCGCCCCATTCATTGTAGCGTCCCTGGAACTGGGTGAACTTGTCGGCGTAACCGTAGAACTCCAGCAGCGGTTTACCGATTCCTTCATACAGGTAAAAGCCGAGAGCGTAGCCCAGCATGCCGCCCAGCACCGAGGCGATGGTGCAGATCAGGGCGATCTTCAGCCAGCGGGTGCGGGCCGCCAGCACCATGGGGATCAGCAATACATCGGGCGGGATGGGAAAGACCGAGCTCTCGATAAAGGCGATGGCCGCCAGCGCCCAAACCGCGTTGGGTTTGGCGGACAGGCTCATCACCCAATCGTAAGTGCGTTGCAGCAACGGAAAATCCCCGGACCAAATGGTGCTTCTCTCTATCAGCGGCCCTGAATCGCGGCAACCGAAAGAGCGTATGGGACGGCCATACTGTTATTGACCGCCGCGCGCGGACCGCTATGATCGCCGCGCTCTGATCGGCTATGATCAGGTCACCCCACGGAGCCCCTGTGGCGGAATTGGTAGACGCGCGGGATTCAAAATCCCGTTCCGGTAACGGAGTGGGAGTTCGATTCTCCCCGGGGGCACCATTTCTTTAGGAATGGCCACGCCCTTGTCTAAATAAGAGTTCGAACTTTGTTCGAACGGGGGCACCATTCTTCGCTCTGCGAGCTTGCCTACTCCGCCGAAGTAGCTTTCGGCTACGAAGGCCGGGCGGGTGGCAGGCCACCCTGTTTGATTGGTATCCATTTGAATTCTCATGACCGACCAAACCGCCGACTTTAAGTCCCGCGTCCCTTACGCGACCTGGACCACCGACAGCGTGCGCTATGCGGATCTCGATCCCAACGGGCATGCCAATAACGGTGCGATCAATCAGTTTTTCGAGGATGGGCGGGTGAATTTCCGGTCGGAGCGCATGAGTTTTCTGGGCGGCGATCTTTTCACCGGCTTCGCGGTGGGCCGGTTCGCCGCCACCTATCATGCGGCGCTGACCTATCCCGCCATGGTCGATATAGGGACCGTGGTGACGCGCATCGGCACGGCATCATTCGATCTGGCGCAGGGCGTGTTCCACGGCGATAGGTGTATCGCAACCGCGACCGTCGGCCAGGTTCATTTCGATCACAAGACAGGCAAGTCCATGCCCTTGCCCGATCCCATCCGGGCGGCGCTCGAAGGGGCGCGGATCGCCGAAAACTAAATCAATTGAATCTTAGGCGACGGATCGCGTGTCCGTGCCCGCCGTGGCATTGACGGTGCGTTCCGGCGGGAAGGACAGGATGACGGTGGTGCCGACGCCCTGTTTGCTGACCAGGGTCAGTGTGCCCCCATGCAGCTCGATCAGGGATTTGACCAGCGGGAGTCCAAGCCCGGTGCCCGATGATTGCCGTGACAGGGAGCCGTCGATCTGGCGGAACGGTTCGAGGGCGGTCGGAATATCGTCTTCGTGGATGCCGATACCGGTATCGGCAACCGTCAAAGTGATCGCGCCGGAATCCTGGCGGGCCGACACCGTCACCGAGCCCCCTTCTTCGGTGAATTTCACGGCGTTGGATAGCAGATTGATCAGCATCTGCTTCACGGCCCGGTCATCGCCGTGGAGGTGGGGGAAATGATCCGGAAGATCTTCGGTCATACGGACGCCATGGTTGATGGCCCGTTCCCCAAGCAGCCGCAGGGTGGCGCGGACGAGTTCGGCCAGATTCAGGGCCTCCTCGTGGAGTTCCAATTTTCCCGCCTCGACCTTGGAGAGGTCCAGGATGTCGTTGATGATATTCAGCAAATGGGTGCCGCTATCATTAATGTCCTTGGCATATTCCTGGTAGCGCCGGTCGCCCAGCGGTCCGAACAGGCCGTGCAGGAAGATATCCGAGAAGCCGATAATGGCGTTCAGCGGTGTTCGAAGCTCATGACTCATGTTGGCGAGGAACTCTGACTTGGCCCGGCTGGCGCCCTTGAGTTCGAGGTTTTGCTGCTCCAGCTTGTCCTGTGCCAGGCGCAGTGCAGATATGTCGGTAATGCTGGCATAGAAGCGGATCGGCGATCGGGAATCGCTGGGCACGCGGGCAGCGTTGATCATGACCGGCGTTCGCGCGCCGTCGCGCCCGATCAGGAAGGCTTCGCGCGAATAAGCCCCTTTGCCCAGGCTGCGGGGAAGCGAGAGCGGGTCCCCGCCCAGTTCGAAATCAAAGCTCGGCAGCCGTTCCGACACCAGCTCCTGGACGCGGTCGAAGCCGCACATTCTGACGCAGGCCAGATTGGCGTACAGGATGTCTCCGTAACGGTCATAGGCAAGGATGGCGTCGGCTGACCGGTCCGCCATGGCGGTCATCGCGTAAAGCGAGTCCCGGTGGGCGACGGAGACCTGCTCAAGCAGCCGGTTCGCCGCGAGCACTACCTGACCCAACTCGTCCGTCTGGTTGTTGGGCATTCTGTATTTATCGATGTTGGTGGGATCGCGGCTCGCCGCTGTCAGATTATCCCGCAGTTTAAGGAGCGGCAGCAGCACCTTGCGGGCGACAATTACCATGGTCGCGGCACACACCACGAAGGATATCAAAAGCACCAGCCCGATTATGCGCCATACGAAAGATTCGAGTTCAGAGGCCACATCGGCGGCATCCAGACGCGCGATCAGGCTGTAGCGCCCCTTGAGCGTATCCGTGGTCCAGATGACATCGTACCATCGTCCGTCGGCGCTGCGTTGCGTTATGAATTTGTCGGCCAGCAACGCTTCGGTGGCGATAGCCGGTTGGTCCCCGAACGAGCCCACTTTTCTGGCATTTGCGTCGAACAGCACGCCGCCGGCGATCACCCCCTTACGTTCCAGGGTGCGGCTCAGGATGAGAATCTCCTGTGGGGTGGCGTTGGGTCTGGTCGAATAGTTGCTTGCCACCGCGGCCCGGCTGACCCGTTCGAGCCGTAGCAGGAGGTCACGCTCATAGCTGAGATAGGACGGGATGAGGATGGCCGCCTCGGTGACGACGATGCACAGCAATACAACGAGGCCGATGCGATTGCACAGGCGGCACTGTAAAGACGATTTGATCATCGAGGCGAGCATCGCGCCATTCTCGCAGACAGGTACCAGTCCCCCGCCGAGGGACCACGGCAGGGCTGCGAGGATCATGGTCAGGATTGGTAAAGAGAGTATTCAGGAACGATCACAGACGCGCGATTTGAGCCTACTTATCCCCAGAAATATGCGGATTCCGCCATAGTACCCCCAATTCCCTTTGTTTAATCGAAGTTTTGCGCTCCTTCGATGGCGTTTATACCGGCCTTGGCGACCTCGAGATCCTGGGCGCCGGTACCGGATCCGACCCCGATTCCGCCGATCACATGCCCGTCCACGATAATGGGGAGGCCGCCGGGGAGGTTGACCCGGTTGCCATCGGTCGCCAGCGCCAGCTTGAGGGCGACGGCATCGTCCATCTGGCCGGTTTTCTGACCATAAAAGGCGGCCGTCTTGGCCTTTTTGAGCGAAGAATCATTGGACAGGACAAAGGCTCCGTCCATGCGGCAAAAGGCCTTTAGATGACCGCCGGTATCGACGATGGAAATACATTGCGGCACCTCCATTGCGGCCGCTTTCGCCATGGCTGCCTGCAGTATTTTCATGGCGCCGTCAGCGGTGAGGCTGAGAGCGGGTGCGGTGTCGGCCATTGGTGTCTCCCGTGTAGTGTTTTAAACGATAATGCGTGGCGACAGATTGGTCCGAGCCCATTGTGTTTGCAAGGGCTTGCGGTTCGTCGCGGCTCCCTCGTCGTTAAGAAATCTCTGTCGGTGGATTTTACGGTTTTTCGCGTCTTAACCGTATTTCGTCATGAAAGTGTCGGTGGATTTTACAATCGAGGATTCGGCCGACTTCCCTTAACCACTGTCATCGGCTTAAGAGCCCGCGTTAACCCGGTTGGCACGGGAATTGCATCGGAGAGTGTGTTGGATTGGCAAACAAATTACATGAGGTTGGCATTATGAAACACGCTATCAAAATTCTCGGGCTGGTCGCAGGCCTCACCTGGTTCGGCCCGGCGCAGGCGGCCGTCATCACAACAACGATCGGCAACGACACCCCTGGCTTCGCTGACGGTTCCACGCCCGGTATTCTGGCAATTCTTGCGGCTCAATTGGGACAGCTGGCGCCGTTCGACGCTGCTCTTGGGCATGAATTGTTTGGGCCGTCGGCGTCCGGCGGCTGGACTTTTAATTACGGGGCGGTCGCGGACACGATCATTTCCGCCAGCTTCACCATCGGCATCCAGGATCACGATTCCATGGCGACCGGCGACCAGATTGCGCTGTTCACCCTCGACGGCACGGATTTTACCATGGCGCTCAATACCGAGTTCGAGAACAGCGGCGGCGGCAGCAACGAATACAATGTCTATACCCTGTCCCTTCCCATGTCGTTGTTCGCAGCTCTTGCCGACGGCAGCGCGGCGGCGCAGCTCGATCTGCAGGAACCGGGTCTGCAGACGAATTTTCAGACCCAGCAGGTAACGGAGACTCCACACAACGCGGCGTTCTATATCTTTTCCACCCTGACAATCGAGACGCAGGCCGTAACGCCGCCCGCACCGATGCCCGAACCCGGCGCCCTGGCGCTATTCGGTCTTGGGCTCGCCGGTCTCGGTCTGGCACGGCGAAGGCGGTCCGCCTAAGTCTCCGGTGTCATAAATCAAATAGAGGGTTCCGCGCTTCAGTCGCGGAACCTTCGATGGGTTGTTCAGGCGCCCGATGTCTTCGGCGTGCGGTAGCCGGCGGCTTTGCGGGCCTGCATGAATTGTTTGTATTGCGCCTTGGTGGTTTCGACCCGGTTTTCCTTATGTATGTAGGGGCAGGCATCGACGCACACATGACAGTAATCGGCGGCGAGCCGTGAATAGGGATAGCATTTCTCCATATCGGTCAGCCACCGGCGGTGGCCGTCGGTGGTGATGAATTCCTTGGGGATTGCCTGCACATAGGTTCCGCCATTGTGGTGCGCCACCGGCGTTCTGTGGACAATGACCTGGGATGGCGTCCTAACGCTGCTGTCTGCCGAGAATAATGCCGAACGTAATAAGGCCAGCGGATACGAAGCGCCAGACGCCAAAACCTTCCTTAAGGATGAAGGTAGAAATGAGGGCCGCGAACAGGACGCTTGTTTCCCGAAGCGCCGAAACCATACCCATTGGTGCCAGTGCCAATGCCCACACGATAATCCAATAGGCTCCAACTTGCATGGTGCCGCCGGCGATGCTCTTGCCGAGATTAGCCCGCGCGACACGCCAAAGATCAGTTCGTTTCCACGCCAAGGCGATCAGAAAAATCAGAAGCCCATCCCCCAAGGTCAGCCAGACGGCAAACCCCAACACGGAGTCGGCCTTTCTCGCGCCGATTCCATCAACGACGGTGTAGGACGCAATGCACAAGCCCGTTGCCAGGGCGTAGAGTACGGCTTTTGGGTTGGTCCGCACGCCGTCGGTCTTGTCGAAGGTCAGTGTCATGACACCAATCGCGAGGCACGCCACGCCAATCAGTGCCGGCGTGGTGAGATATTCGTTCGCGAAGACAATGGCACCAACCGTCACGAGTATGGGGGCAGACCCACGGGCGATCGGGTAAACCTGTCCGAGATCGCCGTGATCGTAGGCGATGGCAAGAAAGAAGCTGTAGCCGGTGTGAAGCAGAATAGTTACTGCAAGCAAAGGCCAGCTTGCGGGAGATGGGTTTTCGACAAAGGGCAGAAACATCAGAGAAATGAGGCTGCCCGCCAATGTCATTACCGCCATGACTGCAACGCGGTCACCGCTGATTTTTATCAACGCATTCCATCCGGCGTGCAGAGCCGACGCTATCAGGATAATCGCGGCAATCTCGATGCTCATGCGATATGGCCCGGGTCAGGTCTGCGATGTCTTCGGCGTGCGGTAGCCGGCGGCTTTGCGGGCCTGCATGAATTGTTTGTATTGCGCCTTGGTGGTTTCGACCCGGTTTTCCTTATGTATGTAGGGGCAGGCATCGAC
>JABJKO010000142.1 GCA_018660305.1 Rhodospirillaceae bacterium
GCCGCCGCGGCCTGGCCGACCGCATGGTCTTGAGCCATGACGCGTCCTGCTATCTGGACTGGATCCCCGGCGAGGTGCCGTCATCCATGAGCCATTGGAGCTATCTGCACATCAGCCGCGACGTGCTACCCGCGCTGCGCGAAAACGGCGTCAGCGAACAACAGATCGACACCATGCTGATCGACGTCCCGCGCCAATTTTTCGAGCGGCAAGGCGCTTATTGAGGTCGGTGTTTGCTTGAATAATTAGTAAACTGTCACCGTAATTGACGTAATTGTGAAGAGAGAAAATTATTTGGAGGCGGCTAGGTCGTATTGCTACTGACCGTCGAGCCAAATTATTCGGACTTGTTGGGCGAACCAATTTCCCTGTGATCTTGAACGCATGTTTGTACGAAATTTTTGCCTAAACTTGTAATTAACGCTGTCTTCTTCACTATATTGGATTGTCGACCATCGGTAGCATCAATAGAATTTCGCAATTCAACTATGAACGGATGGTTCTCTAATTCCTCGTAAATCGACTCTGCATTCGTTGCTATGGCGTCATGTGGAACTTCTAAAACTCCTAAACGAATCATGTTATCGATAAAAGTTGGAACCATATCATTATTATCCAGACCGAGCATTTCAGGAAGGTTAGTGAAATATGTGCAAGGAAATAAATTGTCATCCCCAGAATTATCTTGGTCAACTACAGTAATTATTGGAAGTTGAATGTTAGTTTTAAAAGCCGATAATAATAATGCCTCTTTCGATGTTATTTGTTTTATTATTTCGTTATATGCTGGATGCACATCGTTAGTTGTATTTTTATCCATCGAAGATGCAATCAAGTTCGCATACATCTCTCTAAGCTCTTCAATGTTACCAGAATAGCGAAGGGATTCTAAGGCCGGGCCCGCAATGTGAGGTGGTGGTGTTATGATATTTTCCTCTGGCACGTTCTGCAATTTTTCAGATACCAGATTATCGACAAAATCCTTAATCTTCTCGTAACCCCAAATTAGTCCGGTTACTGGCGCCAGTGCGACATTCACCGCCTTCGTGACAGTTTCAAGTGAGCGCCCTAGCTCCTTGGCAGCAGGTTGGATAGCGTCTTGATAAATTGGAACGGCTTTAACCAGGCCCGTTGCTGCTTTTATTGTCCCCTCAACCGCCCCTTCTGACGCTTTGGAATTAGTATCAGGCGTGTCTGTATCTTCATCGCCAGACATTTGATTTTCTCTCCTAAAGCGGTGTAGAGAATCGCATTTTTTTCAGGTTACGGTGACCAGGTTACGGTGACGGTTTACTAAATACGCTCAGATAATCGACGCTTACACAATCCTCTGATAGCGAACGAAGGTGACACGATCCGCTCTTTCCCACTTCGTTTGCCGGGGCAAAGCGGTCATGTCACCCTAATTCTATCGCCTGCTATCGCCCCCCTACCACGCCACGTGTTTTTGCGCTTCGTTGCGGCCGACGACCATGTGGTGGACTTCGTCGGGGCCGTCGGCCAGGCGGAGGACCCGCTGGTGGATGTACATGGTGGTCAGGGGCGTCCATTGGCTGACACCGGTGGCGCCGTGCATCTGGATGGCCTGGTCGATGATCAGGCAGACTTTTTCGGGCACCATGGCCTTGACGGCGGAGACGTAGACGCGGGCCTCCCGGTTGCCCATGACATCCATGGCTTTGGCGGCTTGGAGGACCATCAGGCGGCAGGCATCAATCTCGATCCGGGCGCGGGCGATCACTTCCAGGTTCTTGCCCAGGCGCAGGATCGGCCGCCCGAACGCTTCCCGGCCGCCGGAACGCTTGACCATCAGCTCCAGCGCGACCTCCGCCTGGCCGATGGAACGCATGCAATGGTGAATGCGGCCCGGGCCCAGGCGGATCTGGGAGATCTCAAACCCCCGGCCCTCGCCCAGCAGCATGTTTTCTTCCGGCACGCGGACGTTGTCGAAGCGGATGCGCATATGGCCGTGGGGGGCGCTGTCCTCGCCGAAAAACTGCATGGCCTCGGCGATATCGACGCCGGGGG
Source organism: Rhodospirillaceae bacterium (assembly GCA_018660305.1). Next base: position 2,029 of record JABJKO010000142.1, read on the forward strand.
TGTCGATGGGCACCAGGATCTGTGACTGCTGTTTCGAGGGCGGGGCATTGGGAGAGGTCTTGACCATGACGATCATGATCTTGCAGCGCGGGTCGCCGGCGCCGGAGATATAATATTTCTCGCCATTGATGACCCATTCGCCATTCTCCAGCACGGCGGTGGTGGAGACGTTCTTGGCGTCCGATGAGGCCACCGCCGGCTCCGTCATGGCGAAGGCGGAGCGGATCTCCCCATTCAGCAAGGGCGTCAGCCATTTATCCTTTTGCTCCGGCGTGCCGACACGCTCCAGCACCTCCATATTTCCCGTATCGGGGGCGGAACAATTGAGGCTTTCCGAGGCCAAGGGGTTCTTGCCCAGTTCCGTGGCGATATAGGCATAGTCCAGATTGGTCAGCCCCTCGCCGGTTTCCGCATCGGGCAGGAAGAAATTCCACAACCCGGATTCCTTAGCCTTGGCCTTGGCCCCGTCGAGCAATTCCATCTGCCGGGGATGCCAGACCCAGCGGTCCGCCTTGCCCTTGTTCAGCTCGAAAAACTCCTCGGTGATGGGGTCCACGTTCTCGGTGATGTGCTTCTTCACCGCATACAACAGCGGCTGCGCCTCTTCCGACATGGCTAAATTGAATAGTTCCTGATCCTGTCCCGACATGTGTCTCCGCCCTTTATTGCTAAATTTGGTTCCGCGAACCGATCATCTTAAAGCAGATCTTGGCCGAGGCGAAGCGTGGCCCGAAATTGACACGATTGACCGACCCGGCCCGTTCGCTCCACACTGGGTAAAATCCATACGGCAGGGGAGAGGCAGGACATGACATTGGCATTCGAATCCGCCGGCGCGCTGGCGCAAAAAATTCGCGACAAAGAGATCAGCGCCCGGGAATTGACCGACTATTACATTGACCGGATCGAGCGTCTGGACGGGCCGGTGAACGCGGTGCCGGTGCGCGACTTCGATCGCGCGCGCGGGGCCGCAGATGCCGCCGACCAGGCCCAGGCGGCCGGCCAATCCCTGGGGGCCCTGCACGGAGTGCCCATGACCATCAAGGAGTCCTATAACATCGCCGGACTGCCCACCACCTGGGGCCGGCCGGAGCTGCATGACAATCTGGCGGCAGAAGACTCGGAGGTGGTGAAACGGTTCAAGGGCGCCGGCGCGCATTTTCTGGGCAAGACCAATGTGCCCATCAACCTGGCGGATTTTCAAAGCTATAACGAGGTTTACGGCACCACCAACAATCCGTGGGATGGCACCCGGACGCCGGGGGGATCCTCGGGCGGCTCGGCCGCATCCCTGGCGGCGGGGTTTTGTGGCCTGGACAGCGGCTCCGACATCGGTGGTTCGATCCGCAACCCGGCGCATTTTTGCGGCGTCTATGGCCACAAGCCCACCTGGGGCATCGTCCCGACCCAGGGCCATGCCCTGCCGGGTTCGCTGGCCCCGCCCGATATCGCCGTGGTCGGACCCCTGGCGCGCAGCGCCCAGGATCTATCTCTGGCGATGGACATCGTCGCCGGCGCCAATCCGCTAAATGCGCCGGGCTGGAAGCTGGATTTGCCCCGGCCGGAGAAAACATCCCTCTCCGACTATCGCGTCGCCATCTGGCCCGATGACGAGGCGGCCCCGGTCAGCACGGATATATCCGGCCGGGTCCAGTCCCTGGGCGATCAGCTAAGCCGACTGGGCGCGAAGGTTTCCGATACCGCCCGGCCGGATTTCGACATTGATACCTCGCGCCAGGCCTATGCCTACATGTTGAACGGCATCATGACGGCGCGCCTGCCCGACGAAGAATTCGCCCAACTTCAGAAACATGCCGAAAGCCTGGCGGCGGACGATTTTTCCAATAGCGCGGTCTTGGCCCGCGCCGGCGTCCAGCATCACAAGGACTGGCTCAACTGGAACAACCAACGTGAAGGCCTGCGCCTTTCCTGGCGGCGGTTCTTCGACGACTGGGATATTCTGATCTGCCCGCAAACGGCGACAACGGCTTTTCCCCAGGATCAAAGCGATATTCGGAAACGGCGCATAACGGTGGACAATCAGAGCCAGGAATATTTCCAGCAATTGTATTGGGCCGGCCTGACAACGGTCAGCTATCTGCCCTCAACCGTGTTCCCCACCGGGCCGGGCGCCGACGGCCTGCCCATCGGCCTGCAAGCGGTGGGGGCCGAATTCGACGACTACAACACCATCCATTTCAGCCATTTGATGGCCCGGGAATTCGGCGGCTTCACGCCGCCGCCGGGGTTCGAGGACTAGTCGAATTCAGTCCACCAGCGCCTGATACGTCGCAACCCGCAGTTCGGAACGGAGAGGGTAAAAGGACGAGGGCAGCAACTGGGTCATGAAGACGACGAACAGGTCCTCGGCCGGGTCGATCCAGAAGGCGGTGGAGGCGGCGCCGCCCCAGAAATATTCGCCGGTGGTGCCGGTCAGGCCGCCGCCGCCCGAGAAGGTGTCGGGATGTTGCAGATA
>JABJKO010000230.1 GCA_018660305.1 Rhodospirillaceae bacterium
AACCCTCTCAATCCCTCCGCCGGCATAATCCGGATCAGGTTCGTCGGGTTGGTCCGGGTTTCCGGCCAACCTGGCCGACATTCCCTCACCTCTCAGTCCCGCGCGCGAGACACCCCGTTGAGATGGACGGGAACTTACCAATATTCCCAAACATGGCCAGCATTATCTGTATCGGACCAGATGTGCCCTATGATCGACAGGCGATGCCAGCCACCTCGCCATCACGGATAGAATTTTCAGAGCTACATTCGCGATCACACCTTCTCCGATCGGCGGGGCCTCGCTAGCGTTCACCCGTGGCAATCAATAAATGGGGGGCCCGGAATGAGCGCGGATATCGCCTGGAGTACAAGCGAGGAGCCGATCGCCGGCTGCGGAATGCACCTCATGCGGGCCGGAACTGGCGCGCCGGTGCTGGTGCTACATCATGACATCGGCACTCTTGATCGCACGCCGTTCTATGACGCGTTGGCCGGTTCGTTCGACACCCTGGTGCCACATCACCCCGGCTATAGCCGCTCCGAGCGTCCGGACTGGATGCGAAGCGCGCGGGACGTCGCGGTCTGTCACCGCTGGTTGCTCTCACGCCTCGGGATCGAGAAAATTTCGCTGGTCGGGCTCGGCTTTGGCGGCTGGATCGCCGCCGAGATGGCGACCATGGCGCCAAGTTCGGTCGACAAACTGGTGCTGGTCGGCGCCATGGGCGTGAAGCCGTCCGAGGGCTTCATCATGGACCAGGCGCTCTGGAACCACTTGGAATATACCAAGGCCGGCTTCCACGACATGGCGGCCTACGCCAAGGCCTTTGGCGAGGAGCCGCCGACCGATCTGGTGGTGGAGTGGGAAATCTGCCGCGAGATGAACTTCCGTATCGCCTGGAAGCCGTACATGTATAGCCAAACCCTGCCACATCTGCTCGGCGCGGTGGAGGCGCCCGCGCTGGTGGTCTGGGGCGACGACGACCGCATCGTTCCAATGAACGCCGGTGACATCTATGTCGAGAATCTACCGAATGCCCGGATGGAAGTAGTCTCCAACTGTGGCCATTACGTCGATCTCGAAAAGCCGGCGGAGCTGGCTAAACGCGTCACCGATTTTATCGCCGGTTAAGCCCGCGCACCCTTAAGAGGGAATTCACACCATGCATTTGATGTATTTCACCGAACAGCCGATGTCGACTTACCCAGCGGAAGAAGGCCTGGATTTCGGGGCCACCGCGCTGATGTTCTCGAACAAGCACTTCAACCCCGTCGAAGGCAGCCGACTCTATAACGAGTATATCGAGGAGTACAAGCTGGCCGACAAGGTCGGTATCGACGGCATCATGCTGAACGAGCACCACAACGCACCATTCTGCATGCAGGCCAAGGCCAATGTCTTCGCCTCGATCCTGGCCGCGATCACCGAGAACGTGAAGATCGTCATGCTCGGAAACCCACTACCGCTGGCCGAGAACCCGGTCCGTCTCGCCGAGGAATTGGCGATGATCGACATGATCTCCAAGGGCCGTCTGGTCTCGGGTTTCGTGCGCGGCGGCGGCCAAGAGCAATTGGCGGCGGGCGTGAACCCAGCCTTCAACCGCGAGCGTTTCGAGGAAGCCCACGATCTGGTCGTCCAGGCCTGGACCAAGGAAGGCCCGTTCCGCTTCGAGGGCACCCATTACCAGAACCGGGTGGTGAACCCCTGGGCGGTGCCATTGCAAAAGCCCTATCCACGTGTCTGGGTCCCCGGCGTGATCTCCAAGGAGACGATCCTCTGGGCGGCCCAGCAACGCTACCCCTATATCGCGCTCAACACCTCGATCGAGAGCACTCAGAACATCTGGAAGATTTATGACGAGGAGGCGGAGCGTTGCGGCTATACCGCCGGGCCGGAAAACCGCGGCTATCTGCAACAGATGCACGTCGCGGAGACCGAGGAAAAGGCGATCGAGAACGCCCGCCAATTCCGCTGGATGCAAGGAGAGTTCACGGGGCTCGCACATCCCAGCTGGGCGGCGCCGGCGGGCTATTCCTCGCCCGGCAATCGCCGCGCCTTTGTCGAGTTCTCCATCGGTCGCCGCTCTAATCCGCGCGGACTGACAACGTTCGAGGAACAAGTCGAACAAGGCCGGATCATCTGCGGCACCCCGAAGACCGTTATTCCCAAGATCCGCAAGGTGCTGGAGGAAACCCGGCCCAGCATCTACGCGGTTTGGGGCAATGACGGCACCGTCTCGCATCCCGACGCGATGGACTGTATCCGGCTACTCGGCGAGGAAGTCTTCCCGGCGGTCCGCGAGATCGGCAAGGAACTCGGCCTCGACAGCCCGTTCGAGACCGACGCGCCGGTGCATCTGAACTACTCGACGGACCTGAAGAAGTCGGCGGCCGAGTGAGGGGCTTTTACCGGCCTCACACCGGCACCGTCTTTTTTCGTTTGGCCAGCATGTTCAGCGCCTCGACGATGATCGAGAAGCCCACAGCCGCGTAAAGATACCCCCGCGGCACATGGAAATGCAGGCCGTCGGCGATCAGCGCCATGCCAACCAGTAGCAAGAAAGACAGCGCCAACATCTTGGCCGTGGGGTGGGCGTTGATAAAACCGCTGATCGGACCCGCCGCCGACAGCATCACCACCATGGCCAGGACCACCGCGACGATCATCACCCAAAGATGTTCGGCCATGCCGACGGCGGTGACGACGGAATCGATGGAGAACACCAGGTCCAGCACGATGATTTGCCCGATGATCGCGGCGAAACTTACCGACACGCCACCACTGTCATGCTCAGCATCACCTGAAGAAGCTGAGATTGCCGACCGTGCTCCGGGAGTATGAGAAGCTGGCCCGGCAATGCGCGACCGAGAATGTCGATCACGTCCGCTATCTGGCAAGGCCTTCGATGAGGTGTCCATCGTTCCGTTGTCAGTACAACAGACGTGGCCGGTGCCGGACATGAGCTTGATCACAGCCAGACGCCGTCAGCGCCATTTCCAAGGTGTCAGTGACATCTTCGGCCTTCATCGTCGTGCAAAGCTTCCAGGCGATCACGTACCGCGAGAAGTCATCCAGGATCGTCGACAGATAATGCCAGCCCCAGCCGATGATCTTCAGATACAGCCCATGGCGTGGCTACCCATAGCGCCCCCCGTAGGAGAAAAATAGGCGCTGATTGCCAAATAAGCCGCGGCCACCAGCAGCACGCCACCTAACGCTTTGCTCATCAACAGGCCCCACGGAAAAATTTTCTCCGCAATCACCACCACCGTCAGCACGAGCACCCAAAACAGGTTCATGACCCCACCGACAAAAAGCAAAAGCATCAACGCCCAGCAACATCCGAGACAGAACAGACCATGGCGGAACCCCATTTTAAGGGCGCCGGTCGGGCCGGCGGCCCAGTGCGTCATAAAAAAGCCGACCGGGCTGCGACATTTTTCGAGACATACCGATTTCAGTGTCGAAAACTGGAACAAGCCCGCCAACAACAACAACAGCACCGAGATCGTCGTGCTAGTCGTTAGGCTGGCCGGATTTATAGCTTTTTGCAGCTGGAAAACCCATTGCAGCAATACCGCCGCGACGGAAAAAAACAACCACATCAAAACGTAGGCAGAGGCGAAAAGATAACTTTCCTTGATCCGCCCCTGCCGTGCCGCCATCTTTTCATGCATCGCCACCATCGGCCAAGCCGACGGCAGCATCATCGCGACCATCATCAAAAACCACATAACCAGGACCGCCAGCGCGTTGCCGGCGGTCCAAGTCGGCGACATCGGCATGGTCATCACGGCCAATGGATTACAGTGGTCAAAAACCAGCCACAACAACGCCAACCAACAAACTAGCGCCACGAAAAGAACCGCCAGCGCCAGGTGAGAGCGATCACTCAGAGGAAACAAGGGTCGTGCCGATCGACCTTAGGCGGCCCAGTCGAAATCGGTTCGAAAGCCGCTTAGATTTTCACCACTGTAATTAACACCCATCAGCGAAATGGAGGACCGGTCAACATTGGCTATGGTCAGCTCATCACCCGCCGGATCGAGCATACCAACAAGCTTGGCCGGCGCTTCTGTAAACGGGTTGATGGCGAGCGAAGCCGAATATTCCGAGGCCTCCCCGATTTTCACATGAAAGCCATTTTCCTGTTCGGAAATTGTGACCGGGTGGCGCTCCATGCCCAACATTTCACTAATTAATTCCGACAGCATTTCCGGAGGGCCACCGATCTTGCCGCTCAATAAAATCTCCAACTGCGCCATTTGCTGTTCCGTGCAGCTGTCGTTGACCACCACACCCACGCGCCAATTTCCCTCGCTCATCAGTGGCGGCGTATCCAACACCAAAACAAAAGTCACGCCGCCCATTGCAGTGCCATCGATCTCTCCTTCCGCAATTTCGAAGGCCAGGACGGCGCGGCAAAAGTCATTGGTAGCGAGCTGAACCATGGAAGACCAAGTGCAGGGACAAGTCGCGGTGCAAGAACAGTTTTCGTAGAATTTACCTTTAAGAAACCAGGACATAGCGAACTTCCCTTACGGTTAAATTTTAAAAACTCTCAGCTTACATTTCCTAAATGGACTAGGTGTCGGAGCCAAACATAGGGGCACCTCGAAGAATCGACCATTTGTCGGAGGATGATGGCTTGAACGCGGCTTTCACCGGCTCCCGCCCTGGCCCGGCCGGGTTTTACGGGGATTTCCCCCGCTCCAACGGAGCTA
>JABJKO010000064.1 GCA_018660305.1 Rhodospirillaceae bacterium
AACACGGTCATGCGCGGGTTGAGGGCGCTGAACGGGTCCTGGAAAATAAACTGGATGCGCTGGCGGCAGGTGAGCAGCTCCTTTTCGTCGGCCTGGCACAGCGCCACCATTCGGCCCCGGTCGTTATAGCTGATCTCGCCCTCATCGGGGTCCAGCGCCCGCATGATCAACTTGCTGACGGTGGTCTTGCCGCTGCCGCTTTCGCCGACGATGCCCAGGCACTTGCCGCGCGGCACATCGAAGCTGATATCGTCCACCGCCAGTATTTCCTGCGCCTCGCCGCGGCCGAAGAAGCCGCCCTTGCGGAGCTGGAAGCGCTTGGTGAGGCCGCGCACGCTGAGCAGCGGACGCTCTTCCCCGGCGCCGGCCCCGGCGGGCCAGGCTTCTTTCTCGGCCAGCAGATGTCCGGTGGAATGGGTGATCTCGCGCAGCGGCGTCAGCCGTTCGCCGGGCGCCATGTCGAAACGCGGCACCGCGCGCAGCAGCGCCTTCAGATAATCATGGCCGGGATCGCGGAATATATCGTCGAGGGTGCCCCGCTCCAGGACGTTGCCGTGATACATGACGACGATCTCATCGGCCACGTTGGCGACCACCCCCAGATCATGGGTGATCATCAGGACCGACATGCCGAGTTCTTTCTGCAGATCGCCGATCAGCTTGAGGATCTGGGCCTGGATGGTGACATCCAGCGCCGTGGTCGGCTCGTCGGCGATCAGCAGGGCTGGCCGGCAGACCAGCGCCATGGCGATCATGGCGCGCTGGCGCAGCCCGCCCGAAAGCTCGAACGGATAGGTGCGCATGGCCTGCGCCGGATCCGGAAAGCCCACCAGCCGCAGCATGTCCTGGCTCAGTTCATTGCCTTCCGGCCGGCTGACATGGCGGTGCAGAAGCAGCGCTTCGCTGACCTGATCGCCCACCGTATGAAGCGGTGACAGCGACGTCATGGGCTCCTGGAAAATGATGGAAATATTGCCGCCGCGGATCGCCCGCATGCGCGCGCCATCGGCATCGAGGGCGGTAATATCGGTCGCGTCATCGGGCGTCTTGGGATCGCGGAAGACGACGCTGCCGCCGGTAATGGTCGCCGAATTGGGCAGAATACGCATGATTGTCTGGGAGACCACGGACTTGCCGGAGCCGGATTCGCCCACCAGGGCGACGGTCCGATTGGCCGGGACGCGGAACGAAACGCCCTTTACGGCGTGGATAACGGCCTCATGCAGCTGGAAATCCACTTTCAGATCCGAGACGGTCAGCACGTCTGTCATGTGCGCTCGACCGGCGCATCGCGCCTTTCCTGTAGCTCATCGGTGGGCAGGCCGAGGGCCTTTATGTTTTCGATGGTCGATGGCGTGAGCGCGATGTCGTTCTGCTTTGCCGCCTGCGCGGCCATCGCCACAAGTTGCTCAAAATCATCCAGTGCGGATTCCATCTGCATCTTACTGTCGGCACTTCTTATGGTGAGCTGCATCCATCCCTGCGACCGGTCCCTCTTGACGGCATAGTACCGTAACTGAAGCGCGGTGATATCCCGCCAGGCAATGTTTTTACGCAACAATCCGCTCATGGTCACGCCGCTATCGTCGAGCTGAACCATTAATCTTTGCCGGCCCCATGTGCGGAGCCCAAAGGCGATGAAAAGCACGCTTAATACAAAGAGGATTGTGCCTGCGATGGTTGCAAGCGGGATGAAAAGAAGAGGTCCCAGCGTGAGCGCCGTGCCGGCTCCGGCGCGGCCATAATCGGCCATGATGGATCGGGCGGCGTAGCGGTGTTCGGTCACGCCGGCGCCCTTCCCCGCTGCGATACGGCATCGGCCAGAAGACCGGCCGAGACGGCGGCGCCATCGGTCATCAGCCCGGCGGCGTCGGGGGGCGGCCCCTCCAGCGCCGCTTCCACCGCCCGCGCCAGCCTGTCCGCGGACAGATCCCGTTCCCAGACCACCTGCAGATTGCCCCGCCGGCTCAACAGGTCCGCCCGCAACGTCTGTTCGGTTTCCTTGCCGCCGGCATAGGGCGCGATGACCGCCCGCACATTGGCCGCCAGAACATCCATCACCGTGTTGTAGCCGCCCTGGGATATGGACAGGGTACAGTTGGCCAAAAGCGCCGTGAAATCAGGCCGGGCGCGCTCGACGATTACGCCCTCGCCCGCTTCATTGCGCAGGTGCTCGAAGACCGGCTCGGGCAATGAGGGCCCGGCGAGCAACCGCCACACCGAATCCTTGAGGCGGGTCCTGGCCCGCGCGTCGATGGCGGCCGTGAGAAGCGGCTCGCTCAGCGCCCCGCCACCGGCCGAGACAATCACCTCGTCCCGGCCGAGACCGCGCGCCACATCGGCTGCCGCCGGTGGATCGACGATGTAGCCCGTATAGGACAACCGGTCGGCAATCTCGGCGGCGAGGGGGAATGTCTGGTCGAACGGCACCAGCGACGGATCGCCGTGGACCAGCACCCTGTCGTAATATTGCTTCACCAGGGCCACCATTTCGGGCCCGCGCTCCGGCTTGGAGGGCGCCACCAGAATGTCGCGCACCGAACAGACGATGAGGGCGCCCCGGGCCTGATCGCGAACGGCATCGAGCAGGGGGATGATTTCCGAGCGAAGATGGCGCCGCCCGAACGGAAACAGCTCGGTGAGCACCAGATCGGGCTTGAGGGGCCGGGCGGCGTCGAGCAGTTTGTCGCGCCGCGCCGCCCGATGGGACTCATCGATGGGCTGGTCGTCGTCATCGAGCATGAGAGCGAAATGTTCATCGGCGCTGCGCATGGGGGAAAGCTGGACAAAGTCAGCGGCGCCGATATTGAGCCCCGGCACGGTCTTGCCGCCGGAGACGATGGTGACCGAAAAGCCCGCCGTTTCCAGGGCGCGTGACAGGGTCGCGGCGCGTTTCAGATGGCCGATCCCCAGGAGATGCTGGACATAGAAGAGCGCGCGCGGCTGACGCGCGGTGTTTGACGGCGCGGCGTTCATTCCGGCAACAAGCTGATATTGAGGCGGTCGATGGTGACGGTGCCGTCGTCGTCGACGGCGAACAGATGAACGCTGGCCCAGTCCATCTTGTGCGGCATCTTGCCGGTCATTTCCCAGCCGGTGGCCAGTGACAGCGCCGCGCGGATAATGCCCTGGTGGCACACCGCGCCGGTCGCCGGGCCGTTGGCGATTTTTTCCCTGATCCAGCCCTGCACCCGTGTCCGGACGTCGCGGGGGCTTTCCCCGCCATGGGGCCTCAGATCGAGACCCTGGTCGGCGCGGCGCTGAAACTCGTCGCCGTATTTTTCCCTGAGCTCGTCGCCGGTAAAACCTTCCCAGTCGCCCCAATGCATCTCCACGATGGTGGGCTCCGGGGTCACCGAAAGACCGAGATGCCCGGCCGTCTGCAGGGCGCGGGTCATGGGGCTCGCCACCCACTCATAGGCGGTGAATTCGTCAGGAACCGACCAGCGGGCAACTTTTTCATGACCGTCGGGGCTGAGCGGCACGTCGGTCTGGCCCTGCAGACGTTTTTCCTCGTTCCAGCTTGTCGGGCCGTGGCGGATAAGAGCAAGGGGTGTCACGCGGCCCTCCTGTGACCGGTTGATTGGATGATATCGTCCAGCCGCCGCGCGGCGGTCTCAAGCGAGTGCTGGCGGGCCGCCTTGTCCATGGCGGCGCGGCCCATCGTATCGCGGCGGGACGGGTCGGCAAGCAGGCTGTTCAGGGCGGCCGCCAGGGCGTCCGCATCGCCGGCCGCCGCCAACAGCCCGGTCACCCCGTGCTGCACGATCTCCGATACGCCGCCGGCATCGCCGGCCACCACGGGAAGGCCGGCGGCCTGTGCCTCCAGCAGGGCCATGCCATAGGCTTCGTTGATGGCCGGCCAGACACAGATATCAGCTTCGGCGAGCAGCGCCGGCATGTCCCCGGCGGCTCTTTGTCCCAGGAAGCGGACCCGATCTGGCCCAAGGGGCGCCATCAGGGTTTCGATTTCGGCCCGTGCCGGACCGTCGCCGACGATCTCCAGCCGCCACGGCCGGTCCGCGAGCGTCGTCAGCGTATCGGCAAGCACCCGGTAGGAGGCGAGCTTGTCCCCGGCCCGCATCATGGCAACCGCCATGAGCAAAGGCCCGCCGTCAATCGCCGGTGTTTTTCTCCGCGAAATTGTAAAGGCCGCCGTGTCGAGAAACGGCGCCAGCGGTGTCAGCCGCGCCGGGTCGTCGAGCAACGGCAGAACACACGGGGCGTTCGCGCCATTGATGCCGACGATCCGGTCGGCGGTCCTGATCGCGGCCTCGGCGCCGGCATGGCCGATGGCCCAGTTCCCGCCCGCCCGTTTGGGGGCGTGTGAGGCTTCGGCGACGACATAGGGAATATCAAGGGCGCGGCTGACCAGCGGCCCGATCCAGTCCGGCGCCTTGTAATAGACATGATAGGTAAACCAGAGATCCGGCCTCTGGGTGGCGTTGCGGGCCAGATACCGGGCGGCGAGCCGTTCTCCCAGCTGGCGCAGGCGCCGCTGGCGGTCGGCATCGCCGGTGGCGTCGCGGCTGCGGAAAAGGGAGGCCAGGGTCACCTCATGGCCGGCCAGTTCCAAGGCGGCCATGAGCGCGCGGGCCATTCCGCGATCACCCGAGGGCCGGGGTGACGTGGGCGGTTTCAGGGGGGCGTAAAAAGCGATCCGCATCACGCTGTCGGCGCCAATCTGAGGCCGGGCGTCTGTTCCGTTGAAACAGTTTGGCCGGGCATCAGGCCGTCGGCCGCGAAGGCAGCGGCCAGCTGACCTATCCCGGCCTCGCAGGAAAATTTCGCCTCGATGACCCGACGCCCGGCCTCACCCAACATGCGCCGCCGTTTCGGATCGGCGATCAGCGCCACCAGGATCGAGACCAGCGCATCGGCATCTTCCGGCGGCACCAGCCGGCCATTCACCCTGTCCCTGATCAATTCGGGAACCCCTGAGACGGCCGAGGCAACGCAGGCCAGTGCCTGGCTCTGGGCTTCCAGAAGAACATTGGGTAGGCCGTCGCGATCGCCGTCCGCCGCCACCCGGTTTGCCAGAACAAACAGATCGGCGTCGCGATAGCGCTGCAGAACGGCCTCCTGCGGCTGGCTTCCCAGCCACTCGATGCGATGGTCTATGCCCGCATCCAGCGCCTGTTTCCTGAGCGTTTTGAGCAAGCCGCCGCCGCCAATATGAACCCATCGCCAGGACAATTCCGCCGGTAATTTGGCGAGCGCCTGGATCAGGATGTCGTGGCCCTTCTTTTCCACCGCCCGTCCCACCGTCAGCAGGATAACGGGGTCGGCGGCATCGGTGCCGTCTTTATCCTGGCTTTCGGACGGCTTTCGGACAGCGGGCAGAGCAAACCGCGTCAAATCGATCCCATGATAAACCAGCCTCACCCCATCCGGCCGGTCGGTCCGGGCGGAGAGGTGCTCATGGGCCGCCGCCGAACAGGTCACCGCCCAGCGGCACTCATCGAGCTTTTCCCGCAACTCCCAATCCGGCGACGTCCAGATGTCTTTCGCATGGGCCGAGAGACTCCAGGGCAGGCCCCGCATCAAAGCGGCATAGCGGGTTACCGATGCCGGCGTGTGAATGAAGTGGGCATGAAGATGCCGAATTTCGTCGGGCAGTTCGGCCGCAAGGACTGCCGCCTGCCCGAACCGCCGCATTCGGTTTGCCGTCGGATCCCGGCGCAGATCCCGGAACCAGGCCCGCCGGGCGGCGCACCATCCGGGCAATCGGCGGGCGGCAAGCAGGCCGCGCCAGACACGCGCCGGCTCCTGGTACAGATATTCCGGTAGATAGCTTACCGGCGCGGCGATCTCGCCATGGATGGGATGGGTCTCGCGGTCCGTCGGGTGGCGCAGAGACGCGATGCGGATATCGAGCCCAGCCTGTTCCAGACCCAGAATTTCCTGCGCGATAAAAGTCTCCGACAGGCGGGGATAGCCCTTGAGAATAAAAGCGACCGCCCCAGCCATGGGCGCTACCCGTTCTGCTGTTCCAGCGCGACGGGACGGCGGGCGCGGCCGGACAGTATCCGGTCGGCAAGCCGGTTGACGTTGTCCAGCCCATCGAGGAGACCGGGGACGACCACTTCCGAGGGGCGCTGCTGTTGCGGCAGGTGGCGCAGGGCGGTCGCCATGAGCTGTGTGTCCTCTATCTGATCCGGCTCAAGGCATTTCACCAGACCCAACTCGTCGGCGCGCTGCGCCCGGATGAGCTGTTCGCGTCTCGGCATGCAGCGCGGCACGATAAGGGCCGGCTTGTCGAACGACAGGATTTCGCAAAAGGTGTTGTAGCCGCCCATGGCGACGACACCCGCCGCATTCTCGAACAGCGTCTCGATGCCCGGGTCGAACGTGATCGCTTCGACGCTGTCCAAATTCTGGACTCTCTCGAGAAAGGCCGCCTGGACATCGGACGGCATGAAGGGCCCGAGCACGATCAGCGCCCGATGGACCATGGGCTCGCCGAGCTCATAGGCGCGCAACACCCAGTCCACCATGGCTTCGCCGTCGCCGCCGCCGCCGGGGGTGACCAGTAAATAGGGGCCTTCGATGGGCGCTTCCGCCGATGCCGCCCGCGCCACACCTTCCGAGCCACGGCGCAGATAGCCGGTATAGACGGTCTTGTGATGGACCGATTGGGGCAGTTCGATTTCCTCGAGCGGGTTGCAGATCTGCGGCAGGCCATAGACCCAGACCTCGTCATAGAGGTCGCGCAGCGCCGGCATGGCGTTCTTGCGCTTCCATTCCCGGGCCAGCAGCGACGGGTCATCCATGACGTCGCGCAGACCGAGGACCACGGGCACGCCGCGCTCCTTCAGCATCTCAAGGGTTTCGCGGACCTCTCCGCGCAGACCGAGGGGCTCCTTATCGACGATAAACAGATCCGGCTGAAACGTATCCGCCGTGTGCCGGATAATGCTGGCCCGCAGCGCCAGCGTGTCTTCCACATGCAGTTGCAGGCTGTGCGAGGTGTATTCGCCGTTGCGCAGCTTTATGACCCCGGGAATACGGACGAAATCGACCCGATTGCGGAAATCGAAACTGCCGATGATCGGCGAGCCCGACAGAATAAGCACCGACATGTCGGGGTGTTCTTCGACCAGTGCATGAGCCACCGCCCGGCACCGGCGCAAATGGCCCAGCCCGAAACTGTCGTGGCTGTATATGAGTACTCTTTGCGGCATCCGACGCTTTACCCCTCAGCAGCGACAAATTTTTTCTTACTATGGCACAGACACTTAGGGGGCCGAAAGTGTCTTCGACGCGTCTTGCGTTTCATTCATTTGCGGCTGCCCGGCCCGTGGCGTACAACTTAGCCACCACTATATGGGGACCCGCTCGTCGTGGAAAAGAGCATCTACGGCTATATCATCCGTTACAGCAAACCGCAGCAGATCCTGCTGACGGTGATGGCGGTGTCGTCCTATCCTTTTCTCCTGTGGTTCCTGCAGGTCCCCAAGCTGATCGTCAATCACATCAACGACGCCGTCGACAAGAAGGGTGAAGCCTTTCAGGTCGATGTGAGCCTCTTTGGGAATTCGCTGTTCGAGATGGAATCCATCGCGTATTTGCTGCTGCTCTGCGTGGCGTTTCTTTGTCTGGTACTGGTGAACCAGGGATTTAAATACGTTATCAACGTCTATCGCGGGCTGACCGGCGAACGCATGCTGCGCCGGCTCCGTTACGATCTTTATGGCCGGGTTCTGCGCTTTCCGCAGTCGACATTCCGCAAGCTCTCGCAGGGCGAGATCATCCAGATGATTAATGCCGAGGTCGAACCGCTGGGCGGGTTCTTTGGCGAGGCGTTCTCCCTGCCGCTTTTCCAGGGCGGATATCTGCTGGTGATATTCGGCTTTATTCTGAGCGAGAGCCTGGTGCTGGCGGGTGCCGCGGTGATGTTCTACCCCATACAGTTCTACCTGATTCCCAAGCTGCAGCGGCGGGTGAATTTGCTCGGCAAGACGCGGGTTCGGCTGGTGCGGTCGCTGTCGGATCGCATCGGCGAGACGGTGAGCGGCGTCCAGGAAATTCATGCCCACAATACCGCCCGTTACGAACTGGCCGAATTCGCGCGGCGGCTGGGCGAGATTTTCGATACGCGGTACCGGATCTATCTCTGGAAATTCGTCATCAAGTTCATCAACAACACGGTCAACCATCTCGGGCCGTTTTTCTTCTATTCTGTGGGTGGCATCCTGGTCATCCAGGGCGAGCTGAATCTCGGTGCCCTGGTCGCCGTCCTCGCGGCCAATAAGGATCTGGCGGCACCCTGGAAAGAGCTCCTCAATTATTATCAGCGCCGTGAGGATGCCCGTATCAAATACGAACAGGTGGTCGAGCAGTTCGAGCCGCCCGAGATGATGGACGAGGCCCAGCAGCTCGACGAGCCCGCGGCCATCGAGCCCATGAGCGGCGCCTATTCGGCGTCCGCCGTGCGCCTCGAAGACGATACCGGCCACGCGCTGATCGATAGCGCGTCCTTCGAGATCGGCACGGGGGACCGGGTCGCCATCGTCGGCGCTGGCGGCAGCGGCAAGGATCAATTCGGGCTTCTGCTGGCCCGTCTTGTGAAACCAACCGGCGGCAGCCTGACCATCAACGGTGCCAAGCTCGACGATCTCCCCGAAGCCGTCACCGGGCGCCGGATCGGCTATGTGGGCCCGTCGGCCTATATATTTGCGACCACCGTCCGCGAAAACCTGACATACGGCCTTAAACATCAACCCCTGGGGACCGCCGGCCGCAGCGATGCCGATGAAGAGACATGGGAGGATTTTCTGTCGGAAGCGCGGCGTGCGGGCAATTCGACCGATGACCCTGCCGCCGACTGGGTCGATTATGCGGCGGCCGGGATTGAGGGGAAAGACGATCTCTCCGACCAGGCGCTTGACGTTCTTCGCATGGTCGACATGCAGAGCGATATCTATGAACTCGGGCTGCGCGGCTCCATCGACCCGGCCGCCCAGCCCCTGCTCGCCCGGGATATACTGAAGGCGCGTGCGAGTTTCCGCGAACGGCTGGCGGGCGATCCCGGCTTCGCGCCGCTGGTCGAGGTTTTTGATCCCGACCGCTATAACGACAACGCGACAGTAGGTGAAAACCTGCTGTTTGGCCGGCCCGTTGGCGGCGCGTTCGACCTCGAGCGGCTGGCCGAACATTCCTATGTCCTAGAGGTGCTTGAGAAGGCCGAACTGACCGACAAAATGCTGGAAGCCGGGCGTCAGGTGGCGTCGACCATGGTTGAGCTGTTTGCCGATCTGCCGCCGGGCCATGAGTTTTTCGAGCGCTACGCCTTCATCAGCCATGAGGATCTGCCGGGGTATCAGGCGCTGCTGTCCCGGCTGGGGCGCGAAGGCGTCGAGGCTTTGCGGGACGATGAGCGGACGTCGCTTCTGTCGCTCCCGTTCCGGCTGTCCCCGGCCCAGCATCGGCTGGATGTGGTCGACGACGCTTTCAAGCAGCAGATTCTCGCGGCGCGACGGATTTTCGCGGACAATCTGCCGGACGATCTGAAAGACGCCGTCGAACATTTCGACGAAGATGCTTACACCGCCGCGGCGTCCCTGCAGGATAATATCCTGTTCGGCAAGGCGGCTTACGGCCATGCCCGTGGAGTCGAACGCATCGGCGCCGTCATTGCCGAAGTCATCGATGCGCTGGATCTGCGGCCCGCCGTTATGACGGTGGGGCTCGACTTCAATGTGGGGATCGGCGGTGGCCGGCTGTCCTCGGTGCAGCGCCAGAAGCTCGGCCTCGCCCGGGTTGTCCTGAAGCGGCCCGATGTGCTGATCATAAACGAGGCGACCGCCACCATCGACAGCGCCAGCCAGGGGCGCATATTGGAAAACCTGCTCGATGAATTCGAGGGGCGTGGCGTGATCTGGGTGCTCCATCGCGCAAGGCTCGCGGAATATTTTAATCGGATATTGGTGGTGCAGGCCGGCCGTGTGGTCGAACAGGGGTCGTTTAACGACCTCAACCGAGACGGCAGCATGCTCCACGATCTGATCGGCGCCGAATAGGCGCGAAAGGAGGAAATTATGAGCCTCAATGAAGAAGTTGAACTTTTGCGGAATATACCGCTGTTCAGCAAAATCGAGCCCTCGAAGCTCAAACTGCTCGCCTTTGCCAGCGAACGCGTCACATTCGCCGCCCAGCAGGAATTGTTTCATCAGGGCGATCATTCCGATACGGCCTATATCATTATCGATGGCGACGCCGACGTGGCGGTCGACACGCCGACCGGCGAGATGACCGTCGCCCGGCTGCAAAAGAACGATATCGTCGGCGAAATCGGTATTCTGTGCGACGTGCCGCGGACCGCGACCGTGCGGGCGGTGCAAAGCGTCACCACGCTGGCCATCTCGAAGGATCTGTTTTTTCAGATGGTCACCGAATATCCCCAGATGGCCATCGAAGTCATGCGCGAACTGGCGCATCGGCTTGAGCACACGACGGCGCAGCTTCGCGAGGCGCGCAGCGCGTAGAGTAAACGCCGATCAGTTGGAATCACCGCCGACGGGCCGGTCTGGGTGTTTGTCCAAAACGACCGGATTGATTCCACCACTTATTTTCGTCACCCCCACCCTGTATCCGCTTCGCGGCTACAGCCTCCCCCATCGAGGGGGGGGATTTAAAACTATAAGCCGATGAAAATACTTTCCCTCCCCACTCTATAGGGGGG
>JABJKO010000216.1 GCA_018660305.1 Rhodospirillaceae bacterium
CGACGCCGCCGCCGCCAACCGGTTCGAGCTGACCAACGCCGATATTGACAACGTCACCGCCGGCACCCTGGTGATCGGCACCGCCGCCTCAGGCGCTCTCACGGTGGAGGCCGATATCACGCCGGTGAATACCACCACGCTTCATCTCAACAGCGTCGGTGCGGTCACTGCCACGGCGGGCGGTATTGTGGAAACCAATTTGGCGGTGACGGCGGGCGGGACGGTCAACTTCACCGATACCACCACCAACGTCTCGACGCTGGCGGTCAGCAACGCGGGACAAGCGGTGACCTTCACCGAAGCCGACAGCGTGACTATCGGTACGGTTGACGGCGTCGCCGGTGTAACGGCGGCTGCGTTGACCGTGAACGCGAACAATGGCCTGACGATCAATAACGACGTGACCACGACCGGGATCACCAGTATCGATACCGATCTGGACAATAACGGCACCGGCGATTTCACCATAGCCACCGCCACCGCGCTCAGCACCACCAACAACGCGCTGAACATCACCGCCAATGACATCACCATCACCGGCACGGGCACGCTCAACTCAGGCGCGGCGGCGACAACGTTTCTGGTTTCCGATGGCGGCACCATGGGGCTGGGTGGGACCGCGCTGAACTGGACTCTCAGCGGCGCCGAACTGCAGCAGATCACCGCCACAGGGCTTACCATCGGCGACGCCACCAACGGCAATATGACGGTCAACGGCATCACGGCGGCCAATTCTGCCAATATCACGGGCACCACCACGCTAAACGCCACGGTGGCCACCGGAACCGTCACCTTTGATACCGCGGCGTCGGCGTTCGGTGCTCTGACGCTCAACGCGGATGATGGCGTGACGGTGAACCAGGGCCTCACCACCACCGGTGCGCTGACCGTGGATTCCGATCTGGACAATGACGGGGTCGGCAACTTCACCACGGCGGCAGCCGTGAGCACCGGCGGCAACACCCTGTCCGTCACCGCCAATGATTTCGTACTGGGCAGCACCCTCAATAGCGGCGCGGGTGATACGTCGCTGCTGGTGTCGGATGGCGGTACCGTCGGGCTTGGCCTGACCGCAGGCGCCGCCACCATCACCGGCGCCGAGCTTCAGAATGTTACCGCCGCCAACCTGACCATCGGCGGCACCACGGCACAGACCATCACGGTGGACGGCATTTCAGCGGCCAACAGCGCTAACATCGCCGGTACGGTAACCCTGGAAGCCGGCAACAACGCCGGCGCCGACGTGGATTTCTCCAATAACGCGTCGAGCTTCCGCGCCGTCACCGCCCGGGCCGACGATGCGGTCAACATCAATGCCAACCTGACCACCACGGTGGGTGCCATTTCGCTGATCGCCGATACCGACGGTGGCGCCGATGCGGTGGATGCCGTGGTCATCGGCGCGCTTCTGGCCCCCGCTGCTGGCATCTCCCTATCTTCCGCGGATGGCCTGACCATCAGCAACAACTTTAGTTTCGCCGGCGATATTACGCTGAATGCCGACGGTAACAATGACGGTGTCGGGTTGTTTACGGTGAATGGCGGCATAGCGGTGGACAGTCAGAACAACGCCCTGACCATTACCGCCGCGGACTTCAACATTCTCGGCACGCTCAATAGCGGCACCGGTCTGATGTCGCTGCTGGCGACCAACGGCCGCACAATCGGGGTCGGCGATACCGCGCGGAACGTCACCATTTCCAAGGCGGAACTCGGGCGCATGACCACCACCGGCGGGCTGACCATCGGCGGCGCCAATGCCGGCAGTATCACCGTCGACAACATCGTCCGCGCTGCCGATCTTGCCACCATCGGCGGCACGGTGACGCTGGATGCCGGCGGCGCCGGCGCGGCGATCGATTTCTCCACCGCCGATTCCAGCTTCAACGCCCTGACCCTGACCTCCCAGGCGGGCGTGACGCTGAACCGGAACCTGACCACCACCGGCGTGGTCAGCATCGATACCGATACCGACAATAACGGCGCCGGCGACTTTACCGTGGCCGGTGCCATGGCGCTCAATACCGGCGGCAACGCGCTGTCGGTTACCGCCAACGACGCCATCCTGACCGGTACTCTCAATAGCGGCGCGGCGGCGGCAACCTCCCTGCTGGTGTCGGACGGCGGAGTCATCACGCTGGGCGGCGCCGGCGCGGGCCTGAGCCTGAGCGCGGCGGAGATGAACAATATCACCGCCTCCAAACTCACCATCGGCGACAACACCGCCGGCGCCATCACCATCGCCGCCGATATCACGCCGGGCGGCACCACCCTGCTGAATTTGGTAACCGGCGGCGCCATCACGGGCACGGCGGGCGGCATCATCGAGACCAGTCTGGCGATGACTGCAGGTGGCACAATTGACCTGACCAACGTGAACACCGACGTGACCAATCTGGCGGTCAGCGCGGCCGGCCAGACCGTTTCCTTCCGCGATGCCAATGCGGTGGATATCAATACCGTCGATGGCGTCGCTGGCGTCACCGCCGGGGCCTTCACCCTCACCGCCGGCGGCGCGGCGACGGGAGCCGGCACCGTAACGGTTACTTCATTGGCCGTGGCGACCCAGAGTACGACCCTGACCGGCACGGTCGGTGGTCTGACCGGCCAGGCGGCTGCCGCGGCGGCCACGACCCAGGCGCCGCTTGGGCCGGGTCCGCATCTCCTGAACGGATTTGCCATCGGTGTCGCGCCGCCGTCCTCCTCCTCGTCCACACCCGCGACCGCGACCCAGAACGACGCGGTGACGGTATCGGTGGCGGCGGAAAATTCCCTGGAAGCGGGGACCCTGATCGGATCGGTTTCCAGCACGCCGGACGGGTCGGACTCCGACAGCGACTCGACCCCGCAGGAAGCGGTGGTTCAGGATCTGCTGAACGAGCCGTTTGAGCCGGATATCTATAAAAACCCGTTCCGGATCGTGCGCTATTCGGAAGATCTGAAGCAAGTACTGGGCCTGTCCGCCACGGGCGTAGACGATATCTGGAGCGACGGCGATGCCCTGTCCCCGCCCGAGCTCCCGGCGAATGGTTTGCGCAGGTTCGATGAGGACGATTTGTCCCTCACACCGGTTCCCTGAGAGGTCCGCTAGCGCTTATTGGTCGGTTCACCAGTACCAGCGGACATGGGCGATGGCGACCAGGAGGGCGCACGCCAGGACGATGAAGGGCAGGTAGGGCAGGAGATGTCGAAATTTGCGCATCTGTTACGTCACATTTTAAACGGCAGATCAACGAAGAAGCCCAGCACATAGAGCCCGCCGGCCAGTCCGGTAATGCCACCCAGCATCAGTTTCAGAAAATGCTCGGGGACGAACCGCTGGGTCTTGGCGGCGCACCACGCGCCCAGGATACCACCGCTGGCGGCGAAAAACCCCCAGGCCCATTCCGGCGCGATAAGTGTATCGGTGAAGGACGGGATAATCACCGAATAGGTGAACAGCCCGACCCCCGACAGCACGATGACATAGGGGATGGTGGCGGCAACCAGCACATACATGGGAAGCCGGTAGATCGCCGAAAAAATCGGCACCAGCAGAAACCCGCCGCCGACACCAAGGGCGGCGGAAATAATGCCCACCAGAAGACCGGTGATTGTCAGCGTAAATTGTGAAATCCGCCACTGATCGCCCCAATATTCGATGGTGAAATGGCCGGGTTCGCGCGCGATGGTCTTGATCGGCTCGCCGGCGGGGATACCGGACGGCGCCAGGCCCTTGGCGCGCTGCTCCTGGGCCGCCCTGTGAAACCGCGCTTCCAGACCATCGCCGCTCTTGCGGGCCCGGAAGCCCCGGATGGCGGCCAGGCTCAGATGCAGTCCCGCGGCCAGCAGAGCCAGTCCGACGACGAAGGTGAAGGGCTCGGTGTCGGACAGGAGGGTGATGCGGATAAACGGCCCGATCAGCCCGCCGGCGATGCCGCCGAGGCAGACCCATTTGGCCAGATCGAAATTAAGTTGCCGGTTGCGGCGAAAGCCAAACAGGGCGCCGAACGGGTTGAGAAAGGTGAGGAGCTGCGTGGTCGGCGTCACGCTGGGGGTGGCGAACTGGAGAACCGACATGGTGTAGGGCAGGGCGAAGATGCCCGCTGCCTCGCCGACCACAGCCATGGTGTAGCCGGTCCAGAAACCCATCCAGATCAGATGCCAGATCGGCACCCGCACCCCGGCGAGGGGAAACGCGATGTCGCTGCCCGGCAGAAATCCGTGCTGCCAGTAGGCGGCAGCGAAGCCCGCCCCGAGCACCAGGACTAAAAGCGGCACCTGCTCGGTAAGGAATTCCCGCCATAGGGACTTTTGTTTCACCAGCTGGCCCTATCGGCTAGGTAAACCGCGCCCGCACCCGCCGTTCCAGATAGGAGGTGGCGAGAAAGGCAATCACCGAAATGACGGTCGCCACGACGCTGGTGCCAAAGGCCCGCTCGGTCAGGAATTCCTGCTTGGTGACGGCGAACAGATAACCCAGACCGTTGGTGCCCATAAGGAACTCGGCGATCATGGCGGCGAGGATGGCATGGGCCGCGGCCAGACGCAGCGCGATGGCTAGATTGGGAATAGCCGCCGGCAACGCCAGCCGCCGCAGCGTCGACAGCTTTGACGCCCCCAGGACGGAAAACAGATCCTGGCTGCCCGGCGGCAGGGCGCGTAACCCGGAGGTGGTGAACACGAAGGACGGGAAGAACGTAATGATCACCACGATGGCGATCTCGGTCGCCATGTTGTAGCCCAGCATGCGCGCGATGATGGGGATCAGCGAGACAACCGGTACCGAGCTGAACAGCACGGCTGTGGGGCTGACCAGGCCGCTCAGGACCGGTGAGAACCATGTCAGGATGGCGAGACTGGTTCCGATCAACATGCCGCCTATCAGGCCGACGAGGGCAATAAAGAACGTCGCGGCCGTATTCTCCAGATAGATGCCGGGATTGCCGATGAGATCGAGGGCGACGCCCTGCGGTGTGGGCATGACGATGGGATTGAAATCGTTGATCACCACCCAGGCTTCCCAGGCGATCAGGATCAACAGGATTCCCCAATTGAGCTCGATAAATCGAATGGTTCGGCTGGTGCGTCGTTCCGGGTCAGCCATGATGCCGCCTATCGGAACCGCCGGTAGGCGGCCCGCTCCAGCAGAGTCAGCAACCCGAAAACCACCAGCGACATCATGGCGGCCAGCAGGACGGCCGACCACAGCAAATTGATCTGGAAATTCTGCATGGCGTTGATGATGAGAATCCCGATGCCTCTCGGGGCGCCGAACCACTCGCCGATGATGGCGCCGATCAGCGCAGCGGGCCAGGAAAGACGGAGCCCGCTGGCGATGGCCGGTACGGCGGACGGCAGGTTGAGGCGCCAGAATTGTTTGATGCGGCTCGCCCCAAAGGTAGTGAACAGATCCTCATGGGCGCGCGAGGCGCTGGTCAGGCCGGAGCTCATGGAGACATAGACGATGAAAAACACGTGGATGGAGGCCACCCCGGCGGGGGTTGCATCGCGGTCGATCAGGATCAGGAAAATCGGTCCCAGCGCGATGGACGGTACCGAATTTATCACCGCGGCAAACCGGTCGGACCCGTGCTGCAGCCGCGGCAGGATATGAGCAGAACTGGCCAGGATGATTCCCGCCAGAGCGCCGGCGGCATAGCCGGCCCCGGTGGATGTGAGCGTTGCTTCGATGGCACGGGTAAAAAGCCCCCGCCTGTCGGGATCGAACAGAAACTGCAGAACCGCGGTGAGTGGCGGCCACGAAAGCCCGGCAAGCTGGTAGTGGCCGATGATCTGCCAGAGGACAAAGAAGCCCATAAGGCCGAGGGTGCCGTACAGAATCTGCAGATAGCGTGAATCGATGCCCGGCATTTCAGGCCGCTTCAGTGGGGTGAAGGGCCTCGGTCAAATCGTCGACCAGCGTGTGGAACTCGGCGCTGCGCATGACCGCCGGATCCCGCGGGCGTTCGAAAGGCACCACCACTTCGCGAATGATGCGGCCCGGGCGGGCGCTGAGGACCAGAACACGGTCGGCGAGAAACAGGGCTTCATCGACCGAATGGGTAACCAGAACCGTGGTGATCTGTTGACGCGACCAGATGCGCTGCAGCTCGATATTCATCTGCCGCCGCGTGACGGCATCCAGAGCGCCAAACGGCTCATCCAGTAGCAAAACGTCCGGCGACAGGACCAGGGACCGGGCGATGGAGACCCGCTGGCGGATGCCGCCTGAAAGCTGTCCGGGCCGGGCGTCTTCAAACCCCTCCAGCCCCACCAACTCTATGAGGGTGGTGACCGAATCCTGATCGGTTCGCCGGTTGGCCAGGCTGAATGGCAGCGCGATATTGTCGCGAACCGACAGCCACGGCAAAAGCGCGTGGTCCTGAAACGCAACCCCCAAGGCGTGGCGTGTGGCCATGGCGCCCGGGGCCTCACCGTTGACGGTGACCGACCCATGGCTTGGGGAATCGAGCGAGGCCATCAGACGCAGCAGCGTACTCTTGCCGCACCCGCTTGGCCCCAGTAGAGCAATGAATTCCGATTGCCCCACCGACAGGGACACATTTTCCAGTGCCAGGATTCCCTCGCTGTTTCCCTTGAGCGGGAAGCGTTTGGTTACATTATCGATGGCGATTGAAATGTCGGTCATGTCACTTTGTGCAGGTGGACACGCGTCACTGTGCGACGGATTGGAAGCGGTCCATGATATCGGGCAGGCGCGACGCCAATTCATGGTCAAGCTTTTCGCGGTCGATGGTCAGCAACTCGCGGTCCTTCATGACAATTTCGCCGTCGATCACCACGGTCTGGACGTCGCGTCCCACCATCGTGGTGGCCACGGCAAACAGCGGGTCGTATAGCGGCAGCTGATCCAGCTCATCGCATTTCAAAAGCAGGATATCGGCCTTTTTCCCCACTTCAAGACTGCCGATCTGATCGCCGAGGCCGAGCGCGCTGGCGCCGCCATTGGTCGCGACCCTGATCAGCCTGTCGCTGGGCATGATGTCGTGGAAATGCAGCGGTGTGCCGGTCACCGCCTGCTGTCCGATCCGCGCCGCATGGGCAGCCCGGAAAATATCCAGAGGCCCCCATGACGCCGCCCCGTCGGTCCCCAACCCTACTCTGATGCCGCGATGCCACATCTGGAGCAGCGGGTGGGGTCCCACATGGTAATTATTGAAGGGACAGTGGCTCGCCGAACAATCCCGCTCTACATAGAGGTCGAGCTCATCGGGCGAGGCAAGGGTCGAATGCGCCGCGTGCAGATAGTCGCCCAGCGCGCCGATGCTTTCCATGTATTCGGCCGGCCGCATGCCGAACTGCTCCATGGTGTAATCGATTTCGTATGATCCCTCGCACAAATGCACATGGATACGGGTGCCGAGATCGGGTGCCGCTTCGGCCATCATCTGGATCAGCTTTGGCGAGCAGGTGATGATCTGACGAAGCGCGAGCCACGCCTGAACCCGGTCCTGGCCTGCCCAGCGTTCCACCAGATCCACGTTGCTTTTGAAGGCCTGCTGGGTTTCCATTTTCATGGCGTCGGGGAAGGCCGCCCCC
>JABJKO010000072.1 GCA_018660305.1 Rhodospirillaceae bacterium
CATGGGCATGCGTCCCGAATAGCTGGGCCGGTCATTGACGATGGGCAGACCGTTTATGGTGATGCCGCGGGCGACAGCCCGGTCGCGGGCCACATTTACCAATTCGCCCCAGTTATTGGGCCCGTCACCGGAAATATCCAGCACCCGGCGGCGCGCGGCGAATCCGTTCCCGTCGAAATAATCCGCGCCAAAGGAGATGGCGGCGGCGATGGCGGTGCGCCGTGCCGTTTCCGGCTGTTCCCGGGTCAACAAATCGGCGAAGCCATCGGCCGTCGCCTTATCCTTGATCAGGGTCCAGGGGGCGATGATCTTCATATGGCCGAACCCGGCCCATTCGTAATAGGACACGGCGATGCGCCCGAGCCCGCCATGCTGGATCGCATCGACGATACTGGGGTGGCGAAAGGCGGCGATATAACCGTTGCGTTGCAGCACGGCTTCTTCCTCGTCGACGCTGCCGGACACATCGATACCCAGCGCGAGCTCCAGATCCACCGGCACGTCGGCCGCGTGCGCTAGCGGGGAGCCGAAGAGCGACAGGATCAGAAGAAACAGGGAAACACGGCGCATGGGTCGGGTTCCTGCCAGGCTACTGAAACGGAAATTGCGGCATCCAGCCACCGTCATCGCCGGTTCGCCGTTTACGCAAACGTTGTTCGCCGGCATGGCACGGCGGCGCCTTGCGTGAAGCGGCGACCCTGATCAGCAGAGGGTTGGGGGGGAGTCCTGGCCAACGGCGGGCGGTTCTTGTCTCCGGCAGGGCATCGGGTGTGCGGTCGGCGATCTCGAGGATCAGCTTGCGCAAAACCGCGCGGCCAAAATCCTTGAAATCCTTTGCCACGATATAGAACGCCCGGGGACCGCCGATGACGCAATCGCGGTAATAGAGATCCAGACTGGCGATTTGTCTGTTCCCCATGGGGCTCTGACGGTTATTGAGGATCGGCAGGCCATTGATGGAAATGCCCATGGCGATTGCCCGGTCGCGGGCCCATGTTACGAGATCGCCGGAATTGTTCGCGCCATCCCCGGAAACATCGATAACCTGCCGTTTTCCCTTGAAGTCGTTGCTGGCCAGTAAAGCGGCGGCAGTATCGATGGCGCCGGAAATGCTGGTGCGGCTGGCGATCAGCCGGGCGCTTCTTCGTAATTTTTGCGCGAAGGCTTCCGAAGTTGCCTTGTCCCTGATCAGCGTCCAGTCGATCACATGGTGGATATTGCCGTAGGCGCCCCATTCTATATAGGTCACCGCGATTTTGCCCCGCGGACCATGCTTGATGGCGTCGATCACGCTGGGGTGCTGGAAGGCGGAGATATAGCCGTTGCGCTGCAGGGCCGCCTCCTGACCGTCGACCGAGCCCGAAACGTCCACCGCCAGCACGAGTTCCAGATCAACGTCCATCCGGGCGGCGTGAGACGGGCTGCCGTGGACCAGCAGGCCGATCAGGATCAGAAAACCATGTTTCATGGAGGAAGCTTACTGGCAGTTTTATATTTGGTCAGTGAAAAAGCGGCGGCCGCATTTCCCACCCGCCCGGTTGGGATTACAGTATGGTTCCATGCCAATCACTCCTTTGTCCCTCCGTCAGGCCTATCACAAGAGACTGGCCGCCCTGTCGCCAACGGCGCGCGGCGCGTACTGGATGCTGATCAGCGCCTGCGGCTATTCGGCTTCCATCGCCATCGTCCATCATCTGGTGGAGCGCCTGCCGGTATTCGAGATCGCGCTGGCGCGCAACGTGTTCGGGTTGGTGTTCATGCTGCCGTGGCTCACCAAGGTGGGACTTGGCGCTATGCGGACCAGCCATATGGGCAAGCATGCGATCCGCGGCGTGCTGTCGGCATCCAACGTGTGGTTCCTGTTCGCCGCGTTGGCCTATGCGCCGGTCGCCGATGTGTCTGCCATTACCTTTTTGATGCCCATAATCGCGTCGGTGCTGGCTGTTTTTGTCCTCAAGGAACAAACCAGCCTGATCCGGTGGGCCGCGGCGTTGACGGGATTTGCCGGCGCGCTGATCGTCATCCGGCCCGGTATGGCCGAATTCAACCCGGGGATTCTGTTCGCGGTGGGCGCGGTCTGTGCCGGCTCCCTGATCGCCATGTTGATCAAGACTCTGTTGAAATACGATTCCGGCGACACCGTCGCCGCGTGGCTGTTTATCTCGCATATCGTGCTCGGCATCGTGCCGGCGATCCTGGTCTGGATCACCCCGAACTGGGAGGAAGTGTTGTGGATGGTGCTGCTGGGCTGGCTCGGCGCGGTGATCCAGCGAACCTTCAACCGGTCCATGGCCGAAGCGGACGCCAGCGTCGTGCTGCCCTACAACTTTACCCGGCTGATCTGGGCCGCCCTGTTCGGGTTTCTGTTCTTTGCGGAGATCCCGGACATATGGACCTGGGTCGGCGGCAGTGTGATCTTTATCTCCTCGATCTGGCTGACCCGGATCAATGCCCGACGGAATAAGGAGGAGAATTGACCTTACCGGAAAGGTGGGTCCGGACGCGGATTTGTGCCATAATTGCCGCCGTGAACGGAGCCACGTGAGGGTACGGATATGGCAACCATATTGCGGCAGAAGGCGGAACCGCTGGCGCCTTTGATTGATCCGGCGGGCTGGGACGCGGCCGACATGGCGGCTGGCGAGGACTGGGTATACCGGTTTTCGGAACAAGAGATCGCCGAGATCATGGATGCGGCTGCAACGCTGGAGTCCAGCGGCAGGGATATTGTTACCACCGGCCGCGACGATTTTCTCCTGCCAAAGACGGCGGCGACATTTGCCGGAATTTACGAAGAACTCAAGAACGGCAAGGGCTTCGTTCAGATGCGCGGGCTGCCCATTGGCGACATCAGCCGGGCGCGGGCCGCTGCCGTGTTCTGGGGCATCGGTAGTTATTTCGGGTCCTCCATGTCACAGAACGCCGAAGGACACGTTCTGGGCCATGTGCTGGATCTGGGTAAGGATTACAACGACCCCATGGTGCGCGGCTATCAGACCAAGGCGGCCATGACCTTTCATACCGATCCGTGCGATATGGTGGCGCTGCTGTGTCTCCATACGGCGAAGTCGGGCGGTGAAAGCCGGGTGGCGAGCTCGGTGACGCTCTATAACGAGATGCTCAAGCGCAATCCCGATTTCGTCGACGATCTGTGCCAGGATTTCTTCTGGACCCTGCATGGCGAGGTCTCTCCCGGTCAGGACCCGTGGTACAAGATGCCGGTCTTTACCTTCGAGGATGGCTATTTCAGCGCCCGTGGCGCGTCGACCCATGCCCGCAAGGCGCAGGATCTGCCCGGCGCCGAGAAATGGAGCGACCTCAGAAACCAGGCGGTGGCCCTGTTCCAGGAACTGACCCATGAACTGGCCGCTGATTTACCCTTCGAGCAGGGTGATCTGCAGATCCTCAACAGCCATGTGACCCTGCATTCCCGCCGGCCCTATGAAGAATGGCCCGAAGCGGAGCGTAAGCGTCATCTGTTCCGGCTGTGGCTGCGCAACGATGATCTGCGTCCGGTGCCCAACGAAGTCCGTGACAATCTGATGGGTATCGAAGTCGATGGCTTTGCCCCGCGCGCGCCGCTCGATGCCGAGGAGGCTGCGTGATGGGATTTTCACCCCGTGCCAACCGCGACCGCGCGCCGGCGGTACCCATGCAGCCGCTTGTGGACCCGGCCGGCTGGACGGCCGGGGAACTCGCCGCCAGTGATAATTGGATCTATGAACTGACCGATACGGACATCGGTGACATCCGGGCGGCGGTTTCGGCTGTGGAAAACAGTGGGCGGGAAATCAAGGACCTCCGGCGCGAAGATTTTGTGCTGCCCAATTTTGCCAGGGGGCTCAGAGACGTTCGTGACGAGTTGCTCAACGGGCGCGGTTTTGTACTGATCCGTGGCGTGCCGGCCGCTGATTTCTCCCTGAAACAATCGGCCATCGCCTATTGGGGTCTTAGCACCCACCTGGGGCGTGTTGTCTCGCAGAACGGCAAGGGACATCTACTGGGACATGTCAGGGATGTGGGCCGCGATTACGGTGATGCCAACACGCGGGGCTATTTGACCAGCGCCCATATGGGGTTTCACGTGGACCGCTGCGACCATGTGGGGCTTTTCTGTTTGCAGCCGTCGAAATCAGGCGGTGAAAGCCGCATTGCGAGCGCGGTCACGTTGCATAATGAAATCCTCGCCCGCCGTCCCGACCTGATGGAAGAGCTGGTGAAGGATTTCTACTGGAGCTGGGTCGGCGAGGCGCCACCGGATTCCGAGCCCTGGTATACCATGCCGGTCTTCAGCTTCGAGGACGGTTATCTGTGCGTCCGGGGCGTCAGCTCTCAGATATACAAATCGCGCGATATTCCGGGTGTGCCGCCCTTTACGGAGAAACAGATCGAAGCGCTGGACTTCTTTAAACAGGTCGTTGAGGAAATCGCCTTCGATATGGAATTCCGTCAGGGCGATATCCAGTTCCTGCACAACCACGTCACATTGCATTCGCGCCGGGGTTTCGAGGACTGGCCCGAACCCGAACGAAAACGCCATCTGCTGCGGTTTTGGATACGGGACGAAGGATGTCGGCCCATCCCCGCCGTCTATCGCGGTATTATCAGCGGCATCCACGCCGAGGGCGGTATCCTATCGACGCCGCTGGATGTGGACGCGGCGGCGTAGCGCGGTCTACATCTCGATTTAAATCCTCACACCGAGCGCCGTCTGCCACGCATGAAATTTTTATGCCGGCTCGAAATTGTTGACCGGGGCCTTGGGCGAGACGCCTTTGACATTGACGCCGGAAATATTTTCGCGGAATCCGGGGATCAATGGCCGGCCGGCCGGATCGGTCAGCCACAAGCGCATCAAATGGCGTTTGCGTTCGATTTCCGGCCAATCCACGAACGAGGTCCGCGAATGCAATGTGACGTGGTTGTGCAGGATCTGGATGTCGCCCTGACGGAACTCCATATCGAAATAGAATTGCTTCGCGATTTCCCGGAATGTCGTGAAGGCCCGTAGCTGGGTTTCGGTCATGGGCGGGACACCGGGAATGTCCTGCGCCTTGATGGCGTGGCCGCTGGCGCCCCGGCCCGAGAAATGGCCGTCATGGAAGGAATAGACCGGCAGCTTGTACCACGGGTCCTGACCCGGTGAGATTTCACCGTGGCGGCTCACATAGAACTCGCCGATCAGCGCCTCCACCAGATCCGGATCGGCCTTGAGCAGTTCGTTATAGACCGTCACGCCGCTGGCAATGCGGCTGGCGCCGCCGGATTTAGACGGGTGCATGCACAGGAGCGCCACGTAGTCGCACTGGTCGCAATGGAAGTTGAGCTCGGCGTTGGTCTGATAGCCACGCACATCGGGGGCGCTGTAATCGCCGCCGAAATCCTTCACGTGACCAAGCAGATGGCCCTTGTTGTTCTGCGATACCGGCCGGCCGAAGCGGGATCCGATGGCCCAGTAGGCGGCCGCCGCCTGGGTGTGATTGAAATCGGCAACCGGCACGCCCCGCAGCAGAAAGAACCCCCTGCCATTGAGCAATTCGTCATAGAGCATGGCGAGGGACTGATCGAGACGGGGCATCTCGATTTCTTCGCGGCCAATTTCGAGAATATCGAGCCCGCGCTCCTCGATCACCGCCACCACGTCACGGACTTCATTGGCTTCCTGGGCGGTAAGCTCGTAAATCCAGCCATCGTTGGCGGCAAGGTCCGCGGGATACCATCCGGCCGGATCGATGACAGGCTGCATGGGGGCGGCGGGTTCCCGGGTGCGGGGGGCTGGGCGGAAACTCATGACGCGTGCTCCTTATCGGCCTTGTGATGGAAAACGCACTGGACGCAAAGTGTAATGTCGCCCGAATCCCGTGTCCATCAGCTTGAGACACCGGTTAAGGAGGCAATGTCATTTTTCGATCGTCCATCATAGCCATTAGCCGTATAGGGCCCTGGATTAGCTATCCTTGGGCTGGCTTCTGGCCGCAACAATCGCGGCAATTACCGCGGCAGACGAAAACCCCAGCATGACGATGATCACCGGATAAAGTGTGCCATTGGCGAGGGTTCCGACGGTCTGTTCGGCGGCACCGGCGAAAAAAAGCTGGCAAAAGACCACCGCCCCGGAGGCGCTGCCGGCCAGAGCCGGGTTGACCTGCATGGCGCCGGCCTGGGCGTAGGGCATGCATGTGCCCTGGGCGAGGCCGAGAATAAATCCTGAGGCCATCATCAGGAGCATCGACAGACCCATAATCTCATGACAGAGCCACATGCTGAGCACGACCAGCAGGTTCAATGACGATCCGAACAGGGTCATGAAACTGACCGACCGGCGATTGCCGATCCGGCCCGAGATTAAATTGCCAATCATGAAGCCGGCGGGCAGAAACAGGAACCACAGACCGTAGGCTTCAGTGGATATGTCTAACGTTTCGCGGGCGAGAAACGACGACGATGTTGCCAGGGCAAAAAACGTGCCGGACAAAAATCCGGGCAGGACGGCGTAGGCATTGAAGCGCGTCACCCGCATGAGCTGGCCGTAATTGCGGACCATTCCCTTTAGGATCGCCTTGGCGCCGCCGCTGGCAGGTTCCGGGTGGTGGGTTTCCGGCAGGCGGAAAGCCGCCAGAACGATCAGGGCCAGTCCGAGGATAGTGATCACCACAAACAGGAACCGCCATCCCTGCGCGCCGATCAGGAACGCGCCGATGGTCGGCGCCAACAGGGGACCCAGCACATAGGCCGCCGTTAGATTGGCGATGACGGACGCAATGCGTTCCATGCCGTAAAGGTCACGGGCGATGGCACGGGCCAGCACGATACCACAACCCGCCCCGGCGCCCTGGAGAACGCGGCCTCCGAGAAAAATCCATATATCGGGGGCGAACCAGCAGACCACGCCGCCAGCGGTATAGAGCACCAGCCCCGCCAACAGGATGCGTTTGCGCCCCCACTGATCGGAAAACCCGCCATAGAAAAGCGTGGTGAAGGCCATGGTCATCATGGTGACCGACAGCGTCGCAAAGGCGAGTTCGTCGCCGATGCCGAAATCCTTCTTCACCACCGGCATGGCGGGGATGAACATGTGGTTGGCGAGGGGCGAGATGAAGGTGATGGCCACGAGCACCGCAAAGATAAAGCGCGGCGGTGGGGTAATTGTACTCATTCCCCTCGCTTATCATGGTTGCGCCCACGCGGATAGGGGCGGTCCTGAAAGGATCACCGACCGCGCAGGTCAGCGGCAGACGTTCGGTGCCTCGCTCTTTTTAGTAGGAGATCGCGACGTCTACTAAAGGCATGTGAACCGATACATCGTCGCATATTCTTGAGCGGAAACGGTCGCTGACGTTAAGAAGCGCTGCGTTTTTCGTTTACGAGGCTGAGTTAAGGTCGTTAATCTGTCCGATGACGCGGCGTTCGATAGAAATTGGTCTTCTTTTAAACTCGTGCAACCGGCGGCGGACATCTCATCGAGTGCGAGGAGGCACGAATCGCCTACCAGGATCTCGGGGATGAATGAACTGACGGTGTGATCAAACATGGTCACCGACATTTTTCCGCCCGACGATTCGCAGGTCATTATGACGTGCCCCAAAACAGCCGGCGGTGGCAGGTAGCTGCCATGGTGCGCCAGAACAGTTCGCCATACCGGTACGATACCGACCAGCGCCGCACAACTCAGCGCGATAGCGACCGTGGAAATTCGAAAGAGATTAAAGCGGTGCTTTGCCATACCCTTTACGCTCCTCTATTTCGAGCAATTCCGTGAGCGCATTCTAACATGCCAAGAAGCGCAAAAAATATAATTATGACCCAGAGGCGAATTAAACTCAGTTCCAATAGGCCCGCGAGACATAAGCCTATTAATGCGGACAAAGTAGCGATGCTATATGTCCGCATATCGTCTGTCGTTGTACGGCAAAGGCGCCAACCGGTTCTGGCGGCGTTGACCAGAGTTGCAACCAAGGCCAGGGCACCGACCGAGCCCTGCTCGGCCAGGACTTCCAGATAAAGGTTGTGGGGCCATGGCGTGTGCTTGCGGGCCTGGGGTAGTGCGGCCTGTACGTCTAGCGTGTCGAGGTAAGTGGCCTGAACCAGACCATAATTGTGAGGCCCAATACCCAAAATCGGCGCATCAAGAAACATTGCGATTGCGGCAAGCCACAGCGATAGCCTCGTATCGGCCAGCGTGTTGAATTTGGACAAGGTGGGAAATCCCAAAAGACCATCGATCGCGATACTGATGGCGGCGACGCAAAGTCCCCAGACCAGTGCGGCCTTCGGACGGGTTAAGGCGATCGCAAAAGCGGTTACGACCATGAATGTCAGGAGTGCCGTCCGGCTGTTGACCACCAAAATCGCGAGCAGGCCGATCGGGATTGTCAGCGCCGCCGCAATTTGGCCGATGCGGGTACGCTCGCGCTGAATCAGCGCCAGCGAAAATGGCGCGAGAAGCGCAACGATTATCGTGTCATTGGGGACGACGAGGATGGGGCTGCCGGTATCGGCGACCCAACTGCTTGGATGTCCTCCCGGATCCTGGAAATATGCCCACAGCACCATTGACGAGAGGACAAAGGACAAAAGAACGAGACTGATAAAAAGGATGCGTAGAGGCAATATCCCGTCGAAGCATCCCGCAATCAGAAGAAACAGAAGAATGCCGGGCAACAGGGCGGTACTTAGGCCAAGACTGTGCGCGGGGTCAATTGATGCGGCGGTCGAAATGGCCCAGGAGAGCATGAAAAACAAAACTGACGCGGGAATGATCGACTTGATGCGCAGCGCCCT
Organism: Rhodospirillaceae bacterium; assembly: GCA_018660305.1. Next base: position 8,782 of record JABJKO010000072.1, read on the forward strand.
AAATGACCGGGGAGAGAAGGCCGCCGCGACACTGCACACCGCGAGAAGGACCAGCGGCAAATCCACCTTCAGGGGAAGTGCGAGGCCAACAAGGTAGGCTGCCACACCGGCGACGGCAAAGGGGAACGGGGTCTTGGCCATAATCCTTACCGATGCTTCCACCTGGCGTCAGGGCAATGGTTATTATCGTGCCGCCAGACTCAATTGACCACTTGCCGTCTGTCAAGGGAACAGGCCGGTCGTCGGCTTTGGCCTCGCGCCGTTGCGGTGTATGGTGAGGCATCTGATTTGGCGACCGGGCGTCGATCCGGCAAGGGAGTGTGATCATGGCTCAGGGCAATCTGCCGCTCGCGCGTTTCAAGGTTCTCGATCTGACCCGGGTGCGATCCGGGCCGACGGCGGTCAAGGTTTTCGCCGATTGGGGCGCGGATGTGATCAAGATCGAAATGCCGCCCGCGAATGATCAGGACGATGGTTATACCGGCAGCCGCGAGGCGGCGGATTTTCTCAATCTGCACCGCAATAAGCGGTCCATGACGCTTAACCTAAAGGAGCCTGACGGTAAGGCGATCTTTTTCAAGTTGCTGGAAGGCGCCGATCTGGTGGTGGAAAACTACCGGCCCGACGTCAAGAACCGGCTGGGAATCGATTATGAGTCGCTGGCCAAAATCAATCCGCGCATCGTGCTGGGGAGTATCTCCGGCTTTGGTCAGGATGGCCCCTATGGCGGGCGTCCCGGTGTCGACCAGATTGCCCAGGGCATGGGCGGCTTCATGTCGGTTACCGGCCTGCCGGGGCAGGGGCCTGTGCGGGCGGGGACGGCGATCGCCGATCTCGCCACCGGTATGAACTGCGCCATGGCCATGTTGATCGCGCTCCTCGATCGCGAGGTCACCGGCAAGGGCCAATGGGTGCACACCTCCCTGCTGGAATCGCAGATCGCGCTGATGGATTTTCAGGCGGCCCGCTGGCTAATCGAAAATGAAGTCCCGCCCCAGGCCGGCAACAACCATCCGAAATCCACCCCTACCGGGGTGTTCCCCACCAAGGACGGTCACATCAATATCGCCGCCGGCGGACAGCAGATGTGGACCCGCCTTTGCAAGGGGCTGGGCGCTGAGGTGCTGCTCGACAAAGATGAATATAAGGACGGTGAAGGCCGGCTGGCCCATCGCGAGCAACTCAATGCCGAGTTATCGGAATATACCGCGACCCGGAGCAGCAGCGACTGGGTAGAGATGCTGAATGCGGGGGGTGTTCCCTGTGGGCCAATCTACACGCTGGATCAGACCTTTGCCGACCCGCAGGTGCAGCATCTCGGGATCGCCAAGTCGGTGCCCCATCCCACCCGCGGCGAGATCAAGGTGGTTGGCCAGCCCTACCAGATGAGCGGGTCGGAAATCGAGATGAAATCCGGCACGCCGGGCCTCGGCGAGCATACCGATGCGGTGCTCTCAGACCTTGGATATGCCGCCGCCGACATCAGCGAATTGCGCGAACGGGGTGTGATTTAAGCCTGTTATTTCAGCCGCAGAATGTCCTTGCCTGTCTTCGCGCTCACCTGTTACGAATCGGGTAACGCGTACATACCGCGTTACTGCGACACACGCTTGTACGACACACGCTTGTACGACACACGTTTGTACGACACACGTTTGTACGACACATCGGGTGGGGGGAATGGCGATGCCCACGGGAAGCGTAAAATGGTTCAATCCAGTCAAAGGTTTTGGTTTCATCGTCCCGGATGACGGGTCGGAAGACGCGTTCGTTCATATTTCCGCTGTTGAACGGGCCGGGCTCACGACATTGAATGAAGGACAAAAAATCGAGTTCGAGCTGCAGCCGGGCCGCAATGGCCGCATGGCCGCCGCCAATCTGCAGATCGTGGATTAGTCCGTCATCGTCGCGCGTTTGATTTTTTGCCGCCTGCCGGATCCGTCCAGGCGTTAGAGTTCCATAGGCCTCTAACTTGCGATCACCGATGGATCAAAAAGCGCCTCCGGGGCGAGTTCGCGGTCGATCAAATCCTGGGCGAGGGAATAGCCGATGAAGCGTTCGATATTGGCGCGGTTGGCGGCGAATCCAACAGGCCATAAATCGTCCTGGATCAGTGCGTTCTGTTCTTCGCGGGCGAGACGCGCCCAGGGAAGCTGGGACCAGCCTGGATCATCCATATAGGTCGACACCAGGGCCTTTGCCTGACCGTATAGATCGAGGAGCTGTGCCGGCACGTCGGGGTTGGCGGCGATGATTTCATCCTTGATCGCAATCACATGCATGATGGGATAGAAGCCGTTGCGGCCGTGAAATTCCGCGCACGCCGCGCGCGGATCCGGGAACAGGCGCCGGGCGCGGCCATCTTCCAGCGACGACGGCACTCGGGAGAAAAACAGCGCATCCATCTCGCCATCGGCGAGCAGGGCGCCAAGATCGGCATCAGCCGCCACATAGTCCACCTGCCAGTCTTCGCCGGGCTCAAACGCGATGGTCTCGCCGGCGCGGACGATCCAGCGTATGGATTTGAGATCCACATCATATTCATGGGCCAGATCACCCTTGGCCAGGACGGCCAGCGTCGTCTGGAAGGATTGCAGCCCCACACGCTTGCCTGCCAGTGCCTGCGGATGGGTAATATCCGAGTTCGTCGGCACATACATCTGTGTCTGGCTAAACAGGCGGCGGGGAAAGGCCGGTATGGCGGTGAACGGCAGACCGCGGGCCTTGGCCATGACAAAGGACGAAAACGATACTTCCGCGGCGTCGAACTCGCCCTCCTGCAACATGCGCCTGTGACGGTGGGCACCGTCCCGTTCGGCGCTGGTCTCTCCGGCCTGAAAGACGGACAGAGACAGGCCGGGCGGCAAATTGAGAGTGCCGTCGAAAAACGGGAAATGCCGGTCGTACCGGTCCAGCGCGAGGGATATGTGTGTTTCAGTCATGACGTCCCATGATGTCATGGGGCCCATGGTTCAGGCAAGATGCCGGGCTATTTAGGCGATCTTCCGTCTGTTGACTAATCGATTGGCGGTGGGCGTTATTTCGCGGGCCCGGGGGCAAGATCATATATCGAGCGGCCCGTTGCCTCATCCGGTTCAATGTTGAAAAGCGCTGCTGCCATCGGATTGACGAACTTGACCAGGCCATTTCCATCCGTAATCACAATGCCGTCCACGCCGTCTTCGACGGCGCCGTGCATCATTGAGCCATGGCGCATTGAGTCTGGGCGCATGGAGTCTGGGCGAGCTTGAAAAAAGCGTACGACCTGGTTTCCGCTCCTTTGCCAGAGGCTCCACAGAAATGACAGCACCGTGACCAGCATCACCGGCGCCATTCCCGGCAGGATCGGCCAGAAGGCGAGAATTGCGATCTGTGAGAGGGCGAACAGGATTATTATGCCGGCCATGATGGCCACTCCCACCCGCCCGGAGACACGGCTGTAAAGGGGGCCGACCAGCAGGGCGATCAACAGGGCGGTCGCGAGGATCGGCAGGGACGGCGCCTCCTGAAGAGCGCGGTTCTGGGTAAGGCTTTCATAAGCCATGGCCTGCACCACGGGGCCGGGCAGGACGCCATAGACCGGTACGCGCAGTTGATCCCCCAGGGCGCCGGCTGTCGCGCCGATAATCACGGTCTTTCCGGCGATCATATGGTTCCTGAAGTTGCCGGTGACGACGTCCACATAGGAGAGACGGGGAATGGAGTCAGGTTGAATCCCGTAATCCAGGGCAAAGGTGCCGGGCCGGGCGGGGTGCGCCGCGGCCAGGACGCTGGCCATGCTGGGTCTTGTCCCAGTAGACCAGTCATCCGCTGTCGGGTAATGACGGACGGTGTTGTCCCCGGCGAATCGGACGTTCACCGTCCCCAGGGCGGCGTTTTCAGCGAAGGGTGCGTAAGGCGCGGTGTAGAGCATGTCGGCGTCGCCTGCCGGCCATGGACCACCTTGTCTGAAAAGCGGTAACACGATGCGCCCGGCGGCACCGGCGATGGCGTTCGATAGTCGCCTGTCGTCTTCCGGTGTGGTTGGCGCGCTGAAATCGATATCGATGGCGACCCTGTTGGCGCCGGCGGTAATCAGACGTTCAATAACCGCCGCATGATACCGCCGCGGCCATGGCCAACCATTCAAGCGCTGCAGGCTGCGTGTGTCGATTTCGACGACAACGATCTGCCCGCTGGCTGGCCGCGGCAATAGCCGGAATGCCAGATCGGTTAGCCCGTATTCCAATGAGGACAGCAGGCCGCCCAGATACAAGCCGCTGACGGTGGCAAAGATAGCAAAATGGGGAATAAACCGTCTCACGAAGGGGCGCACTCGGTACTGATCGGCTCGCCCGCTTCCCCGCGGTATCGACGCCCAATATGGGTCCAAGAGCTTAAATTTCCGTTGGTGATGCGGCGATCGTTAACGGGAGGTTAATGGTCCCACCAGCGCCGCGATCGCCGTCCGGCACAAAACAAACCGGCTGCAGAAATCTGCAGCCGGTAAGTTTGGGTCTGTAGTCTGTTAGGGTGTTTTCAGGCCGCCGGGCGCCTAGTACGGGACGGTGAAACGGGCGTTTGGCGGGAAGTTCAAAAAGCTGTCGGGGCGGACCAGGATGAGCCGTCCTTTGGGGCCGATCTTTAAACGGCTGCCCGATGGGATGGCATCGCCCGCGTTGATCGGACGCCAGCCGAAGACACCGTCCTGTTGGAGGACCTCGCCTTGGGTGGCGCTGGCCCACCAGAGCTGATCACCGGTCGAGGCCGGTCGGGCGAACAGGGCGGTCGTGATGAAAAGACTGGCCACCAGCACCGTCGCGGTCACCAGCTTGGCCATATAGCGATAATCCGACTGTATTCTCCTGCGCCTCATCTCATCCTCCATCCGGTATTTTATTTTAAGTGCCGAACCTCCGGAGCTTGTCGGTAAGTTCGGTGCATTATTTGCGCAAATTTTAACGAATGAGCCTTAACCGGGGGTAAAAATAAGCATTATATTTGAATTACTTATGCAAATTTGAGAGAAATCTGCCGCATATTTTCTTAAAATTTATGATTAATTTATCGTAAAACAGGTGGCGTCCTGACGGTCTGGAATTCGCCGTCCAGCAAACCATTGCGTCGCCATGGCCGGATGGGATAGAACCCGGCGGTCCCTTGCCCCCACCGACCACTGAAAAGAGCAGCCGATGGCTTCCTATCAATACATCTACGTCATGCAGAATCTGTCGAAAGTCTTTCCCGGCGGCCGCGAAATCGTCAAGGAGGTCCATTTGTCTTTCCTTCCGGGCGCGAAGATCGGCGTGCTGGGCGTCAACGGCACCGGCAAATCGACTTTGCTCAAAATCATGGCGGGGTTGGACACCGAATATAACGGCGAAGCCTGGCTGGCTGAAGGCGCGACGGTGGGCTATTTGCAGCAGGAGCCCGAATTGGATCCCGACAAGGACGTGCGCGGCAATGTGCTGGAAGGGATGGGCGATACCCATGAGCTGTTGCGCCGCTTCGAGGAAGTTAGCGCCAAGTTCGCCGAGCCCATGGACGACGACGAAATGAATGCCCTGATCGAAGAGCAGGGTGAACTGCAGGAGAAAATCGACGCGGCCAACGGATGGGATCTGGACCGCACCATCGAAGTCGCCATGGATGCGCTGCGCTGCCCGCCCGGTGATACCGCGGTGACCACGCTATCGGGCGGCGAGCGCCGGCGTGTGGCGTTGTGCCGCCTGCTGTTGCAGCGGCCGGATATGCTGCTGCTCGATGAGCCGACCAACCATCTCGATGCGGAATCGGTCGCCTGGCTTGAGCGGTTTCTGCATGAATATGAGGGCACCGTCGTCGCGGTTACCCATGACCGGTATTTTCTCGACAATGTTGCCGGCTGGATTCTTGAACTCGACCGTGGTCGGGCGCTGCCGTTCGAGGGCAATTACACGTCCTGGCTTGAGCAGAAGCAACAACGCCTCGCTCAGGAGAAGAGCGAGGAAGGCGCCCGGCAAAAGACTCTTGCCAGCGAGTTGGAATGGGTCCGGTCATCCGCCCGGGCACGACAGGCGAAGAGCAAGGCGCGCATCGCGGCCTACGAAGATTTGCTTGCCAAATCACAGGACACTACCCAAACCACCGCGCAGATCGTTATCCCCGCCGGCCCCCGGCTCGGCGATCTGGTGATCGAGGCGCAGGGCCTGCGCAAGGGGTTTGCGGATCACCTTCTGATCGACAACCTCAACTTTAAACTGCCGCCCGGCGGCATCGTCGGCGTCATCGGGCCGAACGGCGCCGGTAAGACGACACTGTTTCGCATGATCACCGAGAATGAGCAGCCCGACGACGGCATCCTCCGGTTGGGTGACAGCGTGAAGCTGGGCTATGTCGACCAGTCGCGCGATTCGCTTGCCGCCGATAAGACCGTCTGGGAGGAAATCTCCGAGGGGGAGGCTGAAGTGGAACTGGGAAAACGCAAGGTCCAGAGCCGGGCCTATGTGGGCTCGTTCAATTTCCGGGGCAGCGATCAGCAGAAGAAGGTCGGCCAGCTATCGGGTGGTGAGCGCAATCGGGTGCATCTGGCCAAGATGCTGAAATCCGGCGCCAACGTCATTCTGCTCGATGAGCCGACCAATGATCTCGATGTGGAAACTCTGCGCGCGCTGGAGGAGGCATTGCTCAATTTCGCCGGCTGTGCGGTTGTAATCAGCCATGACCGCTGGTTCCTCGACCGCATCGCCAGCCACATCCTGGCCTTCGAAGGCGACAGTGAAGTGGTCTGGTTCGAAGGTAATTACGAAGATTACGAAGCCGACCGAAAACGCCGTCTGGGCGATGACGCAGACCAGCCGCACCGCATCAAATACAAACCACTCACCCGGAATTGAGTCTGTTTAGCTGTTTAGGGCTTCTTGCTGCGACCGGTCTTATCGCGCAGAGCGCGTAACAGGCCCTCAATCTTGCCGCCGCGTTGATTGATAATGGCGGCAAACTCGTCCCGCTGGGTAATGGCCATGCTCACGCCTTCGACCAGAACGTCGATAATCTTGTAATCGCTGCTGTCGCGCACTCGCCAGTGAACG
>JABJKO010000059.1 GCA_018660305.1 Rhodospirillaceae bacterium
CGATGGTAAAAAGCACCATGGCGTCATTGGCATCCGCGCTGGGGGAGATATCGGTGTCGGTGTAATTGACCGCGAGGTCGAAGCCGAGAACGCTGTAACCGACGCCGAAATTCCACTCGAGATAGTCGGGGCTGCCGAACACGCCTTCCTTGTCGATATATTGCTTGGCCACATGGCCCGAGAGCGCCAGGCCCTTTACGCCGGGAACCGGCACGTCGACGGCCAGCTTGGGATAGAACGCGGCACCGCTTTCGCCGAAATTTTCCGGTGAGTAATTGACGCTGGCGGTTACCGAGGCGATACCGAAATCGTACCCCAGGGCCGCCTGGGCCTCCCAGAAATCATAATCCAGGCTGCTGTCGGCGCCGGGATAGGAATAATAGATAAAACCCACATCCCAGCTCACGCCGCTATCGCCCACATTGCCCTTGAGCCCGCCATAATAATCGATCTCGATGGTCGCACCATCGACACCGGCGCCTTCGTTGAAGTCCACATTGGACCCCCACACGCCGAGATAGAGCGCCACCGGCTTGGCCAGCGGCACTTCATAGTCGAAGCCGCCCTGAATCGCCGGGGCATCATCGGTCTGCGACAGGCCACGGAAATAATATTCCGAGGTCAGCGATACATTCGCCGAGAAACTTCCCGGCGTCGCCGATTGCTCCGCCGCCAGGGACGGCGCGGCCGCAAACGCGAACATTCCAATCCCCAGGGTCACGCCAATTGTCGCCAGTTTATTTTTCATCTGCGAGGTCCTTGTTTGCTCTCGTTTTGCTCAGGGTGACTCTCCGCGAAATCGCGGCCCTCTATCTGAACATTGCAAGAGCCGTGCCAACTTGGCCAAAGACCCCGAATAAATATTTTGTTGAATTATCTCAGTGGGTTACCTTCCAGGCGCCTGCCGATGGCGAGGCGCTTGAGACCATTGGTCCCAAAAATATGCCTATAAATTAGCCACTATAAAAACGGTGATTAATAAATAAGCAGCTTGGAGCCGGCTCATTTGTCACCTGGACAAATTGGAAAGGCGCGCGTCATGGTGCCTGAATGACTGTTTCATCAGCGCCGCCGGACCCGCTTTCCACCGATATTCTTATTATCGGCGGCGGCATGGCGGGGTTGACCCTGGGCTGCGCCCTGGGACAGGTCGGTGTGTCCGTGGTTCTGGTGGAGCCGACACCGCCCGACAGGCTGGTCTCGCCGGAATTCGATGGACGCACCACCGCCATAGCGGCCGCCTCCCGGGCGATCCTCCATTCCGTCGGTGTCTGGCAGGCCATGGCGCCGGAGGCTCAGCCCATATTGGATATCCGGGTGTCCGATGGAAGCTCGCCCCTCTTCCTGCATTACGATCATCGCGATGTGGGTGATGACCCGCTGGGCCATATTGTTGAAAACCGGATCATTCGCCGCGCCCTGCTGGAGGGGCTGGCTTTGTTGCCCAACGTCTCCCTGCTGGTTGGCCGGCGGGTAGAGAGCCTCGACAGGGGTGCCGTGGCGGCGCGGGCGATTCTGGACGATGGCGGAATCATTGAGGCCCGTCTCGCGGTCGCCACCGATGGCCGCAATTCGCCGACCCGCGAAGCAGCCGGTATCGAGAGCACCGCATGGCATTATCCGCAGATCGGAATCGTCTGCACGGTTGCCCATGAGCGCGACCATAAAGGCGTCGCCCAGGAACATTTCCTGCCGGCGGGACCCTTCGCCATCCTGCCCATGACGGAGCGGCGCTCGTCCATCGTCTGGACCGAGCGGGCGGATCTCGCACCGGCCCTCATGGCGCTGGACGACGATGCTTTCCGTGACGAAATGGCGTTGCGCTTCGGCGATTATCTCGGCGGCCTGTCGGTGGTCGGCCCGCGCTTTTCCTATCCGCTGGGGCTGATGCATGCCCGCCGCTATATCGTGCCCCGGCTGGCGCTGGCGGGCGATGCGGCTCATGCAATGCACCCCATCGCCGGTCAGGGTCTCAATATCGGCTGGCGCGACGTGGCGGCCCTGGCGGAGGTCATCGTCGATGCGCTGCGCCTCGGCGGCGATCCCGGATCCATGGTGACGCTGGAGCGCTATGAACGGTGGCGGCGGGTGGACAACACCCTGATGCTGGCCGCGACCGATGCGCTCAATCGGCTGTTTTCAAACGATGTGGCGCCGGTGCGTCTGGCCCGTGATGCCGGCCTGGCCGCTGTCAATCGCCTGGCGCCGATCAAACAGCTTTTCATGCGCCATGCCATGGGGGTGCTGGGCGATGCGCCGCGCCTGATCCGCGGCGAGGAATTGTAGAGAGCGACCGGTCCGGGTTTAGGTTGTTGCGAATCCCTGGGGTACCGGTTCCGGTTCCGGCCGGTACCAGGCCCGCTCCGTCCTGGCATGGATCTTGTCGAGCAGGGCGCGATGATCCGGCGTGCGGGACAGCAGGTTCTGGCCGCCGCGTTGGATGTCTTCGAGAAACTCGTCGAAATCGGAATCCGCGACCGCGGATTCGATGGGGAAATCGACGTCATCGAAGAAATGCTTGCCGAACAGGACATACATGAAGCTCCAGTCCGAGAAGAGCGGATTTTGCACTTCCACATCCAGTTCCGACGGGACCTTGTGACGCCACAGCTCAAGCCTGGCCCGGACCCGGTCCGGGATGACGTCGTCGGCGCGGGCGGCTTTCCAGAACGGCGTGTCCAGATTCGAGGTTGCATAATGCATGGCGATGAAGTCGCGGATATCCTCGTACATTTCCGTGATCGAGCGGTTATAGCGATCGATCAGGACAGGGCTGCAGTCGCGATCGGGCAGATAATCGATAAAGCGTCTGATGGCGACCTGGATGAGATGGATGCTGGTCGATTCGAGCGGCTCGATAAACCCGGCCGACAGGCCCACCGCCAGGCAATTCTTCACCCAGCTATGCCGTGTCCGCCCGATATTCAACGGGATCACCCGCGGCTCGGCGTCTTTGCCGTCTTCGCCAAGATGGGCGAGAAATTCCTCGATGGCCTCGTCATCGCGGCGGAACTGGCTGGAATACACGTAGCCGGTCCCCCGCCGCGAATAGAGCGGCACGTTCCATGACCAGCCGCCGCCCAGCGCGGTACTGGTGGTGTATGATTCCAGCGGGGCGCCGGGCCGGTGCGGAATCTGGACGGCCAGCGCGCGATCGCACAACAGGTGATCGCCGTAGGGCACAAACGGTTCGCCCATGGCCTGGCGCAGGATCAGGCTACGGAAGCCGGAGCAATCGATGACGAATTCGACGGGGTGGGTGCCCCGCTCCTTGAGCTCAAGCGCGCTGACATACCCGCGCTCGTCTTTCGTCACATCGACCACGTCGTCGCTGATATAGGTGACGCCCAGGGCCGTACAATATTGTTTCAGATAGTCGCCGAGCAGCGTGGCGTCGAGATGGTAGCTGTAGCTCCCGATCTGTTCGAAAAAATCGCTTTCGAAGTCTCTCGGTGCCTTGCAGGCATCCATCATGGCCGGCAGGCCGCTCATGCAATGGGCGAAGGACGGTAATTTCGCGCCCTGTTTGAGGCGCTTGAGATAGTGGATCGCCGGCGACAGGCCCCAGATAAAGGGCGGTGAATCGAACGGGTGGTAGTAGTCGCCCTTCGAGCCGTCGGGGAGATCGTCCCAGCCGCGAAACCGGACGGCGCTTTTGAACGAGGCATCGCAGTTTTTCAGAAAATCGAACTCGTCGATATGCATCTGGGCGAAGGCGACAAAGGTGCTCAGCGTGGTCGCCTCGCCGACGCCGACGATGGGAATACTGGGCGATTCGATCAGGGTGATCTCCACATCCGGCCCGTCGCCGCGGCGATTGAGCGTCGAGGCGAGAAGGCCCGCGGTCATCCATCCCGCGCTGCCCCCGCCGACGATGGTGTAGTGATTTATGCGTTTATCCATCTCACAAAATTTCTGCTGACGCCCGTTGATGTTGAGGCCGGCAGTGTGCACCGGCGCCCCGGTCAGGGCAAGGTTGGGGGTGGGGGGCTGGGTCGATTTGACCCAGCACGTGAGCGGGCGGACGTCAGCGGTCGGACGTCAGGGGTCCCGGCTCAAACCATTGGTCTCCAGCTCGGAAAGATACCCCTTCCAGCGGACGTCCTGATCGGTTCCCAATTCGTAGAGATAGGCCCAGGAAAATATGCCGGTGTCGTGCAGATCGTCGAACGTCAGCCGGATCGCATAATTGCCCACCGGCTCGATCTCCATGATGTTGACGTGGCGGCGTCCGGCTACGATCCGCTTCTGTCCCGGCCCATGGCCCTGAACTTCGGCCGATGGGCTTTCCACCCGCAGAAGTTCCGCCGGCAGGGAAAATTCATTGCCATCGTCGAAGACGATATGGAGTCGCTTTTCGGTTTTCTTGAGCCGGATCTCAGTTGGGCGGGCCGTGGCGTTATTCATAGGTGCCCTGCTTGGCTCAGGTGGCGTCCGTGTCGCTGTCCAGCGGACGGGCCTCGTCCACCAGCATGACCGGGATGCCATCGCGGATGGGATAGGCCAGACCGGCCTCCTCACTGATCAGCTCCTGCGCCGCCTCGTCGTAGCGCAGTGTGCTTTTCGTCACCGGACAGACCAGAATTTCAAGGAGCTTCGGGTCGACGCCTTTTCTGGCTTGGTTCATTTTTCGCTCTCCTTGGTCAGACAGGTCGGTAAGATTTGGAATTTAAGATTTGGAATTAATGGCTGGCGCCGCTGGAGCCGCCGCTTTCCAGCAGGGCCATCTCCAACAGGGTAATCACCATTTCCGCCCGTGCCGTCAAGTCCTGCGCTTCCAGCAGGGCCTGATGCTCGTTGGGGCTGAAGGGGCAGGTCATGGCCAGGGAAGTCACCAGCCGTTCGTCCGGCGTCGCTTCGACGGTCTCCCAGCTGGCCTCGATTTGCTGCTGCTCGAAATATTGCTTCACGACGGTCAGCAGCCGCTCGCGATCCACCATGGCGTCATGCTGCTCGCTGAGGTCCCTCCGGTAACGGCGGTAATCCGCGAGGACGCGCCGATAGCCGTCCCGCAAGGTCATTTCCTCGGCGATATCGAACCGGCAAATGCCGCTCAGCGTCAGCATGTAACGGCCATCATCGCTTTCGGTGAAGGCCGTGATACGTCCCGAGCACCCTGTGCCATACAAATCAGGCTGATCGCTGCCGGCCTCTGGATCCATCGGTCCCCGATTGTCATCGGGGTCCGGTACCCTTGGCTGGACCATACCGATCATGCGCTGCTCGTCGGCAAGGGCATCGCGGATCATGGCCAGGTAGCGTGGCTCGAAAATATTGAGGGGCAGCTTTCCGCCGGGCAGTAACAGGATCCCGGTCAACGGAAAGACCGGAATGACCCGCGGCAGATCCTCGAACCCTGGATGGAAAACGCCCTTTGGCATGATTATCCGGAAATCACGATGGGGGATATCACGGGAGGCGACATCACGAAAAAAGCAGCGACGACAGCTTGCGCCGCCCGCCCACGGTCATGGGATCCGTCGGTCCCATGGCTTCGAAGAATTCAAGGAGCTGGAGCCGCGCCGCATCGTCGTTCCAGGCGCGGTTGCTCCGGATGAGGGTCAGCAGCTCGTCGATCGCCGCTTCGCGCTCGTTCGATGCAAACAGGGCCAGCGCCAGATTATAGCGGGCTTCGGGATCCTTCGGGTTGGCCTCGACGGCGGCCCGCAGCGGCCCTAGATCTCCAGCTTCCGCTGCCTTGTCGGCCAGCTCGAAGGTGCGGATGAGCGCGGTGACCGAGGCATCCGCGCGCTCTTCCTCGCTCAGACCATCGATAATGGCGCGGGCCTGGGCATCTTCGCCGGCCTCCATCAGACATTGTGCCATGCCGGCCTTGGCCGGCAGATTATCCGGCGCGTGCTGGATTATCTGGCCATAGATGGCGCCAGCCTGGGCGAAATCGCCCGCCTCCATCATGGAAGCCGCCTGTTCCAGCGCTTCATCGATGGGAGATTTGGGCGCCGATCCGGCGGTGTCGGTCAGCTTTTTGACGAAATCCCTGATCTGGCTTTCCGGCAGGGCGCCCTGAAAACCGTCCACCGGCTTGCCCTGATAAAACGCAAAGACCGCCGGGATCGACTGGATGCGGAGCTGCTGGGCGATCTGCTGGTTTTGGTCGATATCGACTTTGACCATTTTGACCGCGCCGTTGGCCTCGGTAACAACTTTCTCCAGGAGTGGCCCCAGCTGTTTGCATGGGCCGCACCATGGTGCCCAGAAATCGACAATGACCGGGACTTCCTGGGACGCTTCGATAACGTCCTGAACGAAGGTCGCGGTTGATGAGTCTTTGACCAGGCCGCCGGTCGCCGCCGGCGCTTCCGTATTCATGTCGATAATTGGCTCCATCCGCCTAACTCTTTCCCTCTATAATCGTCTTGTTGTCTTCCCGCGATCCGCCGCACGGGCGCGGATCTTTCGCCTGTCTCTTTAAATGGCGGGTTTCGTCACCAAAGACAAGATTTTAACGCGCCCGCGGCCGGCATCTCAATCTTCGCGGGAGGCCGCGGCCAGATCGACGATGCGGGCTTCATGGCCGGTGCTCTGGAGAAAACGCAGCAGGGAGTCCGGGGAAAGGGCGGTGGTCATATCGTTGATCAGCGGGTGGTAATTGACCAGCGCCGCTTGCATCATTTCCTGATCGAGAACGATCTGGACCTTTGCGACTGCCCCTGCCGGCGCTTCGGGCGCTTCGTCATTGATGGCGGCGAAAGGGGTTACCGATCCCGGCGTCACCCCGAGACGCTGCCGCAGGCGGTCGGCGCTGCCAAAGGACAGGCGCCCGCAATCGAGAAGGCCGGCCAGTGCCTTCATGTCCAGCCGCCGGTCCTCCAGGCAGACCACCAGAAAACAGATTTTTTTCTTGTCCCGGATGAACAGGCTCTTGCAATGGGCGCCGGGCAGGGCGCCCCGCAGATGCTTGGCCTCGTCCACCGTGAAGACCGGTTCATGATGGTGGGTCTCATAATCGATGCCCAACCCGTCGAGACGGGCAAACAGCGCGTCCGGTGTTGCCGCAGCGGGTGAGGATGGAGGCGTCTCGTCAGTCATTTTCGGTCATTTCCAGTCAATTCCAGTTAGGAGATCCGGCGTACCAGAGGGTCGAAAAAGGCTCAATTTCGGCATTTTTACACTTGATCAAAGGAGGATCCAATTAACAGGCCCTCAATGTCCATAGCTGATACTTGCAAACCGTGGCGGGCTGACTATTATCGCGCTCCGTCGCGTGCCGCTGGCGTCTTCGCCTGCCGGTACCTGATCGAAGACGGTGCGGGCGTAGCTCAGGGGTAGAGCGCGACCTTGCCAAGGTCGATGTCGTGAGTTCGAATCTCATCGCCCGCTCCAGTCTTTCCTCCCAAATCCGGATCTATGTCAAACAAGCGCCCCCGGCATCCCGATGCTGGGCGCCTGGATCGGTGCGTCGCCGCGGATCGAGGTGACCAGATCGTAATGGCTGGGCATGTGATCGGCCAGCGCTCCCAGCGGTTCCTGGGATTGGCGCAAATAATCGTTCCAGGTGGCTTCTTCGAGGCTCAGATTCTGCGCCACCTTGCGGTCGCGATAGAACCCCTTGGCGATGAGGACCAGGGTATAGACCCCGTGGCTGAACAGGTGATCGGATTGGAGATCGTAGGGCCGCGGCAGGTTGCTTTGCCAGACCGCGAGGTTTTCGCGCAGGCTGTCGGGAATGGGTATTTCTTCACGGGCCGCGATCCAGTAATCGGAATCGGTCCGGTTGTTCAGGTGGAAATGCAGCGCGATGAAATCGCGCAGCTCGTCGTAGAACCCGTTGATCAATGAATTGTAGCGGTCGGCCAGGGCCGGGTTGAAATCCAGATCGGGGAAATAGCTGTAGAGCCAGCGGATCGCCATTTCGATGGAGTAGATGGCGGTGGATTCCAGCGGTTCGATGAACCCGCTTGAGAGCCCCATGCCGATGCAGTTCTTGACCCAGGACCGTCTGGCGTGGCCGATCCGAAGAGGGATCACCCTCGGTTCCAGCCCGTCCGCGGCCGGTCCCAGATGGGCCATGAACTCGTCCCTGGCCTGTTCGTCGCTGCGGAACTTGCTGGAAAAAACGTACCCCGTACCGATCCGGGAATAGAGCGGCACATTCCACACCCATCCCGCGCCCAGTGCCGTGCTGCCGGTGCAGGGATCCAGCCGGGTCACGTCCCTATGGGGGATCTGGATCGCCAGCGCCCGGTCGTTCATCAGATAATCGCCGTAGGAATCGAACGGCTCGCCGAGGGCTTTTTGCAGCACCAGGCTGCGGAAACCGGTGCAGTCGATCACCAGCTCGACAGCATGGCGCCCGCCTCGTTCCAGTTCCAGCGCGGCGACAAAGCCCCGCTCGTCAAGTTCCACATCGACCACATCGTCGGCAATATGGACGACGCCGTTGGCCTCGGCGGTTTCCTTTAACAGACCGGCGAAGGCGACCGCGTCCAGATGATAGGCATAGTTTGTGGCGGCCGAAAAATCGTCGGATCCGATCTGCCGCGGTCCCCGGCATTCCGCCACCAGACGCGGCGCGGCAGAGAAAGCACCGGCGAATTCGGTGCCCGCCCCGCCATTGGAGCGGTTGGCGCCGAAGCGCGTGTAATAGGCACCGAGATCGTGCCCGCCGACCAACGGATCGTCTTCGAAGATATTGAGATATTCCACCGGGCGCCCTGAGGAATCGACATTCCAGTTGCGGAACCGGACGCACAGCTTGAACGACGCGTTACAGCGCTGAAAGAAATCCCGCTCGCTTATGCCGAGCTGCTGGAGGGTGCGCGGCATGGCCGGCACCGTCGCCTCGCCGACCCCGACGCTGGCTATGGTGGGCGATTCGATCACCGAGACCGCCAGACCGGCGCTGCCGTCCGATCGCCGGTGAATGCGCGACAGAAGCGTCGCCGCCATCCAGCCGGCGGTCCCTCCGCCGACGATGGTGACATGTGAAATCTGCCGGTTTGCCATGGATTCGCTGCTTCTCTCTACGGTTTTTTGCCGGGCGCGGGTGCCCTGCGCTCGGGTGGGTGCGGCGCGCATATTGACCGGAGCCTTAGGCCGGTTCAAGGCGCAATCCCACGCGTGGTTTCGCCGGCCTCCGCGGTAAAATGGCTTAACGCTGAATTTACGACAATCTGTGATCCTCATGGTCGCAGAGGGAGCCAGCGTCATGCGCATACCACCCAGAGAATCTCCACCCGATCGTATGGACAAGCTCCGTGTCGAAATCGCCGAGGCGGTATGCCCGGCTGCTACGGATGGGCGGGTGTGCGGCGAGACTTGCGCCTTCGCCTGTCCCCAGTGCGGCTCCACCGCCTGCCAATGTACCTGCTCGCCCGACTGCGCCGAGGCGTCGCGGGCGTTATCCGCCGACCCTGACCATTATCCCATTGAGCCCGGAATCCTGCCTCTGGTCTTCGAGATGAAACGGCTTGGTTTTTTCAGGCCGTGCTGGTCCTGCGAGGGGCATTTGGGGACGGACGGGGCCCTTTGGAAATTGCCCAGGGTCTGGTTCTATTGCAGCTCGACGGCGCAACTCCGTCTTCTTGGCGATGGAATCAAAGACCTTCAGCTAGAGGGAAAGCTGAGCGCGCAATGGCACATCGTCGTGACCTTTTCCGATTCCGACAATCCGGATACGACGTTTTCACTCGAACCCGCGGACCATACAAAAGACGCCGCTCTGCTGCCCGGGCTGCAAAACGACGCCTTGGTGATCGCCCGGTCACTCGAGGCGCTCATGACCGGGCAGGCCAAAAAACTGCAACAAACCCTGGATGAAGCCCTTGCCCGCGATACATGAACCCGCGATACATGAAATTGACGATCGCCCCGGAGTTTTCGAATTAGAGGCACTCGCCCAACTGGCGCGGGATCCCGATTCCGAGGTGAGGGGTGCCGTGAATGGTTCGCCCTACAGTGCCCGAATTGCCCTCCCGCGTTATGGCGCCCGTATCGCCCATTATTTTCGGGATGTCGCGCCAGGCGGTCTCCCGGGTGCAATCGCCACCTCGCGGATTCCGTTTGATCTGGACGATTTCGGCCTTATCGTACATTTCGAGCAGCCCGCCGAAATCGCCGTTCATGGCGACCATATGATACTCGACGATTCCCTCCGCGCGCTGGTCGATCGCTTCGGCCCCGTCGTCCTGCGCAATGCCAGCATGGTCACCGACGCGCGCAACCGGTTCCACCGCAACATCTTTCCCCATTTGCGGTTCCATGTGGATCGCGGCCCGGCCATGCCCAACCAGTATTCGTGCTTTACTCGCGACCCCCTGGATGCCGAGCAATTTTTGCCGCGCGAATCCTCGACACTTTTCATTGCCAATATCGTCGCCTGTCTCGAACAGGCGCGGGCCACCGGTTCGACCCTCGAGGCGGCGCAGGTCGGGGCAAGCTATGACTTGTTCCCCAAAACGGATATGGCGCCGCTGCTGGGCGAGATCATCTTCGAACAGCCCTGGAATGAACCCGCCGGTGTTGGTGAGATTGCCCTGATAGATAACCGCACGGTGCTGCACGCCACCTACCATAAAGACGGCTCCACCCGGGGTTATCCCATCGGGGCCCGCTATCTGGTCTGACCGGCCGCGTCAGAGCCCCAGAAGTTTTCGGGTGTTGTCTTCGTAGATCGCCTGGCGGTCGCTATCCTCGCAGCGCAAAGTCTCGATGACCTCGATGGTCGAGCGGATCAGATCCTCGCCGCCGGACAAATCATAGGGGCAGTCGCTGGCGAAGAAGGAGTTGCCGGCGCCAAAGAAATCAAGCCCGGCCTGGCTGGCGGCCTGGGCGCCGAACATGGCGGTGTCCACGTAAAAATCCTTGAAATAGTCGATCATGGGCCGTTTGAGTTTCTCCGCGAAGCCCTCGCCTTCCTTCGACATGACGGCATTGCGGCGCTCCCATAAGGGCGAGAACCGCCCCTCCGCATGGGGCACGTAGGCGCCCCAATGATGGCCGATCACCTTGAAGTCGGGGATCTCGTCGAACATGCCCGAGCACACCATGCGCGTCATGGCGGCGGTGGTCTCGTAGGCCCAGCCGATGCCCCAGAAAATCTCGTACATGGACTGGTCTTCCGACAAATAATCGGCATGGCTCGCCGGCCGGGTCGGGTGCAGCCAGACGGCTTTGCCGCGCCCGGCAATCTTGGCGAAGATGTCACGGAATTCCGGCTGATCCAGGGCCTTGTTATCGACGCTGGAATGGATCTGGAACCCAACGGCGCCGTGCTCGTCGAGCACCCGGTCGATTTCCTTGAGGGCCGCCCCCGTATTGTTCATGGGCAGCGCCGCGATGAACCACGGCATGCGGTCGGGATGCTCGCGGCAGATCCGCGCCATGCCGTCATTGGCGACGCGGGCAAGCTCGGGGGAATCGCCGGGCCCGGCGATCACGTCGAGGGGCGGCTGGGAGATGGAAATAATCTGCTGGTAATCGTCGAACTTTTCCAGCACCCGCATGCGCGCGTCCATGTCATAGAGCTCATCCATGGCTTTCCACCGTTTGACGGCGGTGGCCGGCATCAGCTTCTCGGCCGCCTCGAAGAACTCGGTTGGAAAGACATGGTTGAAGACATCGATTTTCATCAGAATTTTCCCTCCGCCGCGCTTTAAGAAATGATAGACGCCCCGCGCGTTCGCCAGCCGCGGCGGCACGACGGCGATTTCCCTTTCAATACCAGATAGAACGCGCCCTCGAAAGGAGCCGTCATTGGAGCGCTGCCTCAGTTTTATATTTGCGGACAGGAGATCCCGATGTCCGAAGCCGGGGCAATCGCGGACACTCATTCCTCCTTCTCGGTTTTTATGGACCCTCGGATCTGGCCGCGGGCCGGTCCGGGGACGGGCGTGAGGCGTTGGGCCCGCCGGGGATTTGACAGACGCGCCCCGTCCGCAGAAGCTTCCCCCCCGAGAATGATGAAACAGGGATGCCGTCATGCGCACCGTTGCCAACAAGCTGCTGCCGACCAGTCTGGTGGGCTCCTACCCACAACCCGATTGGCTGATCGATCGCGAGAAGCTGCGCGGCCGGTTTCCGCCCCGGGTCAGGGCCCTGGAGCTATGGCGGATCGATGAAGACCATCTCCAGGAAGCCCAGGACGACGCGACCCTGATCGCCATCCGAGCCCAGGAAAGCGCCGGGCTCGATATCATTACCGACGGCGAAATAAGGCGCGAAAGCTATTCCAACCGGTTCGCCACGGCGCTGGAAGGGGTCAATATCGATGATCCCGGTACCGCGCTCGACCGATCCGGCCATCCAAACCCGGTCCCGCGTATTGATGGCAAGGTGCGGCGAAAACATCCTGTGGCCGTCCGCGATCTCGAATTCCTGCGCGCCCATACCGACCGGCCGGTCAAGATCACCGTGCCCGGGCCGTACACCATGTCGCAGCAGGCGCAGAACGATTTTTATGAGTCCCCCGCCGATCTCGCCATGGATTACGCGGCGGCGGTCAATGAGGAAATCAAGGATCTGTTCGCTGCCGGCGCTGACTATGTGCAGATCGACGAGCCCTATATGCAGGCCCGCCCGGAGCCGGCCCGGGAATACGGTCTGTCCTCGCTGAACCGGGCGCTGGACGGCGTGGATGGCGCCACGGCCGTGCATATTTGTTTCGGTTATGCGGCCATTATTCATGCGCGCCCCGAAGGCTATTCCTTCCTGCCGGAATTTCATGATTGCAGTTGCGATCAGGTGTCCATCGAGACCGCGCAATCGGGCCTCGATTGTAAGGTTCTCGAGACGCTGCCGGAGAAAACCATCATTCTCGGCGTCATTGATCTGGCGGACATGACTGTCGAGACGCCGGAGCAGGTGGCGGCGCGTATTCGCCGCGCCGTGGAGTACAAGGACCCGGCGCAGATAATTGTGGCGCCCGATTGCGGTATGAAATATCTGCCCCGCGATATCGCCTATGGCAAGCTGGAGGCCATGGTGCAGGGGGCTGCCATCGTGCGGGGTGAAGTGGCTGGCTAGAGAGCCCATTGCAGGGAGGATATGGTGGAAAAACCCGAACAATTCGAACAGCGGATGGCGGCGTTGATCTGGGAGAACCGCTGGAAGACCCACAGCGCTTTCGACATTTGGCTGCTCAATCACATGTGCCGCGAGGGCGCTGCCGTCTTCGGCCTCGAACATTGCGTTTTCGCCGACCAGTTCCCGCGCTGGTTCGGCAACATCATCGGCAATTGCCCCGAGCTCGATGCACGGCAATACATGATCGACAACATGTATGTGGAGGAGGTCATCGATCCCACCATCGAGACCGGTCATTACGAAAGCATGGTGGATTTCGCCGTCGCCCTGGGGTTCGAGCGGGACTTCGTCTACGGCTATCAGGGCCGGACTTATACCAGGATGGCGCTGGCCTACTGGGATCGCGCCAGCCGGGTATGGCCCTGGCTCGAGGGCTTCGCGGCGGTCGCCGGACTCGAGGCGGCGCGCGGTCCGGCGGTGGCCGCAAAGGGCAATATCGCGTCCCTCAACCGCGCGGTATGGGAACCGCTGGGTCTCGATGACACGGCGCTGGCGCACTGGTCGGCCGGCGAGGTGGCCGATATGCCGGAAGGCGGCCATGGCGACATGACCCTCAAGATTCTCGCCCGGCACGCCGATAGCGATGAAAAACAGAAAATCGTGCTTCAGCGGCTGGAAGAAACCATGCAAATCCGCTGGTTTCACTTCGACCATATAGGCCGCGATGCCCAGGCCGCATCAGGACTAGAGCCCTGAAAAGCATCGGAGAGAATGTCGAATCAGCGGTGTAATCGGGAAAATTGGTGTATAATGAAGCCAATTCAAATCGGTTATAGCCGATCAAATCCTGATGGAGGGAACCATGGATGGAAACGCAACTTCCGGCAGTCACGTCGACGACCAGCGCGAAAAGGCCGCCAACACGCATCCCGACAGCTATGTGGGCGAATCGCCCATCAAGGTGAACAAGCTCGGGCATTTCGTTTATGAGGTGACCGATGTGGAACGGACCGCCAAGTTCTGGTCCGAGGTCATGGGGTTCGAGGAAACCGACCGCAACGAAATTGGCATGGTGTTTTTCCGCTGCGGTTCCGACCATCACGCCATCGGCTTAAAACCCGGTAAGGCAAAGGCCCGGCCGGCAGCGGGCGAGGCGTTGAAGATGGAGCATCTGGCTCTCGAGGTGGAAAGTCTGGATGTGCTGTTCAGGACCCGCGACTATCTGGAAAAGAACAATATCCCCGTGGTGTTCCAGGGACGCAAGGGCGCCGGCGGCAATGCCGGACTGCATTTCTGCGATCCCGACGGGTTCGAGTTCGAGCTTTATTGCGGCATGGATCAGGTTGACGACGAAGGTATTCTTCGGCCCGCCGAGCAGTTCCATCGGGTGAGTTCCCTGGAAGAGGCCCGCGACAATCCGTTACCACCCAAGAAGTGGTAGGCGCCGCGTATTAAGGATTAAGGACAGCGGCCCGCAACGACGGGCCGGCTGGGAGGAATGACCATGATTTCCAGTGCGGATCTTGGCGGCCTGATGGCCATGATGCCGGCCTTCGCTACCGATGACGCGGCCGATATTCACGCCACCGATACGGTCTCGGTCGACCGGCTCGAGGCCGGGCTCAACCGGATGATCGGCGATGGCGCCAACGTCATCGCCACCACCGGCAGCTTCGGCGAGTTCCATACCCTGCTGCCTGATGAATATGAAACCCTGGTCAGGTCCGCGGCGGAGATCAACGACCGGCGGGTGCCGATGTTTGTCGGCGCCACCGGGCTCAATACGCGGGATGTTCTGCAAAAATGCGCCATCGTGGCGGACACCGGCGCCACCGGTGTGCTGATCGGGGTGCCGTTTTATTTTCCGTCCTCGCCGGCCAATGCCATCCGGTTTTTCCAGGATATTGCCGAGGCATTCCCGTCACTGGCCATCATGATCTACCACAACCCGGCGCTTCATAACGTCAAGCTGGCCCTGCCCGTCATGGAGGAAATTCTCAAGATTCCCAGCGTGGTGGCCATGAAGGACAGCCATCGGGCGCCGCCGGAATTCATGCGGCTCATGGAAATGGCCAGCGGCAAGATGAGCGTGTTCGTCAACCAGCTGCAATATGCCGCGTTCCAGCCGCTGGGCGCGCCGGGGTTCTGGTCCATCGATTCCTGGATGGGCCCGTGGCCGTTGCTGGCGCTGCGCGACGCCATGGCACGGGGGGATCTTGCCCGGGCCACGGAACTGACTCTGGCCCTGTCGCCACCGGTGGGGGCACCGCCGGCCAATCTGTCGTGGCGCGAAACGGCGGCGAAGATCCGTATCCGCTATGCCGGTTATGTGGATCCCGGTCCGCTGCGGCCGCCCTTTATCGAAATTCCCGACGCGGTCGACGAAGCGGCCAAACGCAAGGCCGCCCAGTGGAAAAAATTGTGCGATGAATGCCGCGCCGAGTTAGCCGCCGCGGCCTGATCGTAAACCTACTGGACCGTGACCGATTCCAGCGCGGCACAAATAAGAATATCTGCCGCCTTGCGGGCCCGTCGCGCCGCTTCGGGCATGCCGAACACCTGAGCGGTGACGATGGCGCCGTCGGCCAGCAGATTGAGCGAAAAGGCCAGCTCTTCCGGGTCCGCCGCGCCGGCCTTCGACGATAGCCCGATCAAATAATCGATAACCAGTTTCTTGTGCTCGGCACAGCTGCCGCGGACGGAGTCGGTGCGGTCGCCAAATTCGGCGGTGGCGTTGATAAAAAGGCAGCCGCCATAATCGCCTTCGCTGAACCATTCCTCCAGCACATCGAATATCGCCAGAAGCTGATTACGGGGCGATGAACCGCGGCGCTCTACTTCACGCATGAACCAGTTGCGGAAGGTTTCGTCGCGGCGGCGCAGCACAGCGAGAATCAACTCGTCCTTCGATTTGAAATGATTATAGAGGGTCATCTTGGCGACCCCGGATTCCGCCAGGATCCTGTCGATGCCGGTACCCTGGAACCCTTCGCGCGAAAACAGATCGAGGGCGGTATCTATCAGCTGATCGCGTTTGGTCGATGCCATTGGGACCTCTTTCTATACAGACAAGTCTATATACATAATTTCGCTGGGCTTGTCCAGAAATGAGCATCCACCTTCTCGGAATCAAGAGATAATGGGGTGTTTTCCGCATTATTTTCGCATCCGTAGGGCGGGCCTGGCCCATGTACTTTTTCTTATAGAGCAATATATTATATAAAACCCGGTTGACAGACAGACAAGTCTGTCTATATATCAAGGCAAGCAACTAGACAGATCAGTCTAATCCGCCAATACCGGACCGGGCAGGAGGCCCGGGACGACCTAGAAGCCCAGAAGCCCAGAAGCCCAGAAGACCAGAAGCCCAGAAGAAAGGACCCAGCCATGAGACAGGAAATCAAAGCCATTGAAACCGAAGTGCGCATTGCCCGAATTGTGACCGGTATGGTTCTCGGGATCCTGGTTGGCGGGTTTATGCTGGTCACCAACGCCATTGCGGCCAAACCGGCCGGCGCGCAGGAAGCGGCGATCCTCTGGGCCGAGCGGGCCCTGGTGGTGGAGGCGCTTGAGAAAAAATATACCGAGATCCCCCGCGCGCTTGGTGTCACCTCCGACGGTTCAATCATCGAACTGTTCTCCGCCCCCGACGGCGACACCTGGACCCTGGTTATCACTCTTCCCAACGGCTTGAGCCGGGTGATGGCCAGCGGCGAAAGCTGGATCACCCGGCCGCTGCCGCCACAGGGTCACCTCTCGTAACCCCGTTGATTTGGCCCGCCTCCGTGAGGCGGGCCGACCCTCATCCAATCCCCTCCCAATTCCCCCAAGCATCAGGACAGACCCATGCAACCCACCATCAGCGATGTCGCCTTCACCCCGGCGGTCAAGGCTCTGCAGACAAGAAACGGATCACGGCAGGCCTATGCCAATATGGAAACCAAAGGCGGCTGGACTGACGTTGTCACCGACCAGCTCGCTGCCTTTATCGCCGGCCGGGATTCGTTTTATCTCGGCACGGCCAGCGCCGACGGCCAGCCTTATATCCAGCACCGGGGCGGCGCGCCCGGATTTCTAAAGATTCTGGATGAGCATCGTCTGGCCTTTCCCGATTATGGCGGGAACCGCCAATACATATCGACCGGCAATTTGTCGGAGAATGACAAGGCCTATATCTTCCTGATGGATTACGAGAACCGCTATCGCATCAAGATCTGGGGCCGCGCACGAATTGTTGAAGACGATGCGGATTTGATTGCCCGTATCGCCGATCCCGGCGACCATACGCCCATTGAGCGCGTGATCGTTTTTGACATAGCGGCCTGGGACCGCAACTGCCCGCAATTCATCACCCCACGCTATGACGAGACGGTCCTTGCCGAGAAAATAGCGCCATTGCAGGCGCGTATCGACGAACTGGAAGCCGCCCTTGCGGCCGGACACTTACCAGAAAGGCTAGACCCATGAGCACCCATTTTGACGTATTGGTCCTGGGAACCGGCAATGCCGGAATGGCCGCCGCCGGGGCCGCCCGCGCCGCCGGTAAAGAGGTCGCCATGGTCGAATCCCGCGATGTGGGGGGCACCTGCCCGATCCGTGGCTGCGTGCCCAAGAAAGTCCTGGTCGCCGCCGCCCAGGTACTGGACCAGATCGAGCGAGCCCCGGCCCATCATATTGATGTCGGCAAACCTGTCCTCGATTGGCCCAAGCTGATCGCGCGCAAGGAAACGTTTGTTGCCGGCGTACCGGACGACTTCAAGAAAAGCCTGGATGGCCGCGGCATCACCCTGATCGACGGCCGCGCGCGTTTTACCGGTGCGAACGAGGTAACGGTGGGCGACCAATCCTATAGCGCTGACCGGATCGTCATCGCCACCGGGTCGGTGGCCCGCAGTTTGCCCATCCCCGGCTGGGAACACACCATCACCAGCGATGATATTCTGGATATGGCCGAACAGCCCGAGTCCCTGGTCTTTATTGGTGGCGGGGTCATCGCCATGGAGTTCTCCCATGTGCTGGCCCGGGCCGGAACGAAGGTCACTATTCTTGAAGCGCTGCCCCGTCTCCTGCCGCGTCTGGAGGGGGACGCGGTCGCCGTGCTTCAGGCGGAAACCGAACGGTTGGGGGTTGAAATTATCACCGACGTCAACGTGGATGAGATTAAACCGGCCAAGGGCGGCTTTACGGTCCTCTTCGAGAAAGATGGCAAAACCGTCGAGCGGACGGCCACGCTGATCGCCAACGGCACCGGCCGGGTCGCCGATGTGGACGGGCTCGATCTCGATGCCGGTGAAATCGCTCATGACAAAGGCCGCATCGCGGTGACCGATCATCTCCGCAGCATCTCCAACCCGGGAATCTATGTGGCCGGCGATGCCTTATGGTCGACTGCTCAGCTATCGCCGGTGGCCAGCTATGAAGGCCGCATCGTGGGCAGGAACCTGATCGAGGAAGACAGCGCCGTTCCCGATTACACCGACTTCCCGTCGGCGGTCTACACCGTGCCGGCCCTGGCCAGCGTCGGACTTACCGAGGCCGAAGCCACCGAGAAAGGGCTGAAATTCAAGGCCAAATCCAATGACATGACCACCTGGCGGTCGGCCCGGACCTATGCGGAAACCGCGTCCTTCGCCAAGGTGCTGGTTGAAGACGGCACCGGGAAGATCCTTGGCGCCCATATGCTCGGCCATGGCGCGGAAGAGGTGATCCATCTGTTCTCGCTGGCCATCGCCCACGGCATCACCGCCGCTGAAATGGCCGGCCGGGTCTATGCCTACCCGACCTTTACGTCGGATCTGAAGTTCCTGGTTTAAGGCAGATTCTCACCTCTTCCCCTTGCGTCTGGCGCTACCTTCCGCTGCAATGGCGCTGAAAAGAAAAGCGTCATTGCCTCAGGGGGGCTTAGAGTATCGTGAACAAGAAAAGTGGCTACGACTACATCGTCGTCGGGGCCGGTTCGGCCGGCTGTGTGCTCGCCAACCGGCTGACCGAGGATCCCGCCATCCGCGTGCTGCTGCTCGAAGCCGGCGGGCGCGACCTCGATCCCCTGATCCATATTCCGCTGGGTATGGGTAAGATCTACGAATACCGGTTGCATGATTGGAAGTACAAGTCGGAACCGGTTCCCGGGCTGAATGGCCGGGTGCTGGACGTGAAGCGCGGCAAGGTGCTGGGCGGCTCGTCCTCGATCAACGTCATGGCCTATACCCGCGGTCATCCCGGCGATTATGATCGCTGGTCCAACAATGGCGTTACCGGCTGGTCCTATGCCGAGACCCTGCCCTATTTCAAACGCTGCGAGAGCTGGGAAGACGGTGGCAATAGCTGGCGCGGCGGCGACGGACCCATCGGCACCCAATGGGCCCGCACAAAAGACCCGCTGTTCGATGCCTGGCTCGAAGCCGGCGCCGCCGAAGGCTTTCCCATCTCCGAGGATTACAACGTCCAGCAGGAAGGGTTCGGCCGCAGCCAGTACACCATAAAGAACGGCAGGCGCAGCTCATCGGCGGCTGCCTTCCTGAAGCCCGCCCGAAAACGTCCCAACCTCACCGTCGAAGTCCGCGCCCATGCCAGCCGGGTCCTGATGGAAGGCACCCGGGCGACCGGTGTCGAATACATCAAGGATGGCATGACCATTGCGGTGGAGGCGGGCCAGGAAGTGATCCTGTCAGGGGGCTCGTTGAATTCACCACAGCTTCTCATGCTATCGGGCATCGGTCCGGCCGATCATCTGCGAGACATGGGAATCGATACGCTTGTGGATTTGCCCGTGGGCAAGAATTTGCAGGATCATCAGGTGGTGTCGCTTTTTTTCGAGCGGCCCGAGAATACCAGCAAGTTCCGCGACGATATGCGGGGCGACCGAATGCCGTTCAGCATGATCCGGTCCTATCTGTTCGGGACCGGCCCCGGCTCGGTGGTGCCCGGCGGCATGCATGCCTTCGTGAAAACCGACCCCTCACTTGATGTGCCGGATGTGGAATTCCTGTTTCGCGGTATACCCGACTATGCCCATATGTGGTTCCCCGGAATCAGGAAAGCGTATCCCGACGGGTTCGGCATAAGGGCGGCCATCCTGCATCCCGAAAGCCGTGGCGAAGTCCGGCTACGCTCGGCCGATCCGCGCGATCCCATCGTCATCGATTTTAATTTCTTCTCCAATCCCAACGACATGGTGCGTCTCAAGCACGGCTTCCAGAGAGCAAAAGATGTGGCCTATCAGAAAGCCTTGGACCCCTATCGCGGCAAGCAGCTCCAACCGGGCCCGGAGATTCAATCCGACGAGGATCTGGAGGACTGGATCCGGCGGACCGTTGGCACGGTGGAGCATCCGGTTGCTACCTGTCCCATGGGAACGGGGCCCGACGCGGTGCTCGATCCCGAGCTGCGGGTGAGGGGAACCGAGCGTCTGCGGGTGGTCGATGCGTCGGCCATGCCCGATCTGGTCTCGGCCCATACCAATGCCTGCGCGCTGATGATCGGTGAAAAGGGCTCCGATATGATCCTCGGCCGCGACCCGCTGCCGGCGCTGAACGCTTAAGACGGTGGCTCGGCGCCGCCCGGTCCCAGGGCGCGCTGCATCAGGACGGTATCGACCCATTGGCCGAGCTTGAAGCCCACGGCCTCGAGCGTGCCGGTTTCGCGGAAGTCGAGATTCCGGTGGAGCGCGATGGAGCCGGCATTGTTGATGTCGCCGATGACCGCGATCATTTGCCGCCAGTCGCCTTCTTCGCAGCGCTCGATAAGGCCGGCGAGCAGCGCCCGTCCGACGCCCCGTCCCTGCATGCCTTCTGCCACATAAACTGAATCTTCCACCGTGTGGCGATAGGCGGGCCGGGGCCGGTAGGGTCGCGCGTAGCTATAGCCGACGACGGTGCCGTCCAGCTCCGCCGTCAAAAAGGGAAGATCGAGATCCCGGATGCCCGCCAGCCGGGAGGACATTTCTGCCACCGTGGGCGGCACTTCCTCGAAGGTTGCCAGACCATGCAGGACGGCCTGTTCATAAATCGCCTGGATAGCCGGCAGGTCAGCCTCGACGGTATCCCGGATGATGGTTGGCTGGCTGGGGTCCGGCGCGGCCGGCGCAATTGTCAAAACAAACCTCCCTGGTGCGGACCTGAAACAGCGGAAAGATAATCGCCAACGATTTCTCCCGCCATGGCGCGGGCGGCGGAGCAGACGCCTTAGCCGTACAAATGGGTTCCCAGAATAAAGCGCTGTCCTGCCGTCACCGGCAGGACTTCGTGCAGCAGGGAGCACGACCACACAATGGCGGTGCCTTCTTCCACGTCATAGCGGTGATCGCTGCTCTCCCGGAAGGTCAGCTCACCGCCTTCGAAAGAGCTATTGTTCAGATTGACCGAAACGGTGAACCGGCGGTGCTGCGTGGTTTTCGTGGGGTTGTCTCGGTGGGCGGGAAGACTGCCGTCCTCTGCCACGTCATAACAGGCGATCCGGTATTCCTCGCGGTCCGACGGCCGGTAACCGAATGCTTTTTCCATCTGCGGCACGATCCGGCCCAACACTTCCTGGTCGAGCACCTGCGTCAATCCCGTGTCGCGCACGATATACTGGACCACATTGCCATAGCGCGCGTTGCGCACCTTGAAATCGCCCTCTTCGATATTGAAGCCGGCGCTGTTCTGGCCGTCTCCCTCCCAGAGGGGGACCGGGTTATGCCAGGTTTCCATGAGCCGGCGGCACATGTCGGCATCCATGGCGTTGGGAATGACCAGGACCGGTGGGTGGGCGCCGAGCGATCCGCTGGGACGCCGCGCCGCCATCCCTCTCAGACAGGCGAGGATGCGATCGGTCTGCTCGATCACATCCTGATGCTCATAGATATCGACGACCCGGCCATTTGGGTCGACCACGATACTGGCCGGTGGTGCGGGGCTATGGGTAGCCTCGATCCCGTAGGCGCGAAAGACTGCCCCGTCCGGGTCCGACAGCAGACGGAACGGAAGGGCCTCTCCCCCTGTCAGCGCGGTAATCTCGGGGCCTTGCCGCCGGGAAATCATGAACAGGGTGGCCTCGATGCCGTTCAGCCGCTCACAAAGCCCGGTAACGGCGTGCACCAACTCGGCGCTGTCTTCGTGGCTGGACTGGCTGGAACGCCGGTCGAACACCAGGACTACCGGAGCGCCCATTACGTCGTCTTCCAGGGGGGTTGCGTTGCAATTGTCCTGATCGCGCAGCGCGAAGGCCGGTATGATGTGGCCGATTTCTGCCAGCATGGCGCAGGCTCCTCAACTGCCCGGAGATTTGATACTCTATCCTAGCGGGTTTTAAGGCGGCGGGGAGCCTTGATTTCCGGCCGCTTGGAATTCTGCGAGGAATGGATGAGTCAGATCAACCCACCCTATGACGTAACCACCCGTGGCGTGCATCATCTGGCGTTGACCACCGACGACATGAAGGTGACCACCGAGTTTTTCGTGGATGTGCTCGGCATGCCGTTGATCCATGCCATGCGCGTGCCCCCCGGTCTCGGTACGGGCCCCAATAACCGGGGCAACCCGCCCTATGAAAATTTGCGGCATTATTTCTTCGATATGGGCAATGACAGCCTTCTGGCGTTTTTCGAAATCCCCAAGGGGGCCGAGGAACAGACCAACCGCAACGCCCTTGGCGGCATGCAGCATGTGGCCTTTGTCGTGACCGCCGAAAAGTTTAAGGAAATCGAGCAGCGGCTGGATGCCCATGGCATAGAGCGCACGGATGCCATCCCCCAGCTACCGGGCCTGCTGGGGATCTATTTTTACGACCCCAACGGCATCCGGATGGAGATGGCCTGCCAGCCCGACGACGGCGAGGCGCCGGATGTGCTGGCGTGCAACACCCAAACCAAGGCGCAGGCGCGGGCCGAGCTGGAAACGCTGGACGCCGATGCCGCCTGGATCGACCGGGTGCTTGCACCCTTAGCTGATTAGACACAGGGATCAAAATGGCTCAAACCACCGCGCGTATAGAGGGGCGCATCGACGTCCACCATCATGTGCTGCCGGAATTCTACAAGGATATGCAGCGTGCCGCCGGCATCACCGGCACCGCCTATCAATCCTTCCCGGACTGGACACCGGAGAAATCCCTGGCGGTCATGGAGGCGCACAATATCGCCACCACCATCCTGTCCTTCACATCGCCGGGCATCTATTTCGGTGATCTCGCCCAGACCCGTGAATCGGCGCGCATCTGCAACGACTATCTCGCGAAGCTGGCGTCCGACCATCCCGGCCGGTTCGGCGGCTTTGCGTTTCTGCCCCTGCCCGATATGGACGCCTCCCTGCGGGAGCTGGAGCGGGTTCTCGATGAGCTGAAGCTGGATGGCGTCACCCTGCTGACCAGCGTTGACGAGCGCTACATGGGCCATCCCGATTTCGAGCCTCTCTATGAAGAGCTTAACCGGCGCAAGGCGGTGACCTTCATCCACCCGTGCTATCCGCCCGGCACCGAGGCCGATGGGTGGAATATCCCGCGCATGATCATCGACTACCCGTTCGAGACCACCCGGGTCGCCACCAATCTCATCATGAACGGCGTGATGGAGCGGCTGCCCGATATCCCGTTTATCCTGTCCCATTCCGGCGGCACCCTGCCGTTTCTCGCCCATCGCATCGCCATCTTCGACAAGAAGACCGCGCTGCAGGACAAGTACCCCAAGGGCGCGATGGCCTATATGAAACGCTTCTATTTCGACACGGCGCTGTCCGGCGATGCCGTGCCCCTGGCCGCGCTATCAGGCGTCATAGATCCGTCGCAGATCCTGTTCGGTACTGACTATCCCTATATTTCCGAGGATGTGGTCGCCAGTGAAACCGCCGGGTTCGATGCCTATGCGGGTTTCGATGACGCGACACGGGCCCTGATCAACCGGACAAACGCCGAGAGACTGTTCCCCCGTTTTGCCGGTTAGAGCCCTATACACCTAAATAGAATCAATTTGATGGGGCGTATGGGCTTCCCGGTTAGGCGCGGTGCGCAGCGCGATGCTTGCGCATCGGGCAAGCGCC
>JABJKO010000212.1 GCA_018660305.1 Rhodospirillaceae bacterium
TGAACCAGATGAGCCAGACCCTCCTTTAGATCAGGCCCTTGAGTGTTCCAATTTATATGACGACGGACAGTATTTAATTTGGGCCATTTTATGTCCCCGGCAACTCGGCGGGATACTTGTCCCCTGGGATACTCGGAGTCTTTACCACCAGGGTGATCGTATCTTCCGAGACTGCGAAATCTGATGCTTCACCGGGATCAAGGACCACCACGGTCCCGGCGGGACAATCCCTGCCGTTCATTCTGGCGTGACCAGAAAGGATAACGGTGACTTCGGTAGCGACCCGGTGCACGTGGCGGTCTTCGCAATCGCCCGCGCTGTAGCGTTTGCATCCGACTTCGCAATGCGGCGTCTTTAAGGCGGTCGGATCGAAATCTCCGACAAACCAGCCTTTGGTCATATCTTCGAGGCTGTAGGTCTTCAAGGTCGCCAATTTACCTCTGCTTGATCCAGAAACTCGGTAAGACGGTCGGGGTAATCGGTACAGATTCCCTCGATGTTCCAGTCTGCGAACTGCCGCCAGCGCCCGATCATGGCCTCTTCGCCAAATCCATGAATTTCTGGACTGATTGCGTAAATCTTCTTTCCCGCGCTCCGTAAAGTCGTAATCGTGTCTTCCGTGGCCCACAGGCTGTCCATCTCATCCAGCCATATATATTCCGCTTCTTTGATGCCCAACGCTTGTTCGATCGGCTCGTTGCGGTCGCTAACACGCGCTGCAAGAGGGACATCGGGATCATGGGATCTGAAGAGCCTTGCAGTATTGCCTGGCGTTTCCTCCAGCAATTCCATGTCGAACAGGAACATATGGTTAATAACCTCAAAACGCTTAAGGAAGTTTAAAGTGTCCCGTTCTTGTCCCAACTCCTTGATATTCAGGGCGATTGGCGCGATTTCGCTCCTGCTCAAAGCCTGAAAGAAGGGCTCGGCGCGAAGGTGTTCGCTAAAGGGCCGGGGGTCGTGGGAAATATAAAAAGACCCGTCTTCCCATCTGCGTATATCAATTTCCGCGGAGAGGCCGTCATCGAGGCAACGCTGGAAGGCGGCTAAATCATTTTCCAGACTTGGCTCAGGGCCGTTGCGATAACATCTGTGGGCCAGTACTCGCATTTGATCAGTGAAGCGCCGCGAAGCCGGTTTCGTTCAGACAATGGATCGTGCGCGCGCGAAGACACGTCGCGCCAGCGGATCTTTTCGATCGGGTATATTCGGTTCCAGGAACCCGCGTTTCGCGAAATCAACCTCAATACCGTTGGAGGCAAAAAGGTCGCAGACGATATCCCGGTTCCACTTGCCCTTCTTGACCGTATCGTCGCAGGGATATGGCAAAACAGGATGCGTTTCCGGTACGAACTGATCCCGGTTCATGCAGAGGACTCTGTCGCGGCGCCAGCGCAGGCGTTTGGATCCCCAAATTTCGAATTGCCATGGATTCTCGTGTGGGCGGACAAAGCTGCCGAGACGTTCGGTACGCCAGAAACCGGCCTGCAAGGACACGCGGTAGGGCGATTTTTTCGCAACTTCCCACAAAAACGGATGTTCGCTCGGGGTCCACGGGCCGGAACCGCCGAGTTCATGGAGCCTGATGGCCGCAATTGTTCTGTCGGACCGAATGACCTCATGGCACTTCTGTATTGTGTCGATGTCGACCGGGGCCTGCAGGAAAAAGTCTTCGTGCATGTACAGCACGATTTCGTTTTGTACTTTGGCGAGCCCCCTGCGCAGCTGTTCACCCCAGGAAATGCGCCCGCCATCCCGGCCGAGCCCTACTTGCGTGCAAGTTATATCGAGGCCGGAATAGGCAAATGTCTTTTCCTCTGTGTTCAGAATAATTTGCGGGGGCGGACCCTGCCAATATCGCTCGAACAGCTGAAAAAATGGCGCCCAACAATCTTCATAGGCGTCACAGGTATTCACAAAGACGGAAAGCGACGGCGTCATGATGCCGCTCTCGTGTTATGCCGCGACCGGAAACTGTCTTCGTTGGCGCATGCCCAGTCGTATGTTGAACGAATGCCCGCTTCGAGGCTGGTTTGAGCCCGCCAACCCATTCCATTGATATATCCGACATCCAGCAGCTTTCGCGGCGCGCCATCCGGCCGGCTCGTGTCGAATTGGAATTCACCTTTGAACCCGATAATTTTTGCAATCAATTTTGCCAAATCGGCAATGGATACTTCATCGCTGGAGGCGATGTTGACATGTCCTTCAGCGGAGTAGTTTTTCATCAGGAACACAAGGGCGTCGGCGCAATCGTCCACATACTGAAACTCCCGCAGGGGAGTGCCCGTACCCCACAACGTAACAACGCTGCCGCCGGATTCTTTCGCTTCATGAATTTTTCGGATCAGGGCGGGAACCACATGGCTGTTCTCGAGGTCAAAATTGTCGCCCGGGCCATATAAATTGTTTGGCATCGCAGAGATGAAATCGCAGCCAAATTGCCTGCGATATGCATCACACATCTTGATGCCGGCGATTTTGGCAATGGCATACCATTCGTTGGTTGGTTCGAGCGGCCCGGTTAACAGCGCTTGTTCCGTCATCGGCTGTTCGGCCAGCCGGGGATAGATACAGGCCGATCCAAGGAACATCAGCTTTTCTACCTCATTTACCTTGGCCGCATGGATGATGTTTGTTTCTATAGCCAGGTTTTCATAGAGGAATTCTGCCGGCCGCGTATCGTTGGCCCAAATACCCCCGACCGTCGCGGCCGCGAGAAAAATAGCATCGGGCCTTTGGTCCGCGAGCCACTGTTCGACGTCGTTCTGGCGCCGCAGATCGACTTCGTCGCGGCCGGTGGTCAGAACATCGCATCCCTCGCCTTCGAGGTGTCTGACGATGGCGGATCCCACCATGCCACGGTGCCCGGCAACCCAAACCCGTTTTCCGGAAAGGTCGTAAATCGGATCTTTAGTCGACATCGCCACGCTGTTCCTTGGCGACCACTTCCATATCCGAAGAGACCATGTCTCGAACAAGTTCTTCGAATCCGATCTTATGGGACCAGCCCAGCACTTCCCGCGCCTTGGTTGGATCTCCCTGCAACAGTTCGACCTCAGTAGGGCGGAAATAGCGCGAGTCTACCTCGACAAGGATTTCGTTGGTTGATTTGTCGATGCCGACTTCTTCGACACCGGTGCCGCGCCAGACAACATCGCGGCCGGTAGCGGCAAAGGCGAGTTCTACGAATTCACGAACCGTATGACATTCCCCGGTCGCGAGGACATAATCGTCGGGCTCGTCCTGCTGTAGCATCCTCCACATGCCTTCGACATAGTCGCGCGCATGGCCCCAGTCGCGCTGCGCGTCCAGATTTCCCAGATAGATCTTCTTCTGAAAGCCCTGTTCGATCGCCGCGACACCGCGGGTGATTTTGCGGGTGACGAAGGTTTCTCCCCGTGTTGGCCCTTCGTGATTGAAGAGAATCCCGTTGGAGGCGTGCAACCCGAAGGCTTCGCGATAATTGACCGTAATCCAATACGCATAAAGTTTGGCGGCGGCGTATGGGCTGCGGGGACGGAAGGGTGTCGCTTCATTTTGCGGTACTTCAAGCACCTTGCCATAGAGTTCGGATGTGGAGGCCTGGTAAAACCGCGCGGTTTTTTCCATTCCCAGAATACGCATCGCTTCGAGGACGCGAAGCGCGCCGATGCCATCGGCATTCGCTGTGTACTCGGCGGTTTCGAAACTAACCTGCACATGGCTTTGTGCGGCCAGATTATAAATTTCAGTGGGCTGTGTTTCCTGGACAACGCGAATGACATTCGTCGAATCTGTCATATCGCCGTAATGCATGAAGAACTGAACGTCCTCGTTATGCGGATCGACATATAAATGATCGACCCGTGCCGTATTGAACGACGAGGAACGGCGTTTAACGCCGTGAACGGTATAGCCCTTGTCGAGAAGGAGCTCGGCCAGATAGGCACCGTCCTGTCCGGTAATTCCTGTAATGAGCGCGACCTTGTCCAACGTGTCTGTCCTTATAGCCAACCGCCTAATACGGTTAACGCAACACTATAGTGAAGTCGATTGAAAGGTCGCGGGAAAGAATGGAAGCGCAGATTAGAATGGCGATGCCATTCCCCATCGATTGATGCCACCGCTCGATCCCCCCAACGGTTTGTCAGTGGCCCTATGGGCCGCTATGCCCAGGTAGAAGGCGGTTAGTCCAAGAGAACAAAAGGCGAAAGTATCAAAATCCACAAAGCGAGAGCGGAAATCAGAATAAAGCCAACCTGGCGCCGACGCGACCAGCCGCGGCCGGCGGGTTTTTTGTCGATAATGTTGGATTCCCATCCAGCAAAAGTCGCATGGTGGTCAGCAGGTACAAACACCGACATTTCTCGCTCCTTCTGGCCTCAGTAAAAATCGTTACAAATCTGTCTAAAATTTGAAGTAATGGTCACATAACCGCCCATAACAAACTGTTAACAGGACAGTCCATTGACAGAAGCGAGCCGGGTGAATTGGGGAGCGAACGGCGTGTCTGGCCGGCCATCAGGAGTTCAGGCAGATGGCCAGGTGGATGGGGAGCGCCTAGCGGAACAGAACCGGCAGCAGCAAAGCTCCCCAGACAGCAATGTTAAAGACGACAAAGCACGCCAGCTTGGCGCGGTTCGACATCTTTTTTGCTTTCTGGAATTTGCGGCGCGTGTCGTCAAAGCTTGAAACGCGGGCGCAATGTTCAACCGAAAGGATACTGGGCATCGACCTAACTCCACTGCTACTGACGCTACGTAGATTTTCGCATTTGATTTGCAAAGATAAACTTAAGATGCGCGCAAAACTAAGGGCGGGAGCCTGGTTTCCTGCGTCCTTTAATTCATTCGACTTTATCGTGAATGGCACTCCCGGCGGACAATTTAGTGCTCGGTATGGCCAGCCATGCCTCACTGAATGGCTCCCAATTATGGATTAACGGCTTGTTAAGAAAGCGGCTGTTAATAATGAATTTACCAATCCAGTACAGCGCAAAACTGGAATCGCAAAGTAACAGCGAATACCAATTGCGGAGCCGAACGAAAATCTTGCCTTTACTGTCGAGAATTGAGAACCGGGTTTCGAGTTAATAAGTGTTTGGTGATTCTACTTAATTTCGGGTAGGACGCGGGGGTGTATTGTAGTGGTATTACAGGGGTATCTGATGGCGCTTTGTGGAAAGCGTGGGATGTGGCTGTTGATTGTATCGGCTGCTATCGTCACGGGAAGCACGGCGGCCGTGGCCCAGGAGTTGAAGCGGGGTGACACGGTTACCAGCCGGTCGCGCCCCGATTTCGACCCAAAAGGTTTGAAGCTGGGTGGCTTTACATTGCTGCCGAAGCTCAACGTTTCAGAATCCTACGATGATAATATTTTATCCGTCGATACAGGTAAGACGGATGATTTCGTCACACAAATATCACCCGAGCTAACCCTGCGGTCGAACTGGTCGCAACATGCCTTGAGCTTTAGCGCAAACGGAAATATCAAGAAATTTGCGTCTAATTCCTCGGAAGATTCCGAAAATTACAATATCGGTGGGTTCGGCCGTATCGACGTGACGCGCGACATGCGGGCATCCGTAACGGTTGATTATGCAGCGATAACCGAGGGACGGGGCTCTCCTGACGATCCCGGCGGCGTGGAGCCCACGGAAATCGAGATCCTCAGCCCGGCCGCCGAGTTTTACAATCGATGGAACCGTATATCCCTGACTGTTGATGGTAATGCCCAGATAAAGAATTTTAAGGATGCGGCCGCAATCGGTGGTGCAGCCATCGACAACGATGATCGTGATCGAGCCAGATATGGCACGTCGGTGCGGCTTGGATATCAATTCGTTACGGAATATGAAGGGTTTATAAAGGCATCCTACAACAAGATCTCATATGATGACGCGGTCGATAGCAGTGGGTTCAATCGTGATTCCGACGGCTATGAGGTCACCGCCGGGGCGCGGATCGAAATCGGCAATAAGCTGTTCGGCGATGTGTTTGGTGGGTACCGGCGCCAGGATTATGAAGATACCACACTTGCCCCCATCGATGGCGCCACCTATGGCGGCGCACTGACCTGGAATGCGACCGGGCTTACAACCGTGAAGGCGTCCGTCACCCGGAATGTGGTCGAGACTACCCAGGTTGGCGCATCGGGCTATTTTTCGACCAAGTTCAAAGGCTCGGTGGACCACGAGCTTCTACGCAACCTTATTCTCGGCGGTTACGGCTCCTTTACCATTAACGATTATGAAGGGAACGGCCGTGATGATGAAGACATTGAGACGGGGGTTTATGCGCGCTATCTGATGCAGCGTAACCTCCATTTGTCGGCCGGTTATGATTATCAGCAGCGAGAGTCGAATTTTGTTGGCGGCGATTTTAAAAAGAATGTCTTCATGCTGCGATTGTCGGCGCAGTTCTGATTCGCCTGTTCCGCCGCGACGGCGACAGACGGCGGCATTCCATGCAGGCGCGACTCTTTTCCCAAATTTGAAGAATACAAATTCCATCTCACGCCGTGTGCGCTCCATGGCGGCCATTCTTTGGACCAGCCTGATATTCGCGACAGTTGGCAGTGTGTTTCCGACTATGGCGGCGGGGTCGGTGGAATACACGCTGGGCGCCGGTGATGAATTGCGGGTCATCGTGTTCGGCCAGCAGGACCTTTCAGGTAAGTTCACTGTGGATGGCGGCGGTGCTATTTCTTTGCCGTTGATCGGCAATGTCAACGCGGGCGGCAAGACCGTGCGCGAGGCAACGAACGCCATCGTTGCAAAACTGAAACCCGACTATCTCAAGAATCCGCGGGTATCAGTGGAAGTCCTGAACTATCGGCCATTTTATATTATCGGCGAGGTCAAAAATCCCGGCAGCTACGCCTATGTCAGCGGTATGACCGCAGTCAATGCAGTGGCGCTTGGCGGTGGATACACCTATCGGGCACGCGAGAATAATATCTATATTACGCGTGCGAACGACCCAAAGCGTAAGAAGAAAAAAGCATCACACGACACCATTGTCCTGCCGGGCGATATTCTCGAAGTTCCGGAACGCTTTTTCTGATTTTCCGAAAATTCTAGGAAGGGTTTGGCGCCACATCGAGCCGTGCCACAATCCCTTCATGCCCCGGCCTGGCCGCCGGATATCGCGTCATGACCAGCGGGTCGTGGCCGGGAATGACGTGGTCGGGCGAGTGGGCGAGCCGGTTCACGGTCTTATAGCCCTCCAGCACGTCGCCCATATCATGGACGATGGGAAATGGCCGGCCCTGTTGCATATTCGCATAAAAATGCGACGCATCGGAGGCGAGCACTACCCAGCCGCGTCTGGTCAGAACCCTTGTGACCTGCAGGCCCATGGTGTGGCCGCCGACCCTATGCAGGATGATCCCCGGCGCCAGCTCCTCGGTCCCGTCATGAAACTGTACGCGTCCGGCGAAGATGCGGCGGACCATGGCGGTTACGTCATCGACGGAGAAAGCCCGGTTCATTGCCTCGTGGCACATATGCCGCCCGGTGCAGAACGCCATTTCGTCGTCCTGTAGATGATAGCGTGCGTTGGGAAACAGGGTCTCGTTGCCGGAATGGTCGTAATGCATATGGCTGATGACGACGTCCTCGATGGAAGCCGGGTCGATGCCGAGCATCTGCAATCCCTCGCCCGGGTTACGCAGGTAGGTGCGACCCCGCCGCTTGGCCATGGCTTCGTCAAAACCGGTATCGAGGATGATGGTCCTGTTTTCGTTGGTGATGACCCAGACGAAATAATCCAACGGCATGGGGACGTCGTGCGGGTCGCCGCCGATAAAATTATCTCCCGAGCGCCGTTCGTTATGGGCGTATTTGATGGCGTAAATTTCGTAGATTTCCGGATC
Source organism: Rhodospirillaceae bacterium (assembly GCA_018660305.1). The sequence continues at coordinate 7,858 of JABJKO010000212.1, forward strand.
GGCCATGTCTGCTTCCCGACTTCTGACTTATGAGCGAGGCTTTACCTCGACACCGGCGCGCTTCTCGATGCCCCGCACGATGTTGGTGAAATCCGAATCGGGTCCGAATTCCTCACGGGTTTTTTCCCAGAGTGTCTCCACCGCAATCGCCAGGTCTGTGGGCACGCCCAATGACTCCGCGACCTTACGATACAGCGCCACGTCTTTTTGCATGAGACCAGTGGTAAAGCCGAAATCGAAGCTGCGGGTCAGGATCGCGCGGGGGAACTTGTCCTGGGTCGCCGAATTGCGGCCGCTGCCGGCATTAATGACATCGAGCATGGTTTGAGGATCCAGCCCGGCCTTGGTTCCCATGACCATGGCTTCGGCGCTGAGCGCCAGGGCCGAGGCCGTCAGAAGGTTGTTGGCGAGCTTCATGGTCTGACCGAGACCCGGTTCGCTGCCAACGTGGAAGACCGTACCGATCACGTCGAGCACGTCGCTGAGCGCGGTCACGGTTTGCGCCGGTCCCGACGCCATGACGGCGAGCGTGCCTTTTTGGGCGCCGGCAACGCCGCCGCTGACCGGCGCGTCAATGCTGACAATGCCGCGCACGTCGAGCTGTGCAGCGATTTCCCGCGCCATATCGGGGCCGCTGGTGGACAAATCGACAAATGTTTTGATGGTGCTGCCGACGACGAGACCATCGCTTCCCAAGGCAACTTCCCTGACGATGTCGGGGGTCGGCAGGCTCACGATGACGGTCTCTACCGCCGAGGCCACCGCGGCGGGTGAGGGGGCGGCTATGGCTCCCTGACTGACAAGGGCGGCAAGGGCGCCATCACTGACATCGTGTACGGTGAGAGAGTGACCGGCTTCAAGGAGACGCCCCGCCATGGGGCCTCCCATTCGCCCCAGGCCAATAAATCCGATATGTTCGCTCAAGAAACCACTCCCCTATCATTCTGACTGCCTCACCATATCGTCGGCGGGCTGTGGCGCAAGTATGCCGCCCTTGAGACGGTTCGGGCAGTCCTGCAAGATGGCGTGTGGGACAATCCGCGTATCATTCCGAGGAGCACGTATCATGGATATCAGACTCGACGGCCGGTGTGCCCTGATCACCGGCGGCAGCGAAGGGCTGGGCAAGGCGATGGCGCTACGGTTCGCCGATTCCGGTGCGGATGTTGCGATTCTTGCCCGGCGTCAGGACGTGCTCGATGCCGCCGCCACGGAAGTTGACGCGGCGGGGCCGGGGAAAGTCGTCGCCCTATCCTGCGATTTGATGGATGCGGCGGCGACGGAAAAGGCGTTCACGACGGCGCTGGAGGGGCTCGGGCAGATCGATATTCTGGTCAATAACGCCGGCACGTCGCGCGCCGGCCCGTTCGAGGACATCAGCGATCAGGACTGGCAGAACGATTTCAACCTCAAACTGTTCGCTGCCATCCGGCTGTGCCGTCTCGCCCTGCCGGGAATGAAATCCCGCAAATGGGGCCGCATCATCAATGTGCTGAATACCGGCGCCAAGGCGCCGCCGCCGGCAAGCGCACCCACGTCGGTGACCCGTGCCGCCGGTCTCGCACTTACGAAAGTCCTGTCGGGTGAGGGCGCGCCTCATAATGTCCTGGTCAATGCGCTTATGGTGGGGCTGATCAAGTCGGGCCAGTGGGAACGGGCCCATGCCGAAAAAAATCCCGACCAGCCCCTTGAAGAATTCCTGCAGGATATGGCGGATTCCCGAAAGCTTCCCATTGGCCGCATGGGCGAGGCGGTGGAATTCGCCAACATCGCCTGCTTCCTCGCGTCCGATGCCGGCGGCTACATCACCGGCACGTCCATCAATGTGGATGGCGGGCGATCGCCGGTGGTTTGAATCCTTTCGCGCCGGACGAGACGGTCAGATATCGAGGGCGGCGACGGCTTCCTCGCACAATCCCCAGATACGGTTGATGGGCCCCCGGCCGGTGAGAATTTCCTTCTCAATCTCGGCCATCTCGTCATCCCCGAGGGTTTCGAATTTGCCCATGGAGGCGGCAATGGCGGTGCGTTTGGCGTTATCGTCCAGGATAAACACGCCGGCCGTCATTTCGATCACGTCCGGCCCGGTGACGACAATGCCGTGGGCCCGCATCAGGGCCGCGCGATGCGGTCCCAGCGTCTTCGCCAGCGCGATGCCACGTTCCTTGGTCTGAACCAGCTTGGCATCGGGATGGACCGGCACCCCGTCGCGAAAGATGGAGGCCAGAAAATATGTCGGCATCAGATCATGTTCCGACATGGAGAAGCTGGTGGCGTGCATGCAGTGAAAATGTGCGACGCTGCCCACATCCGGGCGGCTTTTATAAATCTCCAGATGGATCGGCAACTCACCGGGTAGTTTGACGTCACTGCCATGCTGATTGCCGTCGAGATCGACGATGACGAACTCGTCCGGTGTCGAATCCGGGCGCAATGAATGGGGCGTGATCAGGATTTTGTCCGGATCGCCGGTGCGGGCGCTGATGTGCCCGAACCCGTCCACATAGCCGTGGGCGCAAAAAAACCGCCAGGCGGTATTTAGTTTTTTGGCGATCTCATTATTGGACTCGCTCATGGTGCGTCACCTTCATATTGATTTTCATCGACAACAAACCCGGTGCCGCGAATGCCCGCGAAGGCGCATTCGTCGTCCATTTCATTGGTGTCGCCGGTAATGCCAACGGCGCCGACCACCTCGCCATGTTCGTCGAGGATGAGTTGGGCGCCGCCCTCGAGAAATATCGGCCCGTCCGAAAGCTGTTCCAGGTTCTCCATGAATTTGGGTTTGTCGCGGTATTTCTGCAGGACCAGCTTGGATGATCGTCCCATGCCAAGCGCCGCGAAGGCCTTGCCATAGGCAATCTCAAAGCGGAGCAGGGCGGAGCCGTCCTGTTTCTGGAAGGCCTTCACCCGCCCTCCGGCATCGAGCACGATAATGGTGAGGGGTTTGAGGCCGAGCTTCCCGGCGTGTTCGAATGACAGGGTGATTATGCTGTTGGCTTGGTCGAGTGTGATCGCTCTCATCTCAATTTCCTGACTTAAGGCGTTGTTGTTTCTTGATCCACCATGTCGGGGATAGCGTCAACCGGCCGCCGGCAAATAACAGCCCGGCCACCGGGTGGCCGGGCTGTTTGTTATATGCGCGCAATTGTTACTTGCAGTTGATCCGCGGCGCCAGATCCTTCAGGGCGAAATAGCGGAAATCGCAATTCATGCCGACCTTGAGCGCCTTGGTCTTGGCTTTCTTGCCGCCAATCTTCACCTTCGAACGGCGGCCTGAAATCTTGAAGACATAGCTCTTTCCGGCGCCATCCTTCACGGTGACCCTTTTTTTGCTCAGCTTTGCGATGGTGCCGCCGTTGAGTTTTTTCAGCTTCACCTTGAGGATCTTGCCGGGATCCATGGCTTGCCGCGCGCGGGCGATCACCGAGGGCGGATAATTGACGAAGCTGGCGATTTCCTTCTGCAGCCGCTCACCGGACCACGGGTTGATGGGCAGCCGCAGCTTGCCCGCTTCCTTGAGGAACCGGGCATCCGTCATGGTCGCCATGAAGGCCGTGCGCAGGAGCTGTGTCGGCTTCCGGGGAAGCCCCGGCGGGGCGGCGACGGGACGGCCGAAGGTGTGGAGGCCGTAGATCAGATCCATCACCTTTTTCTCGTCATCATCCTTGGCCATAGCGTAAAGATGCGGGACACCGGCCAGTTCCGGCGACTTCTTCTTGCCGGTCTGGACCAGGATGCGCAGCTTGCCCGACTTCCATTCGTCGTAGCGGCGCGCCTTGAGTGACGAAAGAGCAAAGCCGCATCCGCCCTCGACCTCACCGCGTTTCATGGCGAGCAGTACGCCGGTGGACCCGGGATAGCCGTGGATGATCTTGAGCTTGGTCCCGAGCAGGGCATTGAAGCCCCGCGGATGCTGGCTGGCAACGGAAGAGGGGCTGGAGGATCCGTAAATGACTTCCCGTTTCTTCAGTTCTTCGAAGGTCTTGATGCCGGAGGTATGCCACGCCGTGCAGGTACCGATGCTCTGGTCGATATTGCCGATCCAGGTGAAGTTTTCGGTTTTGAACTTTGCCTGCTTGACCAGGTACAGCGGTCCGAATGCCGCCGAGCTGGCGAATATGCCAACCTCGAGGCCGTCTTTCGGCGCCCGGTTATAGATGTAATTGGCGAGCCGGAGACTGCCGGCGCCCGGGAAGTTGACGGCAAGGACTGTCGGGTTGCCCGGCAGGTACTTGCTGATGTTACGGGCGAGAACGCGGCCATAGGCGTCGTACCCGCCGCCCGGATGGAACCCGATGTTGATCTTGACGGTCTTGCCTTTGTAGAAGCCATCGGCGGCTTTGGACGTTCCCGAATAACCAGTAATAGCCAGTCCAATGACCAGCGCCGAACTGATCGCAGCACTAAGACGCCCACGTGACACCCGATAATTTTTGATTACCGAAATAGTCCCCATCGATCTTCTCCCTTATTCAATGAGCCAGGTTTTTCGTTCTTAAATCGGCAAAAATCCGCCGTTATTTTGTATTAAAAGGACTCTACGTCGGTTTGTAAGAGATAAAAAGTGGTTATTTAGGTTTGGCGGACGACGCCCTGCAACGCGCTCAATAGAACGTTACTTGTGCGAACCAATGGGTCATCTTTAAATGGCCCCATGTCACATCGACTTCTCTTTTGCGCGCTGGCTACAGCCGTCTTCATCGGCCCGGCTTATGGCGCGCAGAAGACTATTTCCGGCAAGCCGGAAATCATTTCAGGCGATACGCTGTCGATCGGCGGAACCACGGTGCGTCTGGCCGGAATTGATGCGCCGGAAACCGGTCAGAATTGTCGGGTGGTCTCCGGGCGGATTTTCGATTGTGGGCGCATATCGGCAACCGCCCTGATGGATCTTACCGTGGCCGCAACCGTATCGTGCCGTCTGACCGGGGAGAGGCTGGATTCCCTGCCCTCCGCGAAATGCACCGCCGGGGGATACGATCTGTCAAAGGGCATGGTTCATACGGGCTGGGCCCTGGCCTGGCCGCGGAGCGGCACGAACTATAGCGCCGTGGAGGCGGCGGCCCGCAAACGAAAGCACGGGCTGTGGCGCGGCAGATTCGAGATGCCATGGGACTGGCGTCGCAAGCAGCGCGGCGAGACGAAGTAAACAATCGTCATCCGGTCGCGTTGATATTTCCCCAATTGACCAGAGTATGCAGCAGGGACTGGAGCAATGGTTTCAGCAGCGCCGCGCGGTCAGGCAAATAGGCGAAGCTTGTTTCATCCATGTAGGTCCGCCAGGTCAACTCGAGCTGCAGGGCGTGAATATTATGGGCCGGGTCGCCGTAGTGGCGGGTGATGTAACCGCCGGTGAAGCGCTCGTCCCAGACGGCCGAATAATCGTTGCCCACCAGGGTCGAGAACGCCTGTTCGGCGAGGTCGGCGTCGGCGCTTGCGCCTGAGGCGGTACCGAGATTGAGGTCGGGGATGCGGCCTTCGTAAAACCGCGACACTTCGGATTTTATGGTGTGGCCGTCGAACAGGATGGCCACGCCGTGCTTCGCCTTGAGCGCCGCCAGCTCCGCCGCGATTTTGTCATGATAAGGTTGCCAGTAATCGATTGTGCGCCGGGCGATTTCCCGATCGTCCGGTTCTTCTCCGTCTTTGTACAGCGGCTCGAATTCGAACGTGGTGACGGGGCAGAGTTCAGTATTACTGGCATTCCGGTAAAGCGCCGCTCCAGAGGGGTCTCGGTTCAGATCGATGACATAGCGGGAATGGGTCGCGGTGAGGACGCTCGCCCCCAGCTCTGCCGCGAAATCATAGAGCTTTGCCACATGCCAGTCGGTGTCCGGTGTCACCAGCGCGGCCTCTGTCATCCGGCCGGTGATCTCCGGCGGCACGTAGGAGGAATCGTGAGGTAGGCTCACGAGAAGAGGCAGTCGGCCCGCGGTGAAGTCGTAGGGAGCAACCATGGAGCTCATGGTAGCCCGAGCAGGCTGCGAACCGAAGGGGCACTTTATTCAGGACCGGTTTGGTGACGGCATGGGGCGAATCTGTCACAGTCCGCCCCCGTCGCGAATGACCCAATAATCTTCCTTTCCCATCCATGCCAGTCGAATCCCTGATTATTATTTTCCTGGCGCTGGCGCTGGGGTCCCTCGTGAAGGGGATCGCGGGGCTCGGGCTCCCCTTGGTGGCCATTCCCGTGATGTCGACCTTTATGGCGGTCGATCATGCGGTGGCGGTCATGGTGATCCCCGGAATCATGATCAATACCTGGCTCCTCTGGACCTATCGGAAGCACGCCGTGAAAATCGCCGATCTGCCGGCCATGATCGGGGTCGGTATTCTGACGGTGGCGCTTGGGGCCTGGATTCTGTCTGAAGTTCCGGACACCTACCTCATCACCTTCATGGTATTCTGGGTGGGCGGTTACCTGATCAGCCTGCTGTTTAAGGAAAGGCTCAAATCAGGGCTGACTTTTGGCCGCCACGGGCCCTTGGTGGTGGTGGGGCTCGCGGGGGTCATCCAGGGGTCCATCGGAACATCGGGGCCTGTCTTTGCCCCCTATGTCCATTCGCTGAAATTGACGCAACCGCAATATGTCTATGTGGTTTCGGTGATTTTTCAGATCTTCGCCATCACCCAGCTGGTGTCTTTTGGCTGGCTTGGCATGATCGACATGGAACGGGGCTATCACAGCCTTCTGGCCTGTATTCCCATCGCCATTTTTCTGCCTCTAGCGGTCTGGCTGGCCCGGTTTTTCAGCGATCGGGCGTTCAATATCATCATTGTCGTCGTTCTGATCGCAATCGAGATCCGTCTGATCTGGCGTTTGGCGATATAAAAGCCCGAGTCAACGAGAGGGGCGACGGGAGGGCTCCCTACAGAATAAGCAACGTTTATCAAAATCCAGCGGGATTTTGGTTGCAAAAGAGATCCGGGATTCCCCCATTAAATCATAGGGATAGCGCGAAAAATTTAACAATGCACAATAATTCTCTGACATAAGACATGGTTCTACCAAGTAGAAACCCTTGCGGGCGGAAATGTTAATGCCGCTCTGGTGACAATGGAATTAATCACCGTACTTTTGCGCCGTAAGACCGTTTTCGTTTTAACAGTTATCTTCGTTTCACTATTTTCGGTACTCGTCGCCTATCAGATCACACCGCGATTTGAGGCAACCGTGCGGATAAAAAAGGAGCAAACTGTTAACGAATCGATCCAGGCATGGATGTGGCCGAGGAGAGCCAGATCCGATTTATATGGTGAGTTGAGATCCCTGCAATCGGAGTCATTGTTTGAGACAACGATGGAACGGCTCGGGTTGGACCAGGACGCTGAATTTAACGGATCGATGCTGCGCAGTTGGGCGGATCATTTGATCTCCCTTGACATCTTCTGGCCGGTCGTCAGGTATTTTCGTTCCCTGACAGGCCAAAATGGTAAACGAAACACCACCCGTACAGATAACCATAGTGTCGCGACTGGCATCCTGATGGACACCATGACGACCAGATTGGACACCAGCGGCCTGGGGCCCAGCCTGGACACAGTTGATCGCAACGCCAGCCGGAATTTCGACGGATCGATCGTATCCAAAGTATATTCTGTAACCGCAAAGTCCGTTGATCCGCAAAAAGCGGCAGATATCGCCAACACTTTCGCCGATGTCTATATGACTAATGAGATCCAGCAGCGGGTTCGGGACATAAGAGTGGCCCGCACCCGGTCGGGTTATCGCCGCAAGCAGCTATTAGCTGCTATCACGGATTCCGAGCGCGCAATTGACAATTTGTTGTCGTCCAGGGTTCTTGTCGGGGACGGCTACAACGTGGCAAGCGCCCGACTTGCGGTCGCAAAGGCGGATTACGCGGAACAAAAAATGCGCCTGGCGCATGTCCAAAATCTGCTTGAATCCGGTCAAAGAATTATTGCGATGAAAGAGGCCCAAAGGTCTCCGTTAATTCAGCGACTGAGAGCCCGCGAAGCCAGGTTGCTGCATCAAATCGGCGAGTTCGGCCAGGTGATTGGCGAGCGTCACCCGAAATTGCAGAACCTGCGCGCCAAATTATCCACCACGCGCCGGGGAATTGGGGAGGAGCAAATCAAATTCGTTCAGGAACTTGAGAGTGAACTCCGGGTTGCTGGCGCAAGAGTAAGGACACACCTCGGTGAATTGAAATTCCTCGATGCCCAACGGCGAGCCAGCAGCCGAGATCTGGGCCGGCTTCGTCACCTGCAGCGGGAGGTCGAGGTAAAAGAGAAAATTTATGAAAAATATGTGCGCGAACTGGAGGAAAGCGCGACAAACGTCCCGCTGGAAAATGAAGTCTTATACCGGATTATTTCACCGGCGGTCGCTTCAGTAGCGTCAATTTACCCGCACAGAAGCAAAATTATGACGTTGGGTTTTTTTGTCTCGTTGGGTCTGGGGACGATTTTAGTCCTGGTGTTCGAGAGATCGGATAGCGGCTTCAGGAGTGCGGCACAGGTTGTGTCGACGATTGGAATACCCGTTCTCGGCATAATTCCCGAACTCGCAAGTGCGGAAAAAGACGGGCGTGCGCCATCTGATGCCATTTTAACGGCGCCCGGCTCGCCTTACAGCGAAGCGATTAGATCGGTCCGCACAGCACTCACATTAACGAACATAGATGCGCCGCCCAAAATTATCCTGGTTGCATCGGCTCTGCCCGGGGAGGGTAAAACAAGCCTGTCGGTGTCGCTGGCCCGTCACGCAGCCATGTCTTCGGTATCCGGAAAAGTCATATTAGTAGACTGCGATTTGCGGCGACCGACGGTTTCTGGGGTGATGAGATTGCGTGCGAACGCCGGTTTGACGGAACTACTCACTGGCCAGGCAGACCTGGATGAGGTCCTAAAGACCGACCCACGGTCGGGTCTGCATGTTTTGCCTGCCGTATCGGGACATCATAGCCCCGCGGACATTCTTAATTCTCAATCCATGCGTGATCTGCTCGCTCAATTATCGACTAATTATGATTTGGTTATCATTGATTCTCCTGCCATCGACAGTGTCTCGGATTCTCGTATTCTCGCCCATATGGCCCATGCGACCATATTCGTCGTGCAGTGGCTGGTAACACCGCGGGCTAAGGTCATTGACTCGCTGCGCAAATTGACCAGCGCCGGAGGACGGAACGCGGCGGTCGTGCTTCAAGGTGCTGAGCCGGTAAAGCGGGGACGGCTGGGCCTCTCTCAATATCAACGGGCGTGATCTCTAAAATGATTGACGTTTGTCATGTGGATATCAAATTTTTCCTCATCCCTCATTTCGCTTCCACAAACACCTGAATGGTTTCTGATTTGACCGAGATTCTGCACCCTCAAGACTGCATAAAATTTGCGCCTGACGTGGAACGCCTGGGGTTCCTCGATGAAGATTTCATCTATTCAAAGGACATGGAGGCACTGTTTTCGCTGAACACGGCGGCCAGCTTTATCTGGAGGGCATGCGAGACCGGTTCGCCACTCGACGAAATCATCAGACGAACCGCCGAGAAATTCCAATTGCCGACCCGCGACGCTGTCGACTATGTGGCGGCCGCAGTGGACGGATGGCGAAAATCAGGCTTGCTTGAAGGGGCGCAACGGATCGACGCGGGTCGGATTGAAGAAACGCAGCATACAAAAGAAATATCCGGGCCCGTACAATTTGGTGGTTCCGCGGAGATTTTGACCAGAACGTATTATGCCGTGTTGGATACGGTTTTTGAAATAACCTGCGAGATTGCGGCACAGGCCGAGCGTGTCTTCGCTGTCGTCGGTCATCTGGAAGTCGCCGTTGAGAGCGTGAGAAACCAAAGGCGGCCGGCTGTTCGTATAGATATTATTGACGGCGGAGAGGCCCAGGAAATTTACGTGGGTGGTGAATTGAGGCATCGCTGCGAAACACTGGCCGAAATTGCCCCCCTGATTCACTGGCAGGTGTTTAGTAAGGCCGTCGGTGATGACAATGTCATGCTTCAGCTTCACACCGCGTCGGTTGCACGCAATGGGCAAGCTCTTCTGCTGGCCGGCCCCTCAGGTGCGGGCAAGAGCACCTTGTCGGCGGCCTTGCTGGACGAGGGATTCGGATACCTGTCCGATGACATGGTCGTGTTGGACCGGGATAGATTTTTTGTGCGCGGCCTGCCCTTCAGTATCTGCGTGAAGGAGACCGCGTTGCTCCCGCCGGAACAGGGGGGCTTTGGGCGCGCTTCGTCGCAACTGCATCTGCGCGCGGATGGCCGGTGGGTCCACTACCGCCACCCACCGTCCGGTAGCCTGGTCGCCGAACCGCAGGCGGCCGGTTGGGTGGTGTTTCCCTGTTACGACCCGGAGGCATCGGGTGAAGTTCGCGTGATGGGGCCTGCCGAGGCACTGCGGCGTCTGCTGGAACTGTCTGCCCAGCCTCGTCACCTGACCCGTGACATGGCGATTGCCCTCATGGGTTGGGTGGCGGATTTAAAATGCTGTGCACTCGAATATTCGGATACGAATTTCGCTGTCGATGCCGTACTGGAATTCTGCGATCAGAATCAGGCGGCGGAATGATTAGCCGTCTTCATTGAAGTTACAACCGGCAGCCCGGGAAGATAGTGCGATGCCGGTGCGGCAATGCCGCGTAGGCGGCGCCATTGCGATCGCAGGGTAACCAGGGGGGAGTCCTGCAATCCGATTTCCAGCAACAGTTTTCGATAGTCGTTCATCTTCAGCCAGTCGAGGGAACGGCAATTTTTGGCGACAAAATCGAGAGTGGGCCGTAGACAGCCGGAAACTGACCGGTCGTCAAACAGCGGCACGCGGCCGGCGCCCAATGCTTCGAGGAGATCGCGGAAGAACACCAGACGATTGATAAAATGGCCGCGCCGGGCGATTTCTTCCATATGCGTCCAGTCGAGCTGGTCGCCGAAACGGCTGAGGATCAGGCAGGAATCGAACAACCCTTTGAGCGCCTCAGGCCTGTAAAAATCTCTGTAAAGATTGAGGGCGGCAATTGCAAAGCTGTGCTCATGCGAGGTCACGCGGCACGCCCCCCATTTGGTCGCAATTTTTTCGGCGCGCGCAAACAACAGGTCGGTCGTGAGGCCACGGTTAATGGGGGGCTCGTTGACCGCGCGATGAACATCAACGAAAAACGTCCTGTCCGGCTGAAATATCGGCGCAAAGCTCGCCTCGGTCAGAATACCCCACGCCCGAATTGGTTGATGATCAAGGCCGGTGGCGTATCCATGCGCTGAGAGCCATTCCGCGAGCCGGGGCAGATCCTTTTCGTAAAACAGAAAATCGACGTCGGGCAGCAGCCGGTAGGCCGGGTAGGGATAAACGCTGAGCGCCGTCGCCAGCCCCTTGAAAGCAATCGACGGGATCTGGTCGGCGTCAAGATTTTCGGCGAACTTAACGGCGCGTGACCGCGTGCGGGACGACAATATGGTCTCATAGGCGGCGCGTGCGTGAAGCGCATCCATATCGATGGTCGGACATGGACACAGTTGAGCGCACGCGAAAGCGAGGGGTGCGCCGAGGAACGCCGCCGCCCGTTCAGCGCGCGCTTGCTCGGCGAATAGCGGTTCAATGAGTCGCTCGACAAACAGCGCCGGAAACAGCGACGCCAAAGACGTCGGCGACTGATCGCTGATTTTCGATTTCGAATTGACTTGGCGCATGCGCCGCGACTCTCCTGCGCCGACCCTGTGTCGACCTGCCCGGGTCGATTAGTGGATACAATTCATTAATGAATAGCAAATAGAGATCGCGTGTCGGATACCGTTCCGAAAAGGGCAGCAAACATGGCAACCACCTACCGCCGGACGACGCATTATGAATGCGACGAGTTGGAGAAAGAGCTTGTCGTCATGGAGCGGGACAGCGAGACCATCGTGACGTTGAACCACGCTGGTTACCTGATTTGGGAAGCCATCGAAAATCCGGTGACGCGAGGTGAACTCGAGGCTGCGTTTTGCGATAGCTTCCCCGATCTCGGAAGAGCCTCCATACACGACAATGTGGGGAATGTTCTCGATGCGCTGATCACGGCGGGGCTGGCGTTCAGAGAAAAAGAATGAACCCATTGACCGCCGTCAGGCGCCTCCGCCCATACTAGAGCAGTATTCAGCGGGAAAATTTGGCGCTCCCGACCGGAATTGAGGGTATCCGGGGCGTATTCCGCCAAAAAACCACCTCCGAAAGCGTCACCGGACCCTTGAGTCGTCCGGGTCGCGAACGTATACTCCGCGCGCGAGGACACTGGACAACAGGTTTTCGTCCCTCTCTACGGCAGAGATTCCACCAGACTCATTAGATCCGCGACGTCTGGGATTGCTGACCGGCTGATTCGTGCGGGAGGGTTGTTGTGCGGACGAGCAGGAAGGGAGCTGGAAGGTTGTCTGGTTCAAATGGCGCTAACGGCGCAGATAGCGTGAATACATTGGGCATCGACATGCCGGACACGGAAATATCCGTCCGGGAGGTCTTCGGTCTTGATACCGATATGGTGGTGCCTAGCTTCAGCAAACGAACAGAATATGTACCTGAATTGGATGAGGCTTATTGCTTCGACCATGATACGACCATCGCAATTCTGGCGGCGTTCGCGCATGGCCGGAAGCTGATGATCCAGGGCTATCACGGCACGGGCAAGTCGACTCATGTGGAGCAGGTGGCGGCCCGTCTCAACTATCCGTGCATTCGGGTCAACCTTGATAGTCATATCAGCCGCATCGATCTGATCGGCAAGGATGCGATTGTTCTCAAGGACGGTAAGCAGATCACCGAGTTTCGCGAGGGCATCCTGCCCTGGGCAATTCAGCACCCGGTAGCGCTGGTATTCGACGAATACGATGCTGGCCGGCCTGACGTGATGTTCGTGATCCAGCGCATTCTCGAAGCCGATGGCAAGATGACCCTGCTCGATCAGAACAAGGTCATTCACACCCATCCGGCATTCCGCCTGTTTTCGACCGCCAATACGGTCGGTCTCGGCGATACCACGGGGCTTTATCACGGTACCCAGCAGATCAATCAGGCGCAGATGGATCGCTGGAATATGGTGACGACGTTGAACTATCTGCCCCACGAAAAAGAATGCGAAATCGTCCTCGCCAAATCGCCGCAATATGACAATGACGAGGGCCGCAAGACAGTGTCCGCCATGGTGCGGGTGGCCGATCTCACCCGGTCGGGCTTTATGGCGGGCGATATATCGACCGTCATGTCGCCACGGACGGTAATCACCTGGGCGGAGAACACCGAAATTTTTGGTGATCTTGCCATGGCCTACCGTATGACCTTCGTGAACAAGTGCGATGAACTCGAACGTTCCACAGTTGCTGAATATTATCAGCGCTGTTTTGGCGAGGAATTGCCGGAATACGCGACGGCTGCGGCGGAATAAAACCCGACGGGCCGGGGCCGGCGGATATTAGGTAGAGAGTAGCATGGCATCCGAAGAAAATCCGGTAGAAGAATTTCGTCGCATTACCGCCGCGACCATGCGCGCTATTTCCGAGAATGACGAGATCCAGCTGACCTTCGGCTCGGAAGCTCGTCTGGTTGGTAATAACGCGCGTCTACCGGCGCCACCCCGCGAGATGACCGAAGGCGATGTCGCCCATCTGCGGGGCGAAGCCGATGCCATGGCGCTGAAGATGAAGTTCCATGACGAGGCAATTCATCGCACCCGTGCGCCAAGCGGGTCAGATGCGCGGGCGGTTTTCGAAGTTCTTGAGCAGGTCCGTGTCGAGGCTTTGGGGTGTCAGGAATATAAGGGTGTCGCCAGCAATCTAACGGCCGCGTTTCGCGAACGCTGTCAGCAGGCCGGCTATGCCCGTGTGGGCGAACGCGAAGAGATCGGCATCGCCGATGTTGTCGGGTTGCTCAGCCGCGAACAAATGCTGGGCGAGGAACTGCCGGCTTCCGCGGAGAACGCGCTGGGTTACTGGCGGGAATATCTGCAGCATCGTATTGGCGCCGATTTTTCCGAACTGGCCAATCATATCGATGATCAGGAGGCCTATGCCAAGGCGCTCGATCACGTGCTTGTCCATCTCGACCTTCTCGATCTTCAGGACGATGAAGAGGGTGACGAGCAGGTCTCGGAGGAAAGCCCCGAGGAACAGGATTCCGACGATTCCGAGGATGAGGGCGAAACGTCTGAAACCGAGGAGTCCCTTGACGGCGACGAAGACATGTCTGACCAGGACGAAGAAGACGGTCCCGAGCAGATGGATGACGACGCCATGGCCGGGGAAGATGAAGACGATCTCCCCGATTCAGAAAAGCGCCGCCGGGCCGAGGGGGGCGAGGGGACGCAGGTTCAGTACAAAGCGTTTTCCCTTGAATTCGACGAAGAGATCGATGCCATCGAGCTGTGCGAACCGGAAGAGCTGGCGCGCCTGCGGCAGCATCTCGACCAGCAGCTCGCCCATCTGCAGGGCGTGATCGGCCGTCTGGCCAACCGCTTGCAGCGCCGGCTGATGGCCAAGCAATCGCGGTCCTGGGAGTTCGATCTCGAAGAAGGCATTCTGGATGCGGCGCGCCTCACCCGCGTGGTGACCAACCCGCTCTATCCGCTGTCCTACAAGATGGAGCATGAGACCGACTTCCGCGACACCGTGGTGTCTCTGCTGATCGATAATTCCGGGTCCATGCGCGGCCGGCCCATCGCGGTGGCGGCCATGAGCGCCGATATCCTGGCGCGCACCCTTGAGCGGTGCGGCGTCAAGGTGGAGATTCTCGGCTTTACCACGCGGGCCTGGAAGGGCGGGCAGGCGCGGGAGAAATGGCTGGCCGACGGCAAGCCCGCCGGTCCCGGACGGCTCAACGATTTGCGCCACATTATTTATAAGAGCGCCGACGCGCCCTATCGCCGGGCCCGCAAAAGCCTGGGGCTCATGCTCCGCGAAGGGCTGCTCAAGGAAAACATCGATGGTGAGGCGCTGGCCTGGGCCCACAACCGGCTGCTCGGACGCTCCGAACAGCGGCGCATCCTGATGGTCATTTCCGACGGCGCGCCGGTGGATGATTCAACCCTGTCGGTCAATCCCGGCAACTATCTCGAGAACCATCTGCGGGGCATGATCGACTATATCGAGAACCGCTCACCCATCGAGATCGTGGCCATCGGCATCGGTCATGACGTGACGCGCTATTATCGCCGCGCGGTGACCATCATGGATGCCGAACAGCTTGGCGGTACCATGATGGACAGCCTGACCGAGCTGTTTGACGAAAACGCCGATCCGGAAAAACTCAAAAAGCCCCGCCGTAAAGGCCGCCGCGCCGCCTGAGGCCGCGCCCTAATCCATATCAGACGCCGCGTTTCCGCGCTGGGTTGAAGAGCGTTAGAATCGCTATCCCCATGAAGATGGCAGTGAGCCAGAATACCCATTGCACCAGGCCCTGATCGATAAGCCATCCAAAAAGAACCGGGACGATAACGCCGCCAAGCAGATGCCCGGTGGACATGAAGCCGAACATTTTACCGGCATCGCCATCTTTTGTGACGGCGCGCACCATCATATCGCGGGCCGGACGGATGGTGCCCAGGAAGAGACCGATTACCGCGTAGCAGAAAAGCATGGCGTATAGGGGAAGATCGTAGGCGCCGATCAAAAGGATAGCGATGGAGGACATTACGAAGGCAGCGACCGCGATTAAATCATGCCGTTTGATCTTGTCTGCCAGATAACCGCCGAAAAGAACGCCCACGAGGCCGGCCAGGAGAAAGGTGGTCAGCGCCGTGGTCGCGAGGGTAAGCGGAGTGCCGTGCAATTTGAAAAGCGCGGTCACCGTGAAGCTGTTGAGGCCGATGGAGATCATCGCCGTGACCATGAAAAACAGATAGAGAATGAGGACATGGGGCGCGAGCAACATGCGCAGTCCTTCGACGATGCCCGCGGTTCCGGCCGAAGAATTCTTTTTCTGTTTGGGAGCGATATGATCCCGCAGAGCGTTGGCCTGAAAAATCATGGCGATGCCGGTGATCAGGCCCATACAGGCGACCGACAGGAGAGCAATGCGCCAATCCCATTGCAGGGCGATGGCGACCACAACGATGGGCGCAATCAGTGATCCCGCGCTTCCGGAGGCGGTGTGGATGCTGAACGCGCGGCCTATACGGCTTTCGTTTACGGTGGACATCAGGATGGAATAATCGGCGGGATGGAAGACCGCATTCCCCAGACCGGCTATCACCGCAAGAAGAAGCATAATTTCGTATGACGAAGTAAGGGCCAGAGCGCCGATCGCGAATGTTTTGATGAACAGACCGCCGATTAAAAGCGATCTCGCGCCGATGCGGTCAACCAGGAAGCCTATGGGCACCTGAGCCACGGCGCCTGACGCGTTGAGAAGGGTGACGATCAACCCGAGAGCAGCATAGCTAAAGCCCAAATCCTCATGTATCAGCAAAAACAGCGGATAAATCGCAATCTGCGAATAGTGGCTCATGAAGTGTCCCGTGCTGATAAGACTCAGCACGCGCATTTCACGCCTTAGGGATGCGGAAGCGGTGGCCATAATGGCCTACATAGCACACCCGTTGGACGGACGGTATTAGTCGGTGGGTTTTCCGGCGTGGGGCGCCGGCTGGCGCGGCATGTAGAGGGTGGCCAGACCGAGCAGGGAGAAGACGGCGAGGAGCATGAACACCTTGTCGGTCATGTCGTTGGCGATGAGCAGCCCGACGATGATGGGGGTCATGGCGCTGCCGATCAGCCGTCCGGTGGACATAAAGGCGAAGATGGTCCCGGCGGTGCCGGGCGGCATGGCGGCGCGTACCATCATGTCGCGCGCCGGCTTGACCAGGCCCTGGAGAATGCCGACACCGGCAAAGATCGCCACCAGGAAAACCACGCTGAGATTCACTTCACCGATCAGGACGAGCGCGCCGGCGGTGACCAGGAACGCCACCGAGGCAATCAGGTCGTGACGTGGCATGATATCGGCGATCCACCCTCCTGCGAGAACGCCGAACACGCCTGCCAGCAGAAAGGCGGTCAGGGCGGCGCTGGCAGTTGTCTGCGACACCCCATGCAGCTCCACCAGTGTGAAGATGGAGAACGTCTGGATGCCGCTGGTGGCGACGGTGGTGATCAGGAAGAAGCCAAACAGCACCAATACGGAGGGTGTCATCAGGAGGCGCAGATTGGCCTTGATGGATTTGCCGCGGGGTTGCTTCAGGCCTTTCTCGGGCTTCCTGGCCGTGGTTTCCTGATCCGAGAGAATATGCGTCTGGCTGGCCACGGCGACCGCCGTCAGGATGCCAAAGGCGGCAACCACCATGAGCGCCAGCTTCCAGTGCCACAGGGCCGCCAGATAGGCGATGAGGACAGGCGCCAGGGCCGATCCCGCATTGCCGGTCACCGTATGCAGGCTGAAGGCGCGGCCGATGCGCCGGTCGCTGATGGACGCATTCATGATGGCGTAATCGGCCGGGTGAAACACGCTGTGTCCCAGACCGGCGAGAAGCGCCAGGCTTATCAGGATGGCAAAGCTATCGGCGAAAGCCATGCCACCAATGGCGGCCGCTTCGAGCACCAGGCCACCCACCAGCAGCGCCTTGGCGCCGATGGCATCCACCAGGAACCCGACAGGCAGTTGCGCCGCGGCGGCGGCGATGGAGAAGGAGGCTATGAAGAAACCCAACTGCGCCGGGCTGAACCCGTAATCGGCGGCGAGAAAGGTAATCAGAAGGGGCAGGGTCAGATAGTAGAAATGGCTCATGAAATGGCCGGTGCCGATCAGCCCGAGCACTTTCGCTTCGGTCTTCAGGGCGCTCGCCACGCCGGTCTGTGCCAATTGAGCCATCGATTCCATTCCAAGTTTCGGTGCTGTTATGCCACAAAGGTAACATAATATCTAATGATATTAATATCGAATAGTATGTATAAAACTTATATATAGAATGGGCCGGGATTGGCGGGGCATAGGAGCGTCGCTGCTATAGGGCGCCTTTGATCATCTCGCGGGCGATGACTAGCTGCTGGATCTGGCTGGTGCCCTCAAATATGCGAAACAGCCTGGCATCCCGGTAGAGCCGTTCCACCGGGTATTCGGCCACATAGCCGTAGCCACCATGGATCTGCACCGCCCGGTCGGCGATGCGACCCAGCGCTTCGGAGGCAAAATATTTGCAGCAGGCGGCATGGCTGGTAACATTTTCGCCGGCGTCTCGGCGTCTGGCGGTGGCCTCTACCATGGAGCGTGCGGCGAGCCAGTCGGTCTCGCTGTCCGCCAGCATGGCCTGGACAAGCTGGAACTCGGCGATGGGTTTGCCGAACTGTTCGCGCTCCAGCGCATAGGCCAGGGCTTCGTCAATGAGACGGCGCGACAGCCCGACGGAGACGGCGGCGATGTGAACCCGCCCGTGATCCAGGACCCGCATGGCGGTGCGAAAGCCGTTGCCTTCCTCGCCGCCCAGCAGGGCGTCATGGGGCACAAAACAATCCTCGAAGATCACATCGGCGGTGCGCGCGCCGGCCTGACCCATTTTTTTGAGGGGCGGCGACACGGTGAGGCCATGGCTGCCGCGCTCCACCAGAAAGGCGGACACGCCGCGCGCGCCCTGGCTCTCGGGGTCGGAGCGGGCCATGACGACGAAGAGATCCGCGTCCGGCGCGTTGCTGATAAACCGCTTGGTGCCGGTGAGCCTATAGCCGCCGTCGACTTTCTCGGCCCTGGTCCGGAGGCTGGCCGCATCGGAGCCCGATCCCGGTTCGGTCAGGCAGAACGAGAAGATGATCTCACCCGCCGCGATCTTCGGCAGGTAGCGGGATTTCTGTGCCTCGGTGCCGCCGATCACCAGCGACTTGCCGGCGATGCCGATGGTGGTCCCGATGAGCGAGCGGTAGACCGGTGACGCGCGGCACAGCTCGAAGATGATGCGGACTTCGTCGGAGAGATTGAATCCGAGCCCGCCATAGGCCGTTGGCACCGTCAGTCCAAACAGCCCGGCCTCGCGGATGGCGCCGATGATCTCATGGGGAATACAGCCTTCCTGCTCAAGTCGTTCTTCCGCGGGTATAAGGATCTCATCCACCAGCCGCGAGACGCTGTCGGTCATCAGGGCGATGGTCTCGGGGTCCTGATTGGGTATGAGTTCGGCGTTCTCCGGCAAAGTCATCTATGGGTTTCCTCGTCACAAATTGCCGCCAGAGAATGCCTGCAAAGCCCGTGGGGAGGCAAGGCGCGGCCCCCTCTCGGGAACCTGTCAAAAACCCGCGTCGGAATTTACCGGTTCGATTCGTGTTACGACCATGCCCAAGGTGGCGGACTCGAAAAAGGTGATTTGTATGAGAAGCGTAAAAGGCCTTCTCGGCACAGCCCTTCTGGCGGCAGCCGCCCTAACCGGCGCATGGTCAGTCCGGGCCGCCGAGGAACCAAGGGTCCGGCTGTCCGAACAGGGCGACCAGCGCTGTATTGTTTCAAACGGCGTGCCTAACCATCCCATCGGTCAGTTCCCCAACCGGGGCAATCCCAACAGCTTCAGCCCGCAGCAACAGCGCTTCTGTTTCGACCGCACGCCCAAACGTAATGCGGAACCGACCCAGGGTACGCCTAATGTGGGTATTGCGTTGAATGGCATTGTTATCCGGCCGGGCACCGCCGATTGGTATGATGGCTCGACCCGCAGGGGTTTCAGCCGGGACCGCTCGTCGGGCTGGAATCTGGAAGGCATGGGATCCGCCAATGCTCTCGGCATGGATCAGAACAATGCGCATGTGGATCACCGGGGTCTTTATCACTATCACGGCAAGCCGGTGGGTTTTCTCAAGATCAATAAATCCACCCATATGGGCTATGCCGCCGATGGGTTCGAAATCCACTATGTGGGGTCAAAAGCCAAACCGAGCTATGTGCTGAAGCCCGGTGAGCGGCCGCGCGCACCCGGTGGCCGGTATGACGGCCGGTTTATTCAGGATTGGGTGTATGCGCCCAATTCGGGCAATCTCGACCAGTGCAATGGCGGCATGATCGACGGCAAGTACGTCTATTTCGCTACCGACAGTTTTCCGTTCTACCCCAGATGCCATTGGGGCAACGTTGGCTCCGACTTCGAACGGCGGGGTCCGCGCGGCGGCAGAGACGCCCGGCGCGGGCGTCGTGGAGGTCCGGGTGGCGGTCGGGGCGGACCGTTGGCCGGCGCTGCTGCCAGTCTCGGAATTTCCGAGCATACGCTGAGGGAGGCGGTTGGCCCGCCACCGCCGGATGTTCGTCGAGCCTCTCGAATATTGGGTATTCCGGAAGCCAAGATACGGGAGGCATTACGGCGCCATCGCCCGCGGTAAAGCGCCGGAAATCCATCGTACAATGAGAAATTTAGCTCTGACAATTCTTATGGCCGGCCTAGTGCTGGTTGGGTCGGCAGCGTATGCCGCACCCCCCAACATCCTGCTGATCATCGCCGATGACATGGGGCTTGATGCCAGCCCGTGCTATGCGATGGTGTCTGACAAGCCCCGTATGCCGCATCTCGAACGGCTGTGCCGCGAGGGGCTGGTATTTGAGAACGCCTATGCGGCACCCATGTGTTCGCCAACCCGGGCGACCATCCTGACGGGTCGTTACGGGTTCCGGACCGGTGTCGGTACGGCAGTGGGGCGCCGGTCCGAGCATGGGCTGAAACCATCCGAGACGACGCTGTTTCAGTTTCTCGACCGGCACGCGCCGGAGAAATACACCCATGGAGTCATTGGCAAGTGGCATCTGGCCGCCGCAAATAATGGCGGCGTGGATCATCCCGAGAAGGCCGGCGTCGGCTACTACGCCGGTGTCCTGTCGGGAACCATCCGGGATTACTATAGTTGGCCGCGCACCCACAATGGCGAGACGACGACAATCGACCGTTACATAACAACGTCCCTGACGGATGAGGCCATGGGCTGGATAGGCAAGCAAAAAGACCGGCCCTGGTTCCTGTGGCTGGCCCATGTGGCGCCGCATCTCCCGCTGCACCTGCCGCCCAAGGCGCTCCATACACGGCACCATCTCGATCCCCAGCCACCCGCCAGACGCCGGGGCGGGACCGAATATTATCTCGCCGCGCTTGAGGCGCTGGATAGTGAAATGGGGCGTCTCTTCGCCACCATCCCCAAAAACACCATCGTCATTTTCATCGGTGACAACGGCACGCCCAACCAGACCGTCCAGGACCCGTTCTCCCGCGGCCGGGCAAAGGCCAGCGTTTTCGAAGGGGGAACCCATGTGCCGATTATCGTCTGGGGGGCAGGCGTCACCCGCAAGGGGCAGCGCGAAAAGCGGCTGGTCAATTCGACGGATCTGTTCGCCACTATCGCCGAGCTCGCCGGCATTGAGCACACCATGGCGACCAAGTGGCCGGAAGATAGCATCAGTTTCAAATCATATTTGGCCTCACCGTCGGGTGAGCGGCGCGACTTCGCCTATGTGGAACATTTCGGTCCCACCGGCGAGGCGTCGAACAGCCGCCGCCAAAGGCGCCGCGCTCGACAATACGGTTGGGCTATCCGGGACGAACGGTGGAGGTACGTCACCGGCGCCCGGCACGGCGAGCAGTTTTTCGACCTGCACGCCGATCCTTACGAACAAAACGATCTTCTTTCCGGCGATCTGTCGACAAATGCTAAGGCGGCGTTCGATGTCTTGGTGTCTCGCGGCAGGAAATTGCGCGACGGTGCCCGGTAATATCTCTATTCCAGCAACAGCGCGACCAGCCCCGCCGCAATAAGCCCCGCCAGCGGAGGCAGCATGAAGGATGATGACACTCGGAGCGCGATGAAACGCCCCCCCAGAAAAGGCCATTCCCAGGCGATCATGCGGTGGATGGCGAAGATCTCCCAGGTGGTGAGGAAGGCGGTGAGCTGCGGGATGCCGACGCCGATCTTGTACATGGCGAGCGCCAGGGGAAAGGCGACGATCCCCCCGGCGGGGACCAGAATACCCGCCACCGAGGCGATCAGGATTCCGGTGAAGCCGGACTCGGCCCCCAGCCAGCCGCTGATGGTGTCGCGGGGCAACAGCTCCGCCGCGAACACGGCGAGGAACAGCGCAAAGAACATGCGCGGCGCCATGACGACGAAATAACCGCCCCCCATGCGCAGCCCGCGCGTGACCGTGTCGTCCCGCCGCCGCGCCGCCACGCCGATCAGGGCGAGGGCGGCGACCCACATGAGAATGGCGACAATGGACACCGTATCCTGCATTCAGACCTCCGGCGTGTCCGGCATCTTGAGCCGGATGGGGAGGTAGAGGGCGATGGTGCCGGCGATCACCGGCAGGATCAGGCTGGAGCCAACCCGGATCATGGTGAATTCCGGCCCCATGAGAGGCAGTTCCCAGACCAGGGTGCGCTGCAGCCCGACCATGGCCCAGGCCGACAGATAGGCCACCAGCGCGCCCTTGTTGGCGCCGGCGCTATAGAGCGCGATCACGATGGGGAAAGAGGTGAGGGGCCCGCCCGGGGTGAAGATGCCGGCGACGGTTGCGATCAACACACTGCCGATCCCGGCCTTTTCGCCGATCAGGCGGGAAACCACCTCTCGGGGCACGAGAATTTGCAGGAAGGCGGCGATCAGGACGGCGGCGCCGACCCGGGGAATGATGAACAGAAGAAGGTCCCAGGCCTCATCCAGCGTGTGCCGGAACGCCTCTTCGCCATTGAACCAATAGACGGCGAACCCGCTTGCCGATGCAAGCAGGGCAAAGACCAGCAACGAGCGGTCGAACGACTGGCGCCAGACGCTCCTGCGTTTTTTCTCGCTAGCCGGTTTGTCGTTGTCTGGCATTAAGGACCTCTGCCCGCGATTTCGTCACGGGTGGACGTCTTCGGTAAACCAGTCGGTCGGCAGCTCGTTGCCGAGCCCGGCTTCCTTTGCCTTGCGATAGGCGAGCCCGGCGGCGGCGGCGAACTGAAGCCCGAGCCCCATATCATTGATGAAGCACGTGGTTTCGTCGTCGGACTCGCGTCCGCGGGCCTCTCCCATGATCATCTCCGGAAGTTTCGGACAGGAATCGTAATCGAAAGTACGCAGCGCGGCCCAGCCTTTGCCGGCTCGCCGGTCCGGCGGCTCGAGACCCTTGGCGGCCACCGTGTCGGGTCGCTGCTGACCGTAGTGAAGCCCCACACGGGATGATTTGAACAGCGCCGCTTCCTCGATCTCCGGCATCTTGATGGAGCTGACATGGAGACCGGGGCGCAGCCATTTTTCGAAGAACACGGCCTCAATGCTGTTTGTGGAGCACATGACGATGTCCACATCCTCGACAACCGCTTCAGCCGATGAGGTGGGCATCACTTCGATGCCCAGCGCGTCGGTCATTTCCTGGGCGAAATTGACCCGGTTTCCGGGGTTTGTGCTGTAGCACCGGACGAACTCAATCGGCCGAACCGAGCAGGCCGCCTTGAGCTGCGTCACCGCCTGCCAGCCGGTTCCGATAATGCCGATGGATTTGGCATCTTCCCGCGCCATGTATTTGACACCCAGGCCGTTGGTCGCGCCGACACGGGTCCGCTGCACCACGCCATCGGGCATGATGGCCAGCGGCTCGGCATTTTCGGTGCTGAACAACAGGATGAGCCCGACCCAGCGGTTGTTGGGCGCTGTCGGCACTTTCACCCGTCTCATTTTCCCTTCGACCTGCGGCCAGGTGACGATGTCGGAATTCAGGCGGATCGCGCTGACACCCTGGCCGGGGATGACACCATCCATGGATTTGAATCCGTAGATGGCGCCCTCGCGATCGCTCGGGACCAGACAGTCGGAGCGCCGGCGGGTCAGCGCGGTGCCTGCGTGAAGGTCGCGGTAGGCATCCTCCAGAATGGCGATGCAGTCGGGCATGGTGAGGACGCTGTCGACGTCCTCGTTGGACAAAATCAGTGTCATGGAGCTCTCCCGTTTTTTCTTTTCTATGAAACGATTGCGCCGGAGCGGCTTTTTCAAGCTGCTCCGGCGCTTTTTGTCATTCGCCAGTCCGGCGGCAGCCGCCGCCTAACCGATCGGTGTTTATCGGAAACCGAATTTTTCCAGCAGATCCTTGGGATCGTCGTCCGGGTTGAATCCCTCATAGGGCTCAAGCTGTTCGTACCATGCCGCACCCATCGCCTTCAGAATGCGGTTATGGATGACGATGATGCGCGCCGGCTTGTCCGGATTGGCGTTGAAGTGCTTGTGCTCCACATAGGGCGGGATATAGACGAAATCGCCCTGCTTCCACTCGAACTTCTTGGGTTCTTTCTGCCATTCCCAGGTGAACTTGATATCCACCTGAAAATCCACGTCCCAGTGCAGATCGTAGCCTTCGCCTTCGGCCACGAAGAAGACCTCTTCGGCGAGATGGCGATGCTTGCCGGACGCCTGACCCGCACCCAGGAACTGCATGTAGATATCGACACAGTTCTCGACGGTGTTCATCTTCTCATGGATCATGTGTTTGAGAATGCCCTGGGGCGAATTCTCAAACGGCATCTCGGCCGACTTAACGACCTTCAGCTTGTTGCTGTAATAATCTTCAACATAGGCTGCCGTCTCGGCGATGTTCTCGCTGTAGAAACTGCAGACCTCATTGCCTTTTACAATTGTATCGCGTTCGTCCACGTAAATTCTCCCTGACGAAATACCTGTTTTGCGTGCGCCGGCTTACCAGTCGGTCGACGGCTCGTAATTTTCCTGTCCCGGAATCGGATCCTTCGGCGGCATTTTGACGTTCTTCTGGAACACCATATGCATGAACAGGAAGAGGGGTTTGGCCTTCATGACCAGCACGATGAATTCATCATCGGGGCTGTTGTTGAAATGCTGATGCACACAGCCGTTTTCGACGATCATGCAATCGCCCGCTTCGGCATCGATTCTTTCGCCGTCATGGACGTCGTAACCGTTGCCGCGGAGAATGTAGAAAACCGCGCTATTCATGTGGCCGTGCCGCTGACCGAAACCACCGGGCGCGAAGGCGCCGAGATGTGTTTCGATGGATTGGGCAATTTCCATGTTCTGCGGGTTGATCACAGATTTGTCGAACATCTGTGGCCCCCCCTTCCATTCGAAGTCGTGGATGCTGAAGACACGGGGCTGGTCATAGATGCCCTGCTTCATTTCACCGTAGGTGCCTTCCAGCGCACGCACGAACGTGCGTTTTTTGACCCAACGCTCCCAGATGACTTCCGGTCGGTTGTGCCCGACACCCGCTTCGGTTGTCGTGGTTTCTGAGCCTCCTTCGGCCATGATGCCTCCTATTTTGGAATGCCCTGGCTATTTTCGGCCCAAAGGGGCCGTGCCAAGGCTTTGTGTGGGTCTGCGGCAAACGCTCAGTACCCGAAAAACCCATTAATTACAGGGTATAAAAGTATGCCGTGGTCCTGTCAAGAACGGCTCGTTTCCGCGCGATTACCGCCCGAAATCCGACGAGGCCGTAATCCGATAAGTGGCCTCTCGATGGAGCTTTTCCCACCCAATTCAGGCCCTAACCGGTCCGGTCGATTCGCGGATGATCAACTCAGGCAGGACGACTTCCTGCCTCGCTGGAACACCGGGATTTTCAATACACTCTATCAGGATATCCGCCAGGGCTACGCCGGCGTCCAGACTTCTCGCCCGGACAGTGGTGAGAGAAGGGGAGACTAAAGCGCTGTATCTGATTTCGTTGTACCCGGTTATCGAGACGTCGTCCGGGCATTTGATGCCGCGTGCCGTGCAGGCCTGATAACAGCCCATCGCGACGAGATCATTGACCGCTATGATAGCCGTTACATCCACGCCATTGTCGAGAAGGCGCTCGCAGCAGACCCGGCCACCATCGATGGTGTAATCGTTGCTGAAAATTATATGGGCGGGATCCACCGTTAGGCCATGAGCCTCAACGGCTTCCATAAAACACTGGTGCCTGATCTGTCCCGCGGTCAGGTTCTGACCGCCCACGATCAGGGCCAAGTCGCGATGCCCGAGGTCTGCCAGATGTTTTATCACGAGATCGGTGCCGTGAGTCTCGTCGATAATAACGGTCGGCATACCGGGAGGCGCCTCATTGCGCCCAACCACGACGAACGGTAAGCCTGTCCGTTGACAGGCTGATATTATGGGGTCGTTGGGCTCGGCGGTAGAGAGGATCATGCCGTCAAACTGTCCCGACCGCATCATGGCGGTGATACTGTCGATACGCTCCGGGCGCTGTTCTGTGCTGCAGATCATGGGTGTCAGACCCGCCTCCAGCAACCGGTCTTCGATGCCGCGGACAATCTGCAGGTTCATATGGTTGGTGATGTCCGTAACCATGACGGCAACGGTGTGGGATCGGTTGGTGCGCAGTTGATAGGCGGACCAGTTGGGGGTGTAGCCCAACTCTGCGGCCATGTCCGTGACCCGCTTGACCACGTCGGCCGATATCAAGCCGTGTTCGCCGTGATTAAGCACGCGCGATACGGTTGAAGGATGCACCCCGGCCTGATGGGCGATATCACGTAATGTTACTCTGACTTGTGTCATGATAGGCGTTATGGCTTCGGCACAGCCGTTGATCCTCGTACAGTCAAGGTCGGTTGTATGAATTGCTTGGTCAGGGTGACCCGTCTGTTCTGAACACGCTCGAGCAGCAGCCGGGCCAGCGCTCTGCCGGTATTTTGTCTCGGAAAACGGACAGTCGTGAGTGGCGGGTCAACCATATCTGTGAAAGTCCGATGGTTATAGCCGACCACTGACACATCATCGGGGCATTTCAGTCCATGTCGTCGCAGGGTGCTATAGCATCCAAGAGCCAGCATTTCATTGAGGGCAAAGATGGCGGTGAAATCAGCCTTATTCCGCATGAGCGCTTCACAGCAACGGTCGCCTTCCTCCACTGAATAATTCTCCGCGAAAACGATCTGAGCCGGATTTGTACTAATGTTGCTTTCAGCCAGAGAGCGGATGGTGTGCTGATGATGCCCAAAGGCACCCGAATAATGTTGCGGTCCCGAAATTACGGCAATTTTTCTATGGCCAAGCCCGGTCAGGTGATCGATGACAAGCTGTGTCCCCAGCCGGTCATTCAGCCGCACCGAGGGCAGATTCAGGTGTCCCGACCCCCGATCCAGGAAAACCACCGGAATGTTATCGTCCTGGCAGGCGGAAACAATCTCGTCGTCCCGTTCGGTGGTAATCAGGATCAGGCCGCCCAGTTGACGCCGCCGCATGATCTCGATGATGCGTCGTTTGCGTTCTGTATGCCAATCGGAACTGAACAGGATTGATACATAGCCTGCCTTCAGCAATTCGTCTTCAATTCCGCGAATATAGCCTGACATGGTTGGATTGGTGAGGTCGCTGACGACAACGCCGATAGTGGTTGTCCGGTTGGTCCGAAGGCCGCTCGCCGCGGAATTCAGGGCGTAACCCAGTTGCTGCGCAGTTTCGGTGATCTGCCTGACGACGTCTTCCGACACCAGCGCGCGTTTGTCAGGGTTAAAAGCCCTCGACACGGTTGACGGATGCACGCCGACGCGTGCTGCAACATCCCTCATCGTCACCCGACTGGTAGCCATCGTACGAAGATAAAGCGTTATTATCGACCCGATAACAGATTGTCGCCCTTTCGGGGGGCGGCGGTTGTCACTTTCTGGTGAAATACTCTATAGAAGTAGGCAACCTGCGGGGGCGGATAGAAGAATGCGTCAAAATTTAAAGGAATTCGCTTGGGCGGTTCTCGCCATCCTGCTGTTGGTATCACCGGCACATGCGGATGACAGCGGGCCGACGGCCATTGTTAAAAACTTTCAGGCCAGCCTGCTTGCGACCATTAAGAATGCCGAGAAGATCGGGGTCCAAGGGCGCTATGACATCATTGCGCCGGCGATCGAGAGTACTTTTCATCTTCCACTGATGGCGGCGACGGCGACGGCCCCCTATTGGCGCGCCGGCAAGCCCGAGCAGCGCAAGAACCTGATTGAGGCATTTAGCAAGATGAGTGCGACCATTGTCGCGACCCTGTTCGACAGCTATGACGGTGAATCCTTTAAGGTTCTCCGGGAACGGCGGACCAGGGGACCGACGGTTCTCGTCGATACGCAGATTGAAATTCGCGACGACAATCCGGTAAACATCACCTACGTCGCCGCGCGGATTCGCGGCCGCTGGTGGTTGATCGACATCATCGTCGCAGGCGGGATCAGCGAGGTGAAAGTCCGGCGCAATGAATATATGAGCCTGCTGAAACAGGGCGGATTGCCCCGCCTGACCCGGGAGTTGCGGGAAAAGTCCGCGCGCATGCTGACCGGGAATAAATCCGCCAAGGCCAAATAGCCGGTATTCACACTGGTATCACGAACCGCCCAGCCGCGTTGCGGCAAATTCGGGATAGATCTCGGCAATTTGATCTCTGACCGTGCCTCTCAGCAGCGACAGCGAATCGTCCGCTGGCCCGGGTGTCTCTTGAACGTCTCCATCGACGAGATAGTCAAAGCCGGTATTTTCCTCGATTAGGGACAGGCTGGTTTTGGGGTGATGGCTGTTCAGCCGGAACGATCGCTGATCGCGGTCGAACAGAAACACGGCCCGGCCAGTGACAAGCGCATAGGGCCCGCCGGTACGGTGTACGCCCTCCGGACCGGTACCGGCCGCGGTGACAAAATCAACCTTCGGTACAAGCACCCGTTTGCTGTGTTCTTCCCGGAACAGGATGATCCGGGGCACCAGGCTGTAGAGGTACGGAATACCGAAGCTGCCGGGAAAGCGGGCGGTTGCCCGCGGATAGGGGCCCGTGCCCACAAGATTGACATTGCCGCCGCCGTCGATCTGCCCGCCGCCCACGAAGAACACCTCGATGCGGCCCTGGGCGGCGCGATCGAACAGCTCCGGGCCACCATCATTAAACGGGCCATGATTGTCAGACCCCAGAATCATCGCCGTCATGCGTCCCCCCGACTGCTCCTGAGCGAGAAGCGCGGCGGCACCTGGTATGGGGGAACTGGCGCCGGTGGCCACGGATTTTACACCGGTCAGCATCCGCGCCAGCAAACAGATCAGAAACTCGTCCGGGCTGCATTTCATCACGGGGTCGGCTCGATCAGGACATGGTGATTCATGTAGTCCGCGAAACCTTCCACCGTCCTGGCCGCCGCCGCATAGTTTTTGAGATGGTTCGGGTCATGCCCGTAACAGCTGGGCATAGCCAGTGGCCATGCGCCTTTTTTGACCTGGGCCACGGAATTCACATAAAGCGCGGCGATGGTGCCCGCCCCATATCGCTCATCAGTCACCAGATCGCCGTCATAAATTCCCTCCACGGTCACCAGTGTGGATTTGGCGGCATGGGCCATGATGATCAACTCACGCTTGTTGCCGACCCAGACATTGCCGTTTCGGTCGCCCAGCCTTGCGTGAAACAGGGCGATGTCGGGACGGATAGCGGGCACTAACAGGACCGGATCGGATGTGTCCGAAAACGGATTGTCCATGATCCGCCAGTCGTCGCGATAGCGTTCCACGTCGCTGCCGATAATCCCCCTCATCGATGCAAACGGGCTGCCCTTTTCGCCCGCCTGCAAGGCGGCATAGATGGCGGGGCAGGTGGAATCGACCATGCGTATGGCGCCGGTTTCAACGGCCTCGCGAAATCGGGGCGCGAGACCGAACTCGTCCAGGGTTACGGCGCCGCATTCCAGGGTGGAGACGCACCCGGACCCGATCAGAATATCCGCCTGCAAGCCGCTGGTCGGCACGCAGAGCAGATGCAGGTCACGGACACCGCGCCGAACAAGTGCCCGCGTGGCCGCCATGGCGACACCACTTTCATCCTTGGGGACCGCGAGAAGCGCTCCGTCCGGGATATGGCCGACCAGGTCTTCCAGCGACACAAAGGGTAATTCCGTCGACATACGATGGGTTCCTGCGTTGCGCACAATTTGACTTTTGCATCCTCTAGCTTAGGCCAACCGGCCGCGCCAACCAATCCGCCGTTGCGCGTCCGCCCGTCGTGCGCTAAGTACCAAAGAAAGAAATGAAGATACCTGTCGTCGTTTTTGCCCAAGATCGGTCAGATTCCGAGCATGGGTATTTCCCGATAGCCTGGAGACAAGAGGATGAAGCCGCCGCCCTTTTCGTACCATGATCCGCAAAGCGTCGACGACGCTGTTGCGCTTTTGTCGCAACATGAAAATGCCAAGGTTTTGGCCGGCGGTCAGTCGCTGATGCCTATGCTCAACATGCGGTATGTATTACCCGATCACGTAATCGATCTGAACAAGATTCAGGGGCTGTCCTATATCCGCGAAGACGGCGATGCGCTGGAGATCGGCGCCATGACCCGCCAGCGCGATCTGGAATATTCCGATGCTGTCGAGCGTCTGTGTCCGGTCATGCATGAGGCGATTCAGCAGATCGGCCATCGTCAGACCCGCAATCGGGGCACCATCGGCGGCTCGCTGTCGCATCTCGATCCCGCCGCCGAGCTGCCGGCGATCTGTGCCGCGACCGATGCGGTGATAACGGTACAGGGTCCCAACGGGCGGCGCGAGATTCCGTTCGCCGAGTTTCCCGCCGGCTATATGACGCCGTCCATTGAGATGGATGAAATGGTTATCGGCATCCGCATCCCGGGCTGGCCGGCCGGCCATGGTTACGGCTTTGTGGAATTTGCCCGCCGGCACGGCGATTTCGCCGTCGCCTCGTCGGCCGCGCTGCTTGAGGTGGGGTCGGATGGCAAAATCACGCGGGCATCGGTGACCATCGGCGGCGTTGGCGCCGCGCCGGTTCGTATGACGGCTATAGAAGAGGCACTGATCGGCGAGGGCGGGTCAGAGGACCGGTTCCGCGATCTGTGCGAGGCCTGCCGTGAAATTGACGCCATGGGTGATGTCTATGCGTCGACCGAATATCGCCAGCATCTCGCGACGGTGATGAGCCGGCGCGCTCTGGTCAAGGCTTACGGCCGCGCCACCGGATCGGCGTGAGGAGGAAAAAATATGGGTGAAACACGGCGTATATCGCTAACCGTCAACGGCAAAAAATACGAAGAAGAGGTCGAGGTCCGGTTTCATCTGGCCGATTTTCTGCGCCAGAATTTGGGACTGACCGGTACGCACCTTGGCTGCGAGCACGGTGTCTGCGGCGCCTGCACGGTTCTGATGGATGGACGCAGCGTGCGGTCCTGTCTGATGCTGGCGGTTCAGGCCGATGGGCATGAGTTCCTCACCATTGAAGGCATCGCGCCCAACGAGGAAGAGCTGCATCCGCTACAGGAAGCGTTCCGCGACAATCATGGTCTGCAGTGCGGATTCTGCACGCCTGGCATGCTGACCACGCTGCTCGAATTCCTCGATGACAATCCCGATCCGACGGAAGAGGAAGTCCGCATCGCGATCAGCGGTAATCTGTGCCGGTGCACCGGTTATCAGGGGATCGTCGCCGCTGCCCTCGATGCAGCCCAGCGCCTCAAAGCCGAAAAAGGTGCGTGAGTAGGTGAGCAGCGCGAAGGTTTTTGGCAGCCGCGCGAAACGTCTCGAAGATCCGGCCTTACTGACCGGCAATGGCCGGTTTATCGACGACATCTCCTTCAGCGGTCTAAAACACGCCGCGTTTTTGCGCAGCCCGCACGGGCATGCCGCGATCCGTGGTATCGACAGTGAGGCGGCGCGCGCCGTTGCCGGTGTCCACGCCATCTTTACGCTGGCCGATTTCAAACCCTATCTCTCGAACGAACGTCTGGTGGTGGGATTGCCCAGCCCGGCCTATCGGCAGGATCTCAACCGTCCCGCCCTGGCCGATGACGAGGTGGTGCATGTGGGCGAGCCTGTCGCCATCGTCGTCGCCGATACGCGCTACATCGCCGAGGATGCCGCGGCGCTGATCGAGGTCGATTACGACCCCCTGCCGGTGGTGGCCGATTGCAAGGCGGCGCTTGAGGACGGCGCACCGACCGCGCACAGGGACTCGCCGCACAATGTGCTGGCCGAATTCGACGTGGGCTTTGGCGATGTGGATCAGGCCTTCGCCGATGCACCTCATACGTTCCAGGAATCCATCTGGCAGCATCGCGGCGGGAGCCATTCGCTGGAGGGGAGGGGAGCGGTTGCCACCTACGACGACATGGACGAACAGCTGACCCTCTGGAGTTCGACCCAGGCCGCCCATACGGCCAAGAACGTCCTGATCGACATGCTGGGCTGGACAGAAAACCGCGTTCGCGTAATGACACCGGATGTGGGCGGCGGGTTCGGCCCCAAGGTGGTGTTCTATCCCGAGGACGTCGCTGTCTCGCTGGCTGCCTATGTGATGCGCGAGCCGGTCAAATGGGTCGAGGACCGGCGCGAGCATTTTGTCGGCACGACGCAGGAGCGTGATCAATATTGGGATGCCGAGATCGCCGTCGATGGCGATGGCAAGGTGCTGGGTGTACGGGGATCCCTGATCCATGATCATGGGGCCTATACGGCGCGCGGCATTAATCTGGCGCAGAATTCGGCGGTGGTGGTGACGCTGCCCTATGACGTGCCCAATTATCATCTCGATGTTCGGCTGGCTCTGACCAACAAGGTGTCGGTGACACCGGTGCGCGGCGCTGGTCACCCGCAGGGAATCTTTGTCATGGAACGGCTGCTGGACCGGGCCGCCGACGAGCTCGGGATCGACCGCGCCGAAATCCGCCGGCGCAATCTTGTGCCCGGTGATCGCATGCCCTGCGAGAAGCCGATCAAGGCGCGAAACGGCCTGCCGGTGGTTCTCGATAGTGGCGACTATCCGGCCGCCATGGACATGGCCTTGAAGCGGGCCGGCTACGAATCGTTCCGTGATCGTCAGGCGGCGGCGCGCGCCGAAGGCCGCTATATCGGAATGGGGGTTGCGAACTACGTAAAGGGAACGGGCAGGGGGCCTTTCGAGACGGCGACTGTCCGAATAGGTCCGTCGGGCAAGATCCTGGTCTATACCGGGGCCGCCGCCATGGGCCAGAGCACCAAGACCATGATGGCGCAGATCGTCGCTGAGCAGCTTGGCGGCGATATGAGCCTGATCGAGGTGGTGACCGGCGATACCTCCGGCGTTCCCATGGGCATCGGCGGATCGGCAAGTCGCCAGACCGTGACCGCCGGGTCATCGGCCCATCTGGCGGCCCTCGAAGTGCGGGCCAAGGCGCTCAAAGTCGCGGCCCATATACTCGAGGCATCCGAAGAGGATCTTGAGATCGAGGGCGGCGAAGTCCGGGTGAAAGGTGTTTCCAATTTATCGGTGCCGCTGGGCACCGTGGCCCATGCCGTTGCCGGCACGCCCGGGTTTGCTTTGCCCGGCGGGATTGAACCCGGCATGGAATCCACCCAGAGCGCGGTGATCGACGATCTGACCTTCGCGAACGGCACCCAGGTGGTGGAAGTTGAGGTCGATCCCGAGACCGGCCATGTGAAATTCAACAATTATGTGATGGTCCATGACAGCGGGGTCATCATCAATCCCATGATCGTCGACGGCCAGGTCGCCGGCGGCACCGCCCATGGCATCGGCAATACGCTTTATGAATGGATGGGCTATGACGAATACGCTCAGCCCCTGACCACCAACTACGCCGAATATCTGATGGTGACGGCCCCGGAAATGCCAAATATCGATCTCCTTCATATGGAATCGCCGACCCCGCTCAATCCGCTGGGGGTCAAGGGCGTCGGTGAATGCGGCATCGCACCGGCCTCGGCGGCCATCGTCGCGGCCATTGAAGATGCCCTGAGGCCTTTTCATGTCCATATCGCCCAGGTGCCGATCCGACCGGCTGAGATTGTCGCTTTGGTTTCCGGGGGGCGTTGACCGGACGGCTGAAAACCCCGGTGGATCGTTGCTTTTTGGCAGATTTCCGGCCTTTCATCGACCCGTCAAATTAACCGAAAATTTAACTTGTTGGCCGACGATGGTGTCACGTGACCCCATCCATTTGCCGCGAGTACGAGCCGTGAAACAACTTTATCTGGAAACGACCCTTCTGATTGAGCGGCTGCACCGTCAGTTTCTCGAAGTGGTGAAAGCGGAGCTTGATCGTCTCGGTATCGAGGACATCAACAACGTCCAGAGCCTCATCCTGTCCCATATCGGCGAGGAAGAGCTGACCGTCGGCGAACTGACCTATCGCGGCTATTACCAGGGTTCCAATGTTTCCTATAACGTGAAGAAGATGGTCGAAAACGACTATCTCAGCCAGGAACGCTCGTCCCACGACCGGCGGACCGTGCGGGTCAAGGCGTCGGAAAAGGGCCTCAAAATCTGCGGTCTGATTTCACAGCTCTATGACCGGCATGTGGAACAGTTGGGTGAGAGCTCCATTACATCGGATTCCATGGAAACCGTGAACGACGCGCTGCGCCGGCTCGAACGGTTCTGGGCCCACGATCTCGCCTATGGCCCGAAATCGCCGACCGAGCAGGCCTCTACCGCAACGGCCACCACCGGGCAGCCCCCCACAGCGACGAGCACCACCGAAGCGGCCTAAGCCACTTTTCTATCCGAATAGATCCAGACTTCTGTCAGGCGTTGCCCAGCGGGGCGTCGGCGCCGTGGGCGTCTTCGAGCACGTCCTTTAGCTTACCCAGGGCCCGGCTTTCGATCTGACGGATGCGTTCTTTTGTGACACCGTAGGATTCGCCGATATCCGCCAAGGTGGTCTTATCGCCGTCCATAAAACGGTGCTGAATGATGTCCTTTTCCCGGGGCGACAGAGTATCCAGAGCCTCCTGGAGCCATTGCCCCCGTATATTACTGTCGACCCGGTCGATGACGATCTCCTCCGGGTTGGGCCGGTCATCCTTCAGGAAGTTCTGAAGCTCATCGCCATCCTCGCCGATGGTGATGTTGAGAGACCGGTCGGGGCCGGAAAGATGTGCTTCCATCCGTTCCACCGCGTTGATCGGCACCTTGAGGATGTCCGCGATTTCCTGGCGGTTGGCATCGGTCATCAACACGTCATCGACGCTTGCGATTTTGGCGCGTAGACGGCGCAAATTGAAAAACAGCTTCTTTTGCGCGGGCGTCGAACCGAGCCGGATGATGGAGGCATTCCGGACTATGAATTCCTGGACGCCGGCCAAAATCCACCAGGACGCATAGGTGGAGAACCGGACGCCTTTTTCCGGGTCGAACCGCTTGGCGGCCTCCAACAGGCCGATATTTCCTTCCTGGATGAGATCGGAGACGGGCAAACCGTATCCCCGAAATCCCGAGGCGATTTTGACCGCGAGCCTGACGTGGCTGGTGACCAGTTCGTCGAGGGCCTTTTGATCTTCCTTGTCTCGCCAGCGACGGCCTAATTCTGTCTCGTATTCCCGTTCGAGCATGGGCGCGCGCATGGCCGCTGCGATGTACCGGCGGTCGCCGATTTCGTTTCCCGAGCTTGCTGAATATGCCATTTTTCCCTTCCCCGCCCGATTATCCGCCGGGCGATTGAGTGTCTGGCATAAAGGTAGCGACTCGCTGTTATAATTTCAAGGTATTTTATCGAGTCGCTATTAATTTAATGATATGTGACGGAAATTCGTATAGGGTATGGTCAACAATCGCGCGTGACACTAATTTGACAGGGATATGACAGCACCCGACACTATTGCCACATTGGTCGACCGGCTTAGCCGGATTGCCCATTCCCTCCAGTTTTCGGAAGGGCTGAACCCCGCGCAATGGAACGCATTGCGGTTTCTCGCCAAGGCCAATAAATACTCCACATCACCCGGTGTGCTCGCCGATTATCTTGGCTGTACCAAGGGGACTATTTCGCAAACGCTGATTGCGCTGGAGAGCAAAGGGCTTCTTGAGCGCATCCGCTGCGATGAGGACCGCCGGAAAGTCCGCCTTGGGCTGACAGAGGCCGGCAAGGCCATTCTCGTAAATGATCCGTTGCTCCAGATCGAACGGGCCAGTGTTGGGGTGCCGTTGCCTGACCGTGAAAGCATGGTCGCGGCGATGACCCGGATGGTCGATGAATTATGCCCCAATCATGACGGGCCCAGCTTCGGCAAATGCGGCGAATGCTGTCATCTCGATTGTTCCAGCGGTGCCGATGATTGCGACGGCGCGCAACGCTGCGGCCTAACCGCCGAGACACTCAATGAAGATGAACTGAGCCAGATCTGCGTCGATTTCTGCGTCGGGAAATAGACGCCGGATAGCGTTGTTCGCACCACGTCTCGATTAAAATGTATAAGGCATGGTCACGCTGAAGGCGACGCTGTCGCCGGGACCGCTAAGCCCGAAGCTAACTGAAGGTTCAATATAAAGACCCTCGGCCAGCCATGAGGTCAAGCCAACCTGCATGCTGTAGCTGTTCTGCTGGCGGAGGGTCGCATTGTCGAAGCTGGTTGCGCTGCTAAACACACCAGAAACGGACGTGCTCAGGGTCAGGGTGTCGTTCAGTGCCAGGGCATAACCCATCGAAATATCCAGGCTGTCTTCCGGTTCCAGACGCGCCAGGTCAATAAAATTCCGGCTGAAGGTATGGCGATAGTTAGCATTGGCGAATAGAACCGCCGGATCGATACTTTTGACCAAGGCTAAGCCGCCGCCGATCGCGTAAGAGCTCGCGCCGGTCGGAATATGCCCGTCTATGGTCGCTATAATATCGGGGTAGCCTGGGCCTTCATGCAGGAGAGTCCGGCGAACACCGAGGTTAATGTCACCAATTTCGGCCCGTCCTCCCTCGGAAAGCTTGGTGCTGCCAACGTACACGTCATTGTCCTGACTACGGAAGCTGGTGCTGGCGAAGAGTTCGGTTTCGGCTCCTACCCCGACGCGACCCAGCAATAATGTGGTTAGGGTTTCTTGTTCGATTGTTGCAAGCCCAACGCCGCCGCCAACCGCCGCTAATTGCTGACTGTCGCTCTTCGAATAGAACTGACCTAACTCAATGGTCACTTCACCGGGCGCCAGCAATACCTTTTGACTGCGCAGGAAAACATCGTCGGCGGTGCGTTGTTCCGGCGCCGCACCGATAGTCCCGTCTTTGCCTTCGGCGGAAATTTTCCTGCTAGGCGAAGTGGGTGCCTGGTTTTGGGCAATGCTGGTCCCGGTTGCCGTGACTCGCTTCATCTCATGCCGGCTGAGCATCGGGTTAGCAGTGGAGAGTGCGGGTTTGGCATCCGTGGGCGTTGGCGGCAGGGTGGATGCGATCACCGTCCAGTCGCCGTTGAGCCAGGCCATCAGAGCGGCGCGGTTGAACCGCCAGATTGACCCAATTCGACGCGCCGGGATCTTGTTCCGCTGGGCATATTGCTTCAACTCCAGCGAAATGACGCGTAGCAGGCTGGCGGCCTCACCCAGCGTCAGGACCGCGGGGTCGGACGATGGCTGTGTATTCCCCAGGGCAGGACCCAGCGGTGCACCAAGCCCCCATACCAGCAGGATGGCGGCCGCAAATCGCCGCCAGAGTTTCTTTTGTGGTGCAGGATATTCCATGGTTCTACCTCAAGAGTTCGGGCAGCCGGACAAACGGGTTACCCACCGCCAGCATGTCGCGGACGGTCATGATCTCGGGCTGTGGCAGCCCCTTCAGGGGGGGTGTTAGCGATTGAGTTCGGGCCGTAGCATCGGCAGGTTTAGCCGTCCTGGGTTCCACCACGAAGATGATTCCCTTATCGCCCTTCTGAAGCCAGCTTTCCAGGAAGCGATAGGCCGGCATGCGGATATTTCCGCGCGACGGGTCGGCGAGATGGATGCGATCGCCGCGAACACCGCGCAGTACGGCAAAGTGCTTATAGCCGCGCGGTTCGATAAAAACGATCACCGGCCCGCTCAGGCGCGGCAGATATTTGGCCTCGAGCCGAAAGCCCTGCGCCTTGTAGCCACGCGCCTGCGCCACCCGTTGCAGATCCAGAAGGGAGAAGCCTTCTTTCTCGCTGATCTTTTTCTCTTTATCGGACAGCAGATCGAACAGCTCCAGCAGAATTTGCTTTTCCGTGACCGCCTCGCCGAAGCCATAACGGAGGATGGTCGCCAGCGCCGCGGCGCCGCAGGAATAGTCGAATTTTTGTTTAACCAGCCCCCGGTCACGCAACTGTTTCATCGACTTGACAGGCATGTCGACGCGTATGCCGGAGCCAATTTCGATGTTTGCCGCCCAACCCGCTGGAGGAAGAATTAAAACGCCAAACGCACAGCAGGTCAGGATAATTGGAAGGATGTTTTTACGCAGCACCATGCGGGGATCATAGGCGTCCGATAAATTCGCGCAACGTGGCGGATATAAAACACGGAATCGGAATCGGGGCCTGCTTTCAGGCCATGGCGAACGTAGGCTTTGCCGTGTTGATGAACGCCATGTCTTTCGTCTTTTGCAGTTTTCGCCGTTCCTTGACTTTCCCAATGGCAAGTGATTCACTTTTTGGGTCTGCGGGTTGGCCCCAGGCGCGGGTGTAGGCCGATGGAAACAGCGCCTGTCACAGGAGAATTCAAATGCGTATCACGTCACTTTTATCCGCCGCTGCCATTATGCTGGGAGCAAGCGTTGCCACGGCAGATGAGAAGGTATCGCTCACGTCTTTTGCCGCTCTCGGAGAGATTTCGGAGGCTATCACCATGGACACTCGGGACATGGCCTCGGTTCGTGGCGCGAACCATGTCATCCGTTTGGTTCAATTAAAGACTGGTCGTAACACCAATCCCGCAGCCGAAAGTGCGCTCTTCGCCGCGGGCTCGAGGAGTGGTGCGCGCGGGGTGGGGAATGCTCAGGATAGGGCTAAAATCGTAGGCATGCTCTAACGTGCGATCTATCCACATCCAGGGGGAGCCTAACGGCTCCTCCTGGTCCAACCCATAAAGCCGGGAAGCTTGCGCGGATGGAGTCTGCTTCGGTTGGAAAGCGGATCGGGCGCCGGAAATTCCGGTAACCGCTGACAGCTACTTTATGCGGCGAATGCTGTCATCTGGATTGTTCCAGCGGTGCCGATGATTGCGACGGCGCGCAACGCTGCGGCCTCACCGCCGAGACACTCAACGAAGATGAACTGAGCCAGATCTGCGTCAATTTCTGCGTCGGGAAATAGACGCCGGATACCGGTGCTCGCGCCTTCGTTCCACTCAAACTGTTTTTTTAAGAACGTAGTGATAACACATTGTTTCTACGTAATTTGTAGAATTTACGCCGATTTATTTCCGGAATTGGGGGCAGAGCGGACGTCAAAACACCGCCGCCTGATGCCGCCTTTTGACTCACAACGGACATGACGCGAATGAAAGCGACGGCAAATCCTGGCGCATTCGAAGCGCAGATTTCAACGCAGCAGAACAATTGCGGTTCGGGTGGTGGACAGCCTTTTGGCCCTGATAGGTTAGGACCGTTCACCCAAAGTACGATCACGGAACGAAAACAGGGTGAGATTCAGGTATTGGAATAATTTAACATAGATGTCTTTGCGGTTTTCGGTATAGCGCCCGAGTAAAAATATGCATGCCAAGGTCATGACCATCAGCGACACACCATTCAAAATGCCGTCTTGGTGCCCTTCGAACAGAATAATACGATCGAAAAGGACATCGAAAAACACTAGCAGCGGGAAATGATAGAGGTAAATTGAAAACGTGTGCGATGCAAGAAAGCGAATTGTTCGATTCAACCCATCGGAGATCAACAATACACCTGCTATTCCGTCACATGTTAACAGGGTCCCCGCAAAGGCGAGTGCTATCATCAAGTCGCTCGGGAACTGTGCGCCGCCTTGCCCACCGATGAAAAATTTGGCGTCGAATATGGTGAGGTAACCCTCTGAATCAAGTTGTTCTTTAAGTATGGAGGTGACCGAATCCAATGGTGTGCCAAAAATCACAAACGCGAAAAATAAAGCTAAGCTAACGAAAAACACTCCCCCCATCGCAATGGGGCTAAGCCGCAATTTTGGCCGGAGATAGTAAACCAGGACTCCCACTAACCAGATCGAGAAATACAATGTGATCCTCGGGCCAGCAATCAAAAGAACTACAAATGTCAACGCGTAACGCCATTTCCCGGGTGCAAAAATTGCGGCGGCGAACGCGAGATAATAAACAAATTCATAGGAAAGTGACCAAAATGGGCCATTGGAAAGTGGAATTATGGTAAAATTCCAAATTTGATTGATGAATAATAGAGAGGCACCGATCCGCAGTATTGGCTGCTCGTGTGTGCGCGGATCATAAACTGTCGGGTCTACTTGTGCGCCAATGCTATCAACTATTACAGTGAGGATTAGCGCAGGCACCACTACAGAATACAAACGGGCGCACCGACTTATACTATAAGTTCGCCAGTTGTTTTCACGGTTGTCTGTAACATAGGCAATCACAAAACCGGATATGACGAAAAAGACCATCACCGCTTCGCCGCCAAAGTTGAAACGAATAGCGGTATCAATTACTTCCATTGAATAAAAATGGTAAACTAGGACTGCCATTGCGGCGAGAAACCGTGTCGCGTCCAAATATAATGAAGTACATTTCGTCATATTTTTTAACGTTTGGCGTAATTGAATTACTTTTACGAATTAGGGCATGGAACTGTTAACGTTCTGTTTTTATCAAACTCCCTTCTGTTGAGTGGCGTTTGCTACTTCTTCATTTAACACCACATACATCAGCCCTATGAAGGGTCTTCCCATGCGTGTGCAGGCAGTATGAGACAGTAAAAAAATGGCGCCCGCGCCTTCGTTCCACTCAAATTGTTTTTTGAACACGTAGTGATAACGCATTGTTTCTATGTCATTTTTAGAACTTACGTCGAAAAAATGTAAGACGCCGTGTAAGTTTCAGCACTCGAACGCGGTTGTTTGGAGCAATACGTCTGCTTTATGCCAATTTATTTCCGCAATTGGGATCAGAACGGACGCCAAAACACCGCCGCCGGATGCCGCTTTTGACCCAACTGAGACATTCCGCAAGAGAAAACGGCGGCTCCGAAGAACCGCCGCTTCATGAAAATATTGTCGTGAGTTTTGTTACGCAGCCTTACGACGCCGTGCGAAGCCGAGACCCGCGAGACCGAGGCCAAGGATGGCGAGGGTGTCGGGTTCCGGGATTGTACTGACGAAATTATTGGAAATATTATATGATACGTCAAAAATGGATGGGACCCACGTCGCACCCGAATTAGCGGAAGTATGGTAAGGATTTGGCGATCCGTTGCTAACCCGATCCCATGCGAATTTGGTTGCGTTGCCCGGAACGGCAGCATGAACAACAGAGAACCAGTAGGTGCCCGCAGATGGCAATAACACGGGCGTAACCAAATTCATGATGTATTCAAGAATGTCTGCAGAGCTAACATTATTATGGTTGAATCCGGTGTCTATCCGGCTGACCAGCGACAGGGCTGAGGTTCCAACGATGTTTCCGCTGTTGGGAGCGCCACCCGTATCGCCGTAAATCGTCACGGTGAATGAATCATTGGCTGGCAACACACCCGAAGACCAATGGGTTCCCCAAAATTGTGTTGAGCGAATGGTGTCGGATGCCCCAACCGAAAAATCGTCCGCGACGATGCTCACTCCCCCAACTTGTGAAAAGTTTGCTCCCTGTTGAGTTAAAGAAACTCCATTGTCGTGAATAATTGCCGCATTGGCATTGGTTGCTACTACCGCCAGTAGAGCGAAGCAACCCCCAGCCGTGAGTGATTTAAAGGTTTCCATTTTGGTGTCCCACCAAATTGTTAAGCGCCGACCGCGCCTATTGCGGGAATTATATGCAAGATCCGTGCCAACTTTCGGGTTTTGATGAATATCAATGACCTACGAAGTTGGTTAATAGACCGATTTACTAAACTGTAAAATATCCCGACACTTTTTGGCCGAGATCGCGGTTTTTGCCGAAAAGCTGTAAAGCTGACCGACAAGCCAAAATCAGGCGTATTCTGAGGGTGAGTTTGCAGGGCTGGAATGACCGGTTGAGATCACAGCCTATTAGCGGACCTGAACGACCATTCGGATTTGAGCCCGCTGTTAGGGCTAAAGCGGACTAGATTGCATGAACCCATAGGCGGATTTTCGTGCTTCGCTCGAAAATGGTGCAGACGGCCGGCACAGAACCCGCAAGTCGATAGCGGCAACAGATTTTAGGTCGGTGACGGTTTTCGCTTGCGCGGCGCAAAGCCTGCCAGGTGGGAACGGCGGTCCGGCGCGGCGCCCTTGGTTGGTTTGGCGGTGACTTTTGCCGGAGCACCTTCGGCGCCCCTTGGCTTGTGACGTTTCTTGGCCTTGGGTTTTTTAGCCTTGAGTTCCTTGGCTTTGAGTTTTCTCAGCTTCGCTTTCTTGATCTTTGGTTTTTTGGCGGTCTCATTGGCGGGAGAAAATTTCTCCGGCGTCTTGTTGGGTTCTGCCTCAGTCTTTGCCTCAGCTTTCGGTTTCCGCGGTGGCGCTGCCGGGCGCACGCTGGGTTTGCGATCCGTATAGGGCTTTTTCCTTGCGGGCGGTTTGCCGCTGGAGGGCGGGGGTATCTGGACGGTGTCATCAAGGGGTTTTAGCGCGATGGTTTTTTCCAGCATGTTGCTTGGACCGACGGCTTCGAGGAACTGTGCGACGCAGCCGGGGGCAAGTTCCACATGGGTTTCATCCTGGCGAATTTTGATGGCGCCGATGTCGCTTTTGGTAATTTTCCCGGCGCGGATCAGCATGGGCAGGAGCCAGCGTGGTTCCGCATTGTGTTTGCGTCCCACCGACAGGGAGAACCAGACACCACCCTTGAAATCGTCACGCTGGTTGCGTTTACGGGGCTGTTCGTCGGGTTCCGAGGCGTCAATGTCCAGCAGTTCCTCCGGGGCTGAGTGCCCGGCGCCATGGAGACGCAGGAAGGCGGCGGCGATCTGTTCGGCGCTATGACGGGACAGCAACTCCGCCACGAAGGCCTGCTCGTCCTCAGTCGGCGCCTCGCTCAGGCTGGGGTCTTCGAATATCCGTTCGCGATCCCGCTGGGTGACCTCGTCGATGGAGGGGGGCTTGGCCCAACTGGCTTTGACGTTGGCGCTTTGCAGCAGCCGTTCGGTGCGTTTGCGGGCACTGTGGGGCACGATCAGAGCACACACGCCCTTGCGCCCGGCGCGCCCGGTTCGTCCGCTCCGGTGCAGGAGGGATTCCTTGTTCTTGGGAAGATCCGCATGGATCACCAGCTCCAGATTGGGCAGATCGATGCCCCGCGCCGCCACGTCGGTGGCGATACAGACGCGGGCGCGACCGTCCCGCATGGCCTGCAGGGCATGGGTGCGTTCTTTCTGGCTCAGTTCGCCGGACAATGCCACCACCGAGAATCCCCGGTTTGCGAAACGGCTGGTCATGCGATTGACCGCGGCGCGGGTGCCGCAGAAGACAAGCGCGTTCTTCGCCTCGAAATAGCGCAGCACGTTGATGATGGCATTTTCCCGGTCGTTGGCGGCGACGGTCATGGCCCGGTACTCGATATCCACGTGCTGCTGGCGTTCCGCATTGGTGCTGATCCGCACCGCGTCGCGCTGGTAGCGCTTGGCAAGGCTGCTGATGGAGTGCGGCACGGTGGCGGAGAACATCAGGGTGCGCCGGTCGGACGGTGCCGCGTCGAGGATGAATTGCAGATCCTCGCGGAACCCGAGATCGAGCATTTCATCGGCCTCGTCCAGCACCACGGCCCGCAGGCCGGTCATGTTCAGGGAATGGCGTTCGATATGGTCGCGCAGCCGGCCCGGCGTGCCCACCACGATGTGCGCGCCATTCTGCAATACGCGTCTCTCGTCGCGCATATCCATACCGCCGACACATGAGGCGACCGACGCGCCGGTCTTGGCGTACAGCCATTGCAGTTCGAGCTTCACCTGCATGGCCAGTTCCCGGGTCGGGGCAACGGCCAGCGCCAGCGGCGCGGCGGTGCGATCGAAGTGGTCGGCGCCGTCCAGCAGGGTGGGGGCGAGCGCCAGCCCGAACGCCACCGTCTTGCCCGATCCCGTCTGGGCCGACACCAGCAGGTCGGCATCCCGGAGGCCGGGGTCGAGGACCGCCTCCTGTACGGGGGTCAGCACGTCATAGCCACGGTTGCTCAGAGCCTGGCCAAGCGCCGGA
The DNA here is from genome assembly GCA_018660305.1 of Rhodospirillaceae bacterium. The sequence continues at coordinate 51,806 of JABJKO010000212.1, forward strand.
ACGACGCCGTCTAATTCTATCATTGTCTCTTTCCGGATGCGGGTTGGTGCGCCGGGTTACGGGTTCTCAATCAGTGGCGCGCCCGTCGCCGCGATCAATTGCGCGGCGGGTCGGTAACAGTGGCCGGGTTGTACGTCGTGTGGGGTCCGCTTGTAAAGTAATCGTTTGTCGCAGTGGGCGGAAATCAGTTACTGCCGGATACTGCCAAAAAGTGGTGCCGACGGTCTCATTGACCGCCTTAACCACGGTCATTAACAGCTTACCCTATAGCTCCCTCTGCCCTACGGACACGTCGACGATCGCGTGAAAGACAGGGTGGCTGTCTTCCTACCCCGATTCTTATGCCATCTGTTATTCTTCCGCGGTTGTCTGGCTTGTTGAGGGCTGGTCGCTAAGCGGGGGAACCGAGTGGCACTTTTGATCAGCAATGATGTGACGGCGCGTGTCCTGAAAATGACGGATGCGGTGGACGCCATGGAGAATGTCCTCAAGCAGTACGCGCAGGGGCTCGCGACATTTCAGCCACGTACCGATTTCTGGGCACCGACCGCAACCAGTGGCGATTACTACCGCTGGGGATCCTTGCTGGGCATGATGTATGACCCGCCGACACTGGCACTTCGGTTCAAATCCGACATTCTCACATGGACCGAATATGACGATGCGGTCACCGAGGAATGGCACAATATGGAGCCGGGAACGTATTGCGGCTTTGTCATTCTGATCGATATGAGGAATGGCGAGATTATTGGTCTTATCAATGACGGTATTCTGCAGCATGCCCGCGTCGGTGCGACCGCCGGCGTGGGCGCGAAACATCTGGCGCGCGAGGATTCCACCGTTCTGGGTGTGGTTGGCTCGGGCGGTATGGCCTACGCCTATACCGAGGCGATCTGCTCCGTCCGGCCCATCGAGGAAATCCGGGTCTATAGTCCGACACCGGCCAACCGGGAAAAGTTTGCCGCCGACATGACCGAAAAGCTCGGTATTGCGGTTAAGATCGTGGATGACAATATGGCCGTTGCCAGGGACGCGGACATCGTCGCGCTGTGCACGGATTCCCGCAAACCGGTCTATACGGTTGACATGATGAAAGCGCAGAAGCCGGGGCCGCTGGTCATCCGCTGCCGGGTTGATGAAATCGACGAGCCGGTTTATGGCGCGGTGGACAAGATCATCGGCAATCAGCAGGACAAGTACGGCGACTATATCATCGGCTCACAGCAGGAGCGCGACCGCCGGCCAAGCGGCAAAAGCTACCGCCGCCGTTATGAGACAAACGAGAATCCCATGCTGGCCAACGTCATCGCCGGCGATATTCAGGGCCGCGATTCCGATACCCAATCCATTTATTACGACAACAATTCGGCAGGGCTTCAGTTCGCCGCCGTTGGGCGCGTTGTTTACGAAAAAGCAAGGGAGGCAGGGTTGGGTATGAAAATTCCCATGGAATGGTTCCAGCAGGATATTCGAAACTAGGCAGTCAGGTGGCGTCTATGGCCGGAGAAAGCAAAGGCGATGTGCTGATCGAGATATGGCAGGTTGGTAACGCCGTTAAGGTCAGCGCCATCGACGTAGCGACCGGCACAGAGGTATCAATCGTTGGTTCGCCATCGACGTCCGAAGAGACGCTTAAACGTACTGCGGTGAATAAGCTCAACTACGTCCTGCGCAAAGAGGCGGCCAATAGCGGCAAGGCCGGCGGATCAGGCATCATGATATGAGCACTGAGTAACGCGCGAGGATCGTCGGCCTTTTGGATTATTTCCTGCAACAGTTAGTCAACGGCCTGACGCTGGGCGCGATCTACGGTTTGATCGCCATCGGCTACACCATGGTCTATGGCATCATCGGTATGATCAATTTCGCCCATGGCGAGATATTCATGATCGGGGCGTTCATCTCCCTCATAGCGCTGCTCCTTCTGGGGCCGAGCGGTGGTGCGGTTATTCTGACGCTTCTCAGCGTGCTGGTGATTTCCATGATCCTGACCGCCGCCTATGGCTGGACCCTGGAACGGCTGGCTTACCGGCCCCTGCGGGGCTCACCGAGGCTCGCGGCGCTGATCTCCGCCATCGGCATGTCTATTTTCCTGCAAAACTATGTGCAACTCAGCCAGGGCGCGCGGGTCAAGACCCTGCAACCGGTGATCACCGGCGGCGTTGAAATCTACAAAGGGGTCACCTTTACCGTCACCGTCAGCTATATGCAGATCATCATAATTTCGCTGACAATCATTCTCATGATCGCGTTCTGGATGCTGATCTCCAAGACGGCGTTGGGGCGCGAGCAGCGGGCCTGTGAACAGGATCGCACCATGGCCGCCCTGATCGGCATCGACGTGGACCGGACCATTTCGGTCACCTTTGTCATGGGGGCGATGCTGGCCTCGGTGGCCGGGCTGATGATCACGCTTTATTACGGGGTGATCGATTTCTATGTGGGTTTCCTGGCCGGGATCAAGGCTTTCACGGCCGCCGTGCTGGGCGGCATCGGGTCCATCCCGGGCGCCATGCTCGGGGGGCTGCTGATCGGGCTGATCGAGGCCTTCTGGTCGGGCTATTTCAGTATTGAATACAAGGACGTTGCGGCGTTCTCTATCCTGGTCCTGGTGCTTATCTTCCGGCCTACCGGTCTGCTGGGCCGGCCCGAGGTGGAAAAGGTCTAGCCCATGACTTTGGCGGCGGATGCACGTGGCGGTGTTTGGCTTGACGCCCTGAAGGAAGCGGCGATCACCGCCGCCATCGCCGCCACCCTGATGCTGCCGCTGATTGCGCTGCATGCCAAGACTCAGGTCACCGGGCTAATTATTGAGACCCGTTTCGTTGTTACGGGCATCGCCGTGGTGCTGGTGTTTCTCGGCCGGTTCGCGTTGGTTCTGGTGCGCCGTGATCTGCCGGTCCCCGGGATCATAGGTGGTGCAGCGGCGCTCGCCGCCGGCTGGCTGATCCCCTTTCCCAACCGCCTGCTGACCATTGCCTGCGTCGCCGGCGGCGCCATTGTGCTGCTGGCGGGGGTGCGGCAACTCTCCAAAGCCCGCACGGACAAAAGAGACAATGAGTCGGCCGGGCCAATTCCTGTGAGCGGCGCCGCCTTCATGGAGCGGTTCGGACCGTGGATCGGGGCAGCGTTGATTGTCATCGCGATCGCGCTGCCCTGGCTGCCTTTCGCCGATCGTCAGATCGTGGATCTGGCGACGCTGGTGCTGATCTATGTGATGCTCGGGTGGGGGCTCAATATCGTCGTCGGGCTGGCCGGTCTGCTTGATCTGGGCTATGTGGCGTTTTATGCGGTGGGCGCCTACAGCTTTGCGCTGCTGTTCCATAATTTCGACTTTTCATTCTGGGCCTGCCTGCCCATCGCCGGGCTGATCGCGGCCTTCTTCGGAATCGTGCTGGGGTTTCCGGTGCTGCGGCTGCGCGGCGATTATCTGGCCATCGTGACGCTGGGTTTTGGCGAGATGATCCGGGTCATCCTGATCAACTGGGTGCCTGTCACGCGGGGGCCGGACGGCATATCGGGCATCCCCAAACCGAGCTTCTTCGGACTGCCGTTCAAACGCCGGCCGCCGGAGGGCGTGGAAACCTTTCACCAGTTTTTTGATCTTTCCTATTCCTCCTCGCACCGGGTCATCTTCCTTTTCTATGTCGCCCTGATCCTCGCGCTGGTCATCAACGCGTTTATCCTGCGGATTCGCAAATTGCCCATCGGGCGCGCCTGGGAAGCGTTGCGTGAAGATGAGATCGCCTGCCGGGCGCTGGGGATGAACCCGACCAATATCAAGCTCTCCGCCTTTGCCCTGGGGGCCCTGTTCGGTGGGATGGCGGGGACAGTGTTCGGCGCCCGCCAGGGATTTATCAGCCCCGAGAGCTTCTCCTTCATCGAATCCGCGATCATTCTGGCGGTGGTCGTTTTAGGCGGGATGGGCAGTCAGATCGGTGTGGTCATCGCCGCCCTGGTGCTTATCGGACTGCCCGAATGGTTCCGTGAAATTCAGGAATTCCGCATGCTGGCCTTTGGCGCGCTGATGGTGCTGATCATGATCTGGCGGCCACGGGGTCTGCTTTCCCACCGGCAACCGACGATCCGGTTGTCGCGGGCCGGCTCACGGGGCGGGCTATGAACGACGTCGCACCTCTCCTGTCGGTCGAGCACCTCACCATGCGGTTTGGCGGGCTGGTTGCCATCGACGATCTCAGCTTCGAGGCCAGTCCTGGCGAGATCACCGCGATCATCGGCCCCAACGGCGCCGGCAAGACCACCGTGTTCAACTGTCTGACCGGGTTCTACCCGCCGAGCGTCGGGCGGCTGACGGTGAGGCGGCCCGATGGGGTCTATCAGCTGGAGCAGATGGAGGGTTTCCGGATCGCGCGCGAGGCCGGCGTCGCGCGCACCTTCCAGAACGTGCGGCTGTTTCCCCAGATGTCGGTGCTGGAAAATCTCATGGTGGCACAGCATCAGAAGCTGATGCGGGCGTCCCTGTATTCCATTGCCGGTCTTCTCGGTCTTCCGGTATTCCGCAAAGCCGAAGAGCAGGCGGCGGAACTGGCCCGGCATTGGCTGGAGCGGATCAATCTTGTGGACAGGGCCGATGGTGACGCCGGTAATCTGTCCTATGGCGACCAGCGGCGCCTTGAAATTGCCCGCGCCATGTGTACCGGTCCGGCCATACTGTGTCTGGACGAGCCGGCGGCCGGCTTGAACCCCCGCGAGTCGGCGGCGCTGAACGAGCTTCTGCTGACCATCCGGAAGGAAGACCAGATCGGCATTCTTCTGATCGAGCATGACATGAGTGTCGTGATGGGGATTTCCGATCATATCGTGGTGCTCGATTACGGCCGCAAGATCGCCGACGGCACGCCCGCCGAGATCCGAGACGACCCGGCTGTTATCCGCGCCTATCTGGGCGAAGACGACCAGGCGGAGGGGGTGGCGTGATGCTCAGCATCGAAGGCGTTCATACCTATTACGGCCATATCCACGCCCTGCGCGATGTCTCCCTGCGGGTCGAAGAGGGCGAGATCGTGACCCTGATCGGCGCCAACGGGGCCGGAAAATCGACGCTTCTCATGACCATTTGCGGCGATCCCCAGGCGAAGGCAGGCAGGATCGTTTTCAATGGCGCGGACATCACGGGCTGGCCGACCCACCGGATTGCCAGGGCTGGCATCGCGCATTCGCCGGAAGGGCGGCGGATCTTTCCGCGCATGACGGTGCTGGAAAACCTGCAACTCGGGGCCACCGCATATCCCGACCAGGACAGCGATGGGCAACTCGATCACGTCTTCACGCTTTTTCCCCGGCTCAAGGAACGGGCGCAGCAGCGTGGCGGCACCCTGTCCGGCGGCGAACAGCAGATGCTGGCCATCGCCCGTGCGTTGATGAGCCGTCCCAGGCTCCTGTTGCTCGACGAGCCGTCATTGGGGCTGGCGCCCATGATCGTCCGCGAGATCTTCGAGGCGGTGCGGACTCTCAATGCCAAGGACGGCATGACGGTCTTCCTGGTGGAACAGAACGCCCATCACGCCCTGCGTCTCGCCCACCGCGGCTATGTCATGATCACCGGTGAGATCGCCTTATCGGGCACCGGTGAAGAGTTGCTGAACAATGAAGAGGTCAAGGCCGCCTATCTGGAAGGCGGGCATGGTAAAGCCGTGGAGGCTGCAACATGAGCGGCCTCCTGAGCAGCGACCCGGCTGTTTTCTTCCTTTTTACATTGGTGCTGATGGGCGGCACGGGATTTATGACGGGGCAGGCACTGGCTGCCACCTGGCGTCCGGTGTCGCAGGCGTTCGGCTATTGTCTGCTGTTAGGGGCGGCGAACAGGTTTCTGGTCTTCGCCTTGTTCGGCGGTCCGTTGCTGTCGGTCCAGGGTTACATCCTCGATACTGCCGTCATCACCGCCATTTGCCTGCTGGGGTACAGGCTGACGCGGGTTGCCCGGATGGTCCGGCAATATCCCTGGCTCTATGAGCGCAGCGGGTTGTTCGGGTGGCGGCCACGCGATAATGGGTGATTCTCCGGGGCTATTGCCCCGTTCTCCCACCTTGTTACAGTACGGGGCAATTTTCTGGTAAGTGCCGCGGCCGGTGCGGCCGGTGCGGCCGGCGCGGATGACAAAGGAGTTGGCTATGAACAGGCGGATTTTATTTATGTGGGTGGCGGCGGCTGCCGTCGGGCTGGCAACGGCCGTGCCGGTGAGGGCTGAGATTGCCATTGCCACAGCGGGGCCCATGACCGGGCAATATGCGTCGTTCGGCGAACAGATGCGGCGGGGCGCCGAGATGGCGGTCAGCGATCTCAATGCCGCCGGCGGCGTCCTTGGACAGAAGCTTCGTCTGGAAATTGGCGATGATGCGTGCGACCCCAAACAGGCTGTCGCCGTGGCCAATCAACTCGCCAGCAAGGGGGTACGTTTTGTCGCCGGACATTTTTGCTCGGGGTCATCGATCCCGGCATCCAACGTCTATGCCGAAGAGGACATGTTGCAGATCTCCCCGGCCTCGACCAATCCCAAACTGACCGAACGGAACCTCGCCAACGTCTTTCGCGTGTGCGGCCGCGATGATCAGCAGGGACTTGTCGCCGGCAATTTTCTGGCTGACCGGTTCAAGGGCAAAAAGATCGCGGTGGTCCATGACAAGACGGCCTATGGGAAGGGGCTTGCCGACGAGACCCGCAAGACACTCCTCAAACGCGGGGTAAAGCCGACCGTGGAAGAAGCCTATACGGCCGGTGAAAAGGATTACACGGCGCTGGTCACCAAGCTCAAAGTGAACCGTATCGATGTGTTGTATGTGGGCGGCTATCACACCGAGGCCGGGCTCATGGCGCGGCAGATGCGCCAGCAGGGCATGAAGACGGTACTGGTCTCGGGTGATGCGCTGGTGACCGACGAATATTGGGCGATTACCGGTAAGGCCGGCGAAGGGACTCTGATGACCTTTAGCCCCGACCCGCGAAAGAACCCCATTGCCGCATCGCTGGTCGCGAGATTCAGGAAGGCCGGTTACGAACCCGAGGGTTATACGCTCTACACTTATGGCGCCATTCAGGCCTGGGCGCAGGCTGTCGAGAAAACCAAGAGCGTCGATACGGGAAAACTCATCAAGGCATTGCGGTCCATGTCCTTCGAAACCGTCATTGGAAAGATCGGTTTCGACAAGAAGGGCGATGTAACCGCGCCCGGCTATGTTCTGTATGAATGGAAAAACGGCAAGTACGACTACGTCAAGTAAAGACGAAATGCTCTAACGAAAAAGGCCCGCCGGATTTGGCGGGCCTTTTTGCGTAAATCGGTAAAATTTACTTCTTACGGCGTCCGACTTTTTCGCCCTTCTTGCGTCCAAGCCCGATCTGCTTGGCGAAGGTGGAGCGCTGAGCCGCATAGTTGGGCGCAACCATCGGGTAGTCCGCCGGCAGGCTCCATTTGGCGCGGTACTCGTCCGGGGTCATGCCATAGGCTGCTCGCAGGTGACGCTTGAGCATCTTGAGCTTTTTGCCGTCTTCAAGGCACACGATGTAATCGGGATTGACGGAGCGGCGCACGCTAACGGCCGGCTTCAACGCCTCCATCGACTCGGTGCCGGTCTGGCCGTTCAGCGTGGAGAGCGAGCCATAGACCGTGTTGATGACTTCGGGGACTTGCGCGGCCGCAACGGAATTGTTGCTGACATAAGCCGAAACAATCTCGACCGCCATGCGCAAAACATCTGTTTTTGGGATTGCCTGTGAATTTTCTTCTACCATGAGAGGAGTTGCCTATTCGATATATCAAAGAATAGGTCAATTCGCATGACGGCTGAGGACTGTCAATGAAGAATTAGCCACAAATCGAATTCTAGTGTTTTTCTTGGTCAGTTCTATGGGGATAAAAACTGAATCCATACTTGCAATACTTCGTGGCGATCTAAATTAGGTCGTGGCGGTTCCGGAAAGAATAGGGTGGGCCCAATTACCACTTAGGGGTAGTGGGCAACGCAAAGTCTGGCGGTCCGGGAAACCAAATCGCGCCCCAGGACCCGATTTAGCCGCGACAAGTTGCGTAGCCTGTTGTAGTCGCGCCTACATATGGTATTGTCCGCGCGATTTTCCTTGCCCTCTGGAATCCGGTTTATGCCACAGAAAACCGTCGCCATAGGAGCCGATCATGCCGGCTGCGATCTGAAGTCGTCGCTGTCCCATGTCCTGGCCGAGCTTGGCTTTCATGTTCTTGATCTTGGAACAGACGGGCCCGAATCCGTCGATTATCCCGATTTCGCGAACGCCGTGGTTACGGCCATCAGCGACGGGACGGCGCAGCACGGCATACTGGTTTGTGGCAGCGGTATCGGCATGTCCATTGCCGCCAATCGTCATTCCGGCATCCGGGCGGCTCTATGCCACAGTGAAGAGACCGCGCAGCTCGCGCGCGAACATAACGATGCCAATGTACTGGTCCTCGGCGCCCGGATAACCGACCTGGAGATCGCAAGGAATTGCGTAAGAGTGTTTTTTTCAACGGATTTTGACGGTGGTGAGCGGCACGCGAGACGCGTTGCCAAGCTCGCTTGAGTTCAGTCCCGACGTAAAGGAAGTAAGTCATGGCAACGTCCTCGGCATCCGCACACTATCGTGTCGATGAGGGCTTTTTTACCCACGGGCTCGCGGCGAGCGATCCCGAATTGAACAAAGCCGTTCAAAGCGAACTGGGCCGCCTGCAGGATCAGATCGAGCTCATCGCATCTGAAAATGTGGTTTCGCTGGCCGTTCTCGAAACGCTGGGGACGGTCCTGACCAACAAATATGCCGAGGGTTATCCGGGCCGTCGGTATTATGGCGGGTGCGAGTTTGTCGACATCGCCGAGGAACTGGCGCGCGAGCGGGCGAAACAGCTTTTTGATTGCAGCTATGTCAATGTGCAGCCCCATGCCGGCGCCCAGGCCAACCTTGCCGTCTATGTGGCCCTGTGCCAGGCCGGGGATACGCTTCTCGGTATGTCGCTGGCGGCCGGCGGACATTTAACCCATGGCGCCGCCCCGAATTTTTCCGGCAAGTGGCTCAATGCGGTCCAGTACGGCGTTCGCGAGGACGATCACCGCATCGATTACGATGAGGTCGAACGCCTCGCCAAGGAGCATAAGCCCAAAATAATCGTCGCCGGCGGGTCGGCCTATCCGCGCATCATCGACTTCGTCCGTTTTCGCGAGATCGCCGATTCAGTCGGTGCCTTTCTGATGGTCGACATGGCGCACTTCGCCGGGCTGGTCGCGGCTGGCGTTCATCCCAGCCCGCTGCCGCATGCCCATGTGGTCACGACGACGACGCACAAAACGCTGCGTGGCCCGCGGGGCGGCATGATCCTGTCCAATCACGAAGATATCGGCAAGAAGGTGAATTCAGCGATCTTTCCGGGAACCCAGGGTGGTCCTCTGATGCATGTCATCGCCGCCAAGGCGGTTGCGTTTGGTGAAGCGCTGCGGCCCGAGTTCAAGCAATATGCCGCGCAGGTGGTTGAAAATTCCCAGACACTGGCATCGGGACTGGCCGCGCATGGGCTCGACATCGTATCCGGTGGAACCGATACCCATTTGTCTCTTGTCGATCTGAGGCCCAAGGGCCTGACCGGCAAGGACGCGGAAGCAGGCCTCGAGCGGGCCGGGATTACCTGCAATAAAAACGGTATTCCGTTTGATCCGCAAAAGCCGACGATCACGTCGGGTGTCCGGCTCGGGTCACCGGCGGCGACCACACGCGGGTTCGGTACGGAAGAATTCCAGCTGGTGGCCGATCTGATCGCGGAAGTTCTGGACGGGTTGGCGACCGGAAATGGTGATAATTCGACGGTTGAAGCAGCGGTTCGCACCCGGGTGTCGGATCTCTGCGCACGCTTTCCCATCTACCCAACTTTGTAAGCTGAGACGAGGGCACAATGCATTGTCCGTTCTGTGGTGCTGACGACACACAAGTAAAAGATTCCCGGCCGACAGAGGAAGGGGCCGCCATCAGGCGGCGGCGCGCCTGCGTCAATTGCGGGGCCCGGTTTACGACTTTCGAACGGGTCCAGCTGCGCGAGCTGACGGTGCTGAAAAGCGGCGGCAAGCGGGAACCGTTGGATCGCGACAAGCTGGCCCGCTCCATGAACATCGCGTTGCGCAAACGGGCGGTGGATCCCGAACGGATAGAGCGCGTGATCAACAGCATTATCCGCCGGCTCGAAAGCAGCGGCGAAAGTGAGATCAGTTCCGACAAAATTGGCGAACTGGTCATGGACGCGTTGAACAGCTTGGATTCCGTCGCTTATGTCCGGTATGCGTCTGTCTATAAGAATTTCCGCGAAGCGCGCGATTTCGAGGATTTCGTGGGGTCACTGAGTGACCAGGACGACTGACGACGATCTTTCCTATATGCGGATCGCGCTGTCTTTGGCGCGGCGCGGACTGGGACAAGTCTGGCCGAATCCGGCGGTCGGCTGTGTGCTGGTTGGCAACGGCCGGGTCGTTGGCCGCGGATGGACCCAGCCCGGCGGCCGCCCGCACGCAGAAACAGAAGCGCTGAGGCGCGCCGGTGATGACGCGCGCGGGTCTACCGCCTATGTCACCCTCGAGCCTTGTGCCCACCACGGAAGAACGCCTCCCTGCGCGCAAGCCTTGATCGATGCCGGTATCGCCCGTGCGGTGATCGCCCTGCGCGATCCCGATCCGCGTGTCGATGGCGGCGGGATTGCCATGATGGAAGAGGCAGGCGTTGATGTTGAACTGGGGCTTCTGTCGGCAGAGGCGGAGGCGCTGAATATCGGATTTCTTCGGCGGATCCGCGACAGCCGTCCCACCATTACCCTGAAGACCGCGACAACCGCCGATGCCCGCATTGCCACCCAAAGCGGTGCCAGTCAGTGGATAACGGGAGAAGATTCCCGCGCCGCAGGCCATCTGTTGCGCGCCACCCATGACGCAATTCTGGTTGGATCGGGGACGGCGATCCACGACAACCCGTCATTGACCTGCCGCCTGCCCGGAATGCTCGACCGGTCACCGGTTCGTATTGTGCTCGATGGGCGCATGAGGCTTCCCTTAACCCACCGGTTGGTCACCAGCGCCCGGGAGATTCCGACCTGGATGGTGGCTTTGCCGCCGCGCTCACCCGATCAGGCTGAGCGGCGTGATGCCTATGCGGCGGCTGGTATCGAATTGCTCGAAGTCGACATGGACGATAACGGCAATCCGCATCTTGGGCAGGCGCTTGCAAAAATCTCGGGCAGGGGCATTACGAGGGTTCTGATCGAAGGGGGCGGACAGGTCGCCGCGGCCTTTTTACGGGAGCACATGGTTGACGAAATCGTCTGGTTCCGGGCACCGTGTATCATTGGCGGTGACGGGGTATCGGCGATCGCGGGATACGGCGTCGATCAACTGAGCGATGCGGTTAAAATGGACCGTGTCGACGTCAGAAAAATCGGGAATGATCTGGTTGAGCGTTATCTAATTCAGGGCTGACACTATGTTTACAGGAATTATCACGGACGTAGGCACCGTCCGGAAAATCGAGAAAACCGGCGATACTCGGGTTGAAATCGAGACCGCTTATGACACCCATGAAATCGAACTCGGTGCGTCAATCGCCTGTTCCGGCCCCTGTCTGACGGTGGTCGCAAAGGGGGAGGGTTGGTTTGCCATCGAGGCCTCGGCGGAAACGCTGGACCGCACATCGCTCGGCGGCTGGAAAGAGGGTACCCGGATCAATCTTGAACGGGCCATGTGCGTCGGCGACGAACTGGGCGGACATATCGTCTCGGGCCATGTGGATGGCATGGCGCGTATACTTGACACAAGGCCGGAGGGGGATAGTCTGCGGTTTAATTTCGAGGCGCCGCAAGACCTTAAGGCCTTTATTGCTGAAAAAGGATCGGTTGCCCTGGATGGCGTATCCCTGACGGTGAATGCCGTTAAAGGCGCGCAGTTCGGCGTGAATATTATCAGCCATACGCGGGCCCATACGACATTCGGCGAACGCGTTGCCGGCGACTCGGTGAATTTGGAGATAGACATGCTGGCGCGTTACGTCGGCCGTCTGCTTGAAAAGGAAGAATAATGGCCAAAAAGCCGTCAACGGATTCGGACAACAAAGTCGTCAGTCTGCACGGGGACGATATGCGTCGCGCGTTATCGTCGCCGGAAGAGCTGGTGGAAGAAATCGCTGCTGGCCGTATGGTCATTCTTGTCGATGACGAAGATCGCGAGAACGAGGGCGATTTGGTTATCGCGGGCGAAATGGCCGATGCGGATGCGGTTAATTTCATGGCCAAATTCGGCCGTGGACTGGTTTGCCTGTCGCTGACGACCGAGCGTGTGAAGGAACTTGGACTGTCCATGATGGCGCTGGAAAACAAGGCGCCGCTGGAAACCGCCTTTACCGTATCCATCGAGGCCCGCGAAGGCGTGACGACCGGCATCTCGGCGGGCGACCGGGCGCAGACCGTCGCGGTCGCCATCGACCCGGAAAACGGACCCGATGACATCGTGAGCCCGGGACATGTGTTCCCGCTGGTCGCCCGTGATGGCGGTGTGCTCGTCCGTGCCGGTCACACGGAAGCCGCGGTCGATCTGTCACGATTGGCGGGTCTCAACCCCTCTGGGGTGATCTGCGAGATTATGAATGACGACGGTTCCATGGCGCGGCTGCCCGATCTCGTCCAGTTTGCCCAGCTCCATGGGTTGAAGCTCGGCACCATCGCCGATCTCATCGCTTATCGGCTTCGCAAGGACAGTATCGTCGTGAAGACCGTCGAAACCACCCTCAAGCGCGAAAATGGGGGGGAATTCAAAGTCTTTGTCTATGAGAATGCCGTCAACGGGACCGAGCATGTCGCCATCATCAAGGGTGATGTGAGCAAGGCGAAAGCCCCTCTGGTGCGGATGCACGCCCTGAACATCATGAACGATATCCTGCTGGATACGGAAAGCGGGCGGCCCAGTGAACTGGAAATGTCGCTTCGGGTGATCGCCGAAGAAGGGTGCGGAGTTGCCGTTCTTATCCGTGACGCGTGGAACTCCCGGTTCTCGAACCAGATTCAGCTAAGCGGCAAACTAAAAACCAAGCCCACGAAAAACCAGAAGGGCTCCGGCGTAAAACCGGTCCTGCGGGATTACGGGATCGGAGCACAGATTTTGCTCGATCTCGGGATCACCCAATTGAAGCTGATGACCAATACCAAGGAATCCACCATCAAGGGTATCGATGGGTACGGTCTCAAGATTCTCGAACGGGTGCCTATCCCCAAGCTGGACGACTGAGTAACAGCGTAAATCGTAGAGGAAGAGACCAGGTAACAGGATGTCTGACGCCCCCCATATCATGATCGTGGAGTCGCGCTATTACGAGGAGATAGCGGAAGAACTTATCACCAGCGTCATCACCGAAATTGAGGACGCCGGGGCGACCTATGAGCGATTTGAGGTGCCTGGCGCCTTTGAAATCCCGACAGCTATTAAATTTGCGATCCGGTCCATGGATTTTTATACCGCCGGGCGCCGGTTCGACGGGTATATCGCGTTGGGCTGCGTTATTCGCGGTCAGACGACGCATTACGATTATGTCTGCCAGGAAAGCGCCAGAGCCCTGCAGGATCTGTCGGTGCAGTATTCGCTGGCTTTGGGATACGGCATCCTGACAGTGGAGAACCGCGAGCAGGCCATGGCCAGGGCCCGGCGCGACGAGCAGGACCGGGGCGGTCATGCGGCGCGGGCCTGCCTGAAGATGATCGAACATAAACGCCATTTCCGTCTATTCCCGCGATGACCGTCCCCCCGCCAGCGCGGTCGGCCGGCAAGCCCAGGCAACGAGCGACCGTGCGGCACCGGGCGGCGCGGCTCGCCGCGGTGCAGGCGCTTTATCAGCTCGAAATTTCCGATATGTCGGTGGGCGCGGTCGTCGATGAATTTATCAA
>JABJKO010000232.1 GCA_018660305.1 Rhodospirillaceae bacterium
AACGAACCAGAACGGCCGTGGCATCGTCGACGTCGTAACCGATGGAACGGCGCGTGCTGATGGCATCCACCTCGGCGACCGCCCCGCCCATATGGATCATGCAATCCAGCGCATGGATGCCCAGCGATGTCATACCGCCGGCCGGGCTTTCATCGCGAGAATCCCGCCATGCGCCCTTTGCCATCCCCAAATCGGAGGATTGGTTGCCGTCAATGTGCAGGATCGTCCCCAGTTCCCCCGCCTCGACCATGGCCTTGAGCGCCTCTGTATTCTTCATGAAGCGGCGGTTATGGCCGATGGCGACGGTAATGCCGGCTTCCTTGCAGGCAGCCATGGCCCGTTCCGCGCTTGCCCGGCTCAGTGTGAAGGGCTTTTCGGTAAAGATTTGTTTGCCGGCCTTCGCAGCCGCAATAATCTGTTCTTCATGCTGCGTGTGGGGTGTCGCCAGCACCACCGCGTCGATGGCGGAATCGTTGATCAGTTCCCCGTAATCGTCGCGCAGATCGATCTTATGGCCGGCACAAAATTCTTCCGCCTTGGCGCGGGTCCGCGTCACACCGGCCGTGAACCGGATGAGATCGCTTTTTCCCTGAACCGACTCAACAAGCAATTGTCCCCAGCGGCCGATGCCGACGATTGCGGCATTTATCATCACCGTCTCCTTAGGTTTAAGCGTTCCGTTTGAATGCCTGAAAACAGCGTTCTTGTCACCCGGGCGCCCGGGCAAAAAAACGGCGCCGCCCGAAGGCGACGCCGTCTGTTCTTGATCCTAGGTCCGAAAGACCGGATCGGTCTTATTCATAGATCAGCGACTTGAGTTTCTTGTAATCGACCGCGTACTTATACTTGTCGTTCACCTTCCACTTGGCGCCATAGATGGTCTTGAGATAAGCCTTGGCGTACTCGCCTTTCAGGGCAAACGTCTTGACGCCAGACTTCTCCAGCTTGACTTCGTCAGCGGCAAGATTCTTGGCAACGACTTCGTCGCTGCGCTTTTCATACTGGGCGCTGATTTTGGTCAAATGATCCCGCTGGGCCTGGGTGAGGCTGTTCCACTTCTTGAGATTGATCACCACCATGAAGGTCGCGCCGTAGAAATTGGGCGTGATCTTGTATTTCAGGAATTTTTCCCAGCCGTACTTGGTGACAGATCCTTTGGGCCACGCCATGCCATCGACCACACCGCGTTCCAGCCCGGCATAAACGTCACTGGGCGAAATGGTGATCGCCGTCGCGTTCATGGCGTTCAGCATGGGCTTGTAGAGACCAGTAGACCGCATCTTACGACCCGAAAGATCAATGCCGGTCTTCTTGCTCAGCGTGGGCTTGAACTTGGTGTAAACGTAGAAGGTAGACACGTTGAAGGCCGGCCACGCGAGAATGTGAGAATTGAGCCCTATTTTCCAGGCCTTTTTCAACAGATCGTAGGCGCCGTTTGAGCGCATTTCCGTGAGCGACTTGTTGTGCGCCCCGAGAAGACGGGCTTCGGGCATGGTCGCCCCGTAATAAGGCGTCGGGCAGAAGATCATATCGATCAATCCGCGCTTCACCAGACCACCCTGCTTGCGGAAGGGTGTAATTTCAGGCCCACCGATATACTTCAGCTTGAGCCCGACATTATTCTTCTGGGCGGGCTTCATGAATTCGTTCAGAAACACCACCACATGATCATGGTTTCGTTGCTGACAGGTCGAGACCTTGATGGTCTGTGCCTGTGCCGGCAATGACCCGGCCAATACGGCCGTTGCCATCGCGGGTAGTAATATTGATTTAAGCTTCATCTCATTCTCCCTCTTACAAAAGTGCTAACCAAGAATTTAGTTTGCGCAATTATGCCGCTTTGCTTGGTTGAAAGGCAGGTTGAGGGGCGTAATGAAAATGCACAAGCCCCCCTTGGCATAAATTTTCGGACGCTATGCCTCTTCCTTTGGACGTGCGACCACCATGTCGTACCAGGGCTTCTTGTCACGGGTCCTGGCATCGTCAACATAAAGTGTTTTGAGCTCGGTATATTCGTGGAGTCCTTCGTCGCCGAATTCACGGCCGACGCCCGACTGCTTGTAGCCGCCGAACGGGGCCCGCTCGGACAACATATGCCATTCGTTGATCCAGATGGTGCCCGACCGCAGCTTGGACGCGACACCCTTCGCCTTGTCCAGGTCCTCGCTCCACACGCCCGCCGAAAGCCCGAAGATGGAATCGTTGGCCATGGCTATGGCCTCATCCGGTGTGTCGTATTTCAGCACCGAGAGCACCGGGCCGAAAATTTCCTCCTGCGCGATGCGCATATTGTTGGTGACATCGGTGAACAAGGTCGGCTGAACGAACGAGCCCTTGTCGAGATCGCCGCCGGTCGCCCGCGCGCCGCCACAAACGAGTTTGGCGCCTTCCTTCTTGCCGATTTCCACATAATCGAGGACGGATTTCATCTGACCGTCTGAAACAACAGGACCAAGCTGGGTCGCGGGGTCCAGCGGATCGCCCATGGTCATGGCGTTGAGCTTCTCCACCATCTGCTCGACAAAACCATCATGGGCTTTCCGGTCCAGCATCAGCCGCGTGCCGGATTCGCAGACCTGGCCCTGATGATAGAACGAGGCCCAGATGGAACCATCGATGGCGATGTCCCAATTGGCGTCGTTGAGCACGATATTGGCGCCCTTGCCGCCGCATTCCAGCGTGACTTTTTTCAGCGTAGCGGCTGCCCTGGCCATGATGTCCCGGCCCACCTCGGTGGAGCCGGTAAAGGCCACCTTGT
Source organism: Rhodospirillaceae bacterium (assembly GCA_018660305.1). The sequence goes on from JABJKO010000232.1 coordinate 2,759, forward strand.
CCACATCTGGGTGGCCGGTCATGGCATGACCGATCACCCCGCCGGGACCGGTGATGATATTGACCACACCCTGCGGAAATCCGACCTCGTCAAACACCCTGGCCAGTTCCAGCGCCATCATGGGCGTCACCGAGGCCGGTTTGAGCACTACTGTATTGCCGGTCGCCAGCGCCGGTCCCAGCTTCCAGATCGCCATCATGTAGGGAAAATTCCACGGGATGATCTGGGCGCAGACACCCATGGGCTCGCGGATGGTGTAGTTGAACGACCGTCCTTCGCGCATCATGCCGTCGATGGGCTCCGCTTCCTCGTTGAAGCGCTTGGCCTGTTCGGCGAAGAAGGCCAGTTGGCGGGAGGCAAGAAACGCGTCGGCGCCGGTTTTGTTGATGGTACCGCCTGAATCCAGGGATTCGATCCTTGCGTAATCCTTCATGCGGTCTTTTAGAAGCGCCGCGGCCTTGCCGATGAGATCACTACGTTCTTCTCCCGACATACGCGGCCATGGGCCTTCGTCAAAGGCCTTGCGCGCGGCGGCAACCGCCTTGTCCACATCGGCGACACCGCCCTGCGGAATGCTGGCGATGGCTTCGCCGTTATAGGGATTGATGGAATCGTACCGGTCGCCGTTATCGGCATCGACGAACTGGCCGTCGATATACATTTTATAGGTTTCCATGATGTCTCCCGCTGTGCTCTGGAAATTTGCGCTCTGTATAGCGCATGCGGGCGGCGGGCGTAACCGGTGGCTAGGCTCTCAGAACACCAGGATCGTGAAACCCGTCGCGATCAGCAGCCATAGGGCGGCTTTTCGAAAATAGGATTTGGGCATGGTCGCGAACAGCCGGGCACCCAACCACACGCCGAGCAGAGACGCCGGGGTCAGGAAAAGACCGCGCAGCACGACATTGGTCGAAAACCCGCCTCCAAGGGCAATCGATATCAGAACCACCAGGGTCATCACCGTGACGCTGATCACAATGTTAGCGCGCTGGATCTCCGCCGGATGGGGTGACGCCAAAAAGTAGAGGGCGATGGGCGGTCCACCCACGCCGCTGGCGCCGGTGATCCCGCCGGCCAGCGCCCCGACAAGGGCGCTCGGCAGTCCCCCTCTCGCGCCGCCATAGACCCAGCCGCTCATCAGGATCGCGGCAAACACCAGGATGAAGCCGCCCATGGACCGGCGCACCAGCTGGGGGTCGAGATGAAACAGCAGATAAGCGCCCAGAGGCACAAAGACGAAGAGCCCGGCAAACAAGGGAAACAGTTCGCGCCACACCGCCTGGCGGGCGGCCGATGGATAGAGTTGCGCCGAGCCGCAGACCATGGCCACACCCACCATGGCGATGGCTTCCACCGGGCTGTAAAGAACGCTCAGAAGCGGCACCATCAGAAGCGCACCGCCGAATCCCGTATAGCCGTGGATCAAACCATTGAGGACAGCAACACCAAGGGCATAAAAAAGGGCGGTATCAACGATACTCGGATCCATTCTGGTCAGCTGTCCGGTTCTGACCGATGGAATCCCGCCGCGGCGGCACCGATCGCCTGTTCTATTTCCATCCCGGTCATGAGTTCCCGAAAAAGCTCTTCCCCGAGGAGATCGCGAAACTGCCATTGAGCGGCATCGAGCGCGCGGAACTCATGCCACGCCTTCGTGTCACCGGGCTCCAATTCGTAGATCCCGGCCCATTCAAGAAAATCATCGCATTTCCCGAAAACCTGACAGGTATGAAACGCGGAATACAGTAACGCCGCCGTATCGGCATCAGCCGGGAGATAAATTCTGCACGGCAGGACCACACGCTTGGCACCCCGGCAAAAGACGATGGATTGCCATTCTTCCCCGACATCCGGCGCGTCATTCATGGCGGCTGAAATTTCCAATTCCTTTGCAAGTTCGGAAAGGCGGGCGGCAAAATTCATGGATGATCAGTAATTGTTGGTTTGGTCCGGCGCGACCAATTGCGGCTACCGCAAGGATAATATCAGACCGCCCCAACGCCCGCACCTTGACGCGCCGGTAACGCATGCCGATGATCGGGCCACATCAAAATCTCATCAGGGGGAACACATGGCACGGAAACCGGCGGCAAAGGCTGCAAAGAAGGCACCCAAGAAAACTACTAAAAAAGCGGCGCCTAAATCCAAATACAAATTCATCATCGTCACCAAGCGTAACCAGATCTGCCAGATACAGCTCAACCGGCCCGAGGCGATGAACGCGCTGAATATCGAGATGGCCAAGGAAATCACCGATGTGCTGATCGAGGTCGAGAACGACCGCAAGATCATGGCGGTCATCCTGTGCGGTAATGATCGGGCCTTCTGCGCCGGCGCCGATCTCGGACGCATGGGCAGCAAACCGTCCGAACGGTTCGACATGTACCGCGAGCGTTTCAATGTCGCCCCCAACCGTCAGATGTACCGGGTCCTGTGCTTCTATACCAAGCCGGTGATCTCGGCGGTGGAAGGCTACTGTCTGGGCGGCGGTTTCGAGACCGCCATGTGGGGTGATTTCATCGTCGCCGGCGAAAATGCCCAGTTCGGTCTGCCGGAAGTGCGCCACAGCCTGATCCCCGGCGGTGGCGGCACCCAGAATTTGCCGCGGCTCATCGGGCCGGCATTAGCCAAGGAAATGATCTGGACCGGACGTCGTATCAAGGCGGCGGAGGCCAAGGAGCTCCGCATCGTCAATCACGTGGTGCCCGCCGGTCAGGCGGTCAAGAAAGCCCGCGAGATCGTCGCTGAAATGGCAAAGAACGGCCCGCTCGGGATCATGATGAGCAAGCTCTCCATCAACCGCGGCATGGACCAGAGCCGGTTCAACGGCTTCCTCGGCGAGGGGGATCTGGCGCATATGCTGACCTTCTCCGAAGACCGCCCCGAAGGCCTCAAGGCCTTCAAGGAACGACGCCAGGCCAAGTTCAAGGGCCAGTAGCCGAGATTCCTTGGCCTTCGCGGCGGCATTGGGTAAAACAGACCAAACCATACGCTGACGTATGGCAGAAATGAGGATGAATACATGAGTGATGACGGGCTGCGCGGGTTTATGCGCGATGTCAGCAAGTCGGGTGATCTCGACACAAAGGACATGAAGAAAAAGGGATCGGACCCCAAGAGTTCGGCCGCAACCCGTAATATGCAGGATCAGTCCCTGCGCGGTTATCTGCAGAAACTGGAGCGGGCCGGCGAAATGGTCCGTGTCGAGAAAGAAGTGGATGTTGCCACCAACCTCGCCGCCATCGGCTGGAAAACATACGACCAGCTGGGCAAAGGCACCTATTACTCCAACATCAAGGGCCACCCCGGCTGGGATGCCTGCACCCAAATCTTCGCCGACCGCAAGAAATGGGCCATGGGGCTGAGCCTGACCGAAGACGAGTTCCTCAGCGGTATCCTGCGCAAGGTGGCCAAGCCCATCGACCCGGTGGTCGAGGACAACCCCAACGCCCCGTGCCAGGAGGTGGTCAAGATCGGCGACGAAGCGTCGCTCTACGATATTCCCGTGGCGACCATATCTGAACTGGACGGCGGGCCGTTTATCCCTGGCGGCATGTCCATCATGAAGGACCCGGAAACCGGTATCCGGAATATTTCCATCCATCGTCAGCAGATCTTCGACAAGCACCATACCGGCTTTCTGATGCTGCCGCGCCAGGCCCGCACCATCCATGACAAGTACAAAGACCGTGGCGAGAACGTGCCGGTGGCCGTGGTCGTCGGCGCCCATCCGGCCATCTTCTTCGGGTCCGCCTTCACCACGACCTTCGGCGTGGACGAGCTGTCCATATCCGGTGCCCTGCTGGGCGACCCGGTGCGGCTGGTGAAATGCAAGACCATCGACGTGGAAGTCCCGGCCGATGCGGAGCTCATCCTCGAAGGCGAGATCCTCATGGGCGAAATGCGCGACGAAGGCCCGTTCGGCGAAGTGCCCGGCACCTATGCCGAGGCCGACCAGACCGAAGTATTCCGGGTCAAGGCCATCACCCATCGCCGCGATCCCATATATTATGCGCTCCATTGCGGCATGCCGGTCACCGACACGCAGGCGACCACCGGCATCGGCATCGAGGTCGCCACCTGGGATCATCTCAGCAAGGTCGAGGGCGGCATGAACATCCTCGACGTGCGTTGCCACACGGCCAGCGGGCTGATGATGATCGTCATCAAGCTGCGCCCGCGCATCGAAGGCCAGGCTAAGACCGCGCTTCTGGCCGCTCTGTCCGGCCCCTATCTGCATCCCAAGATCGCCATCGCGGTGGACGAAGACATCGACGCCAACGATCTACGCCAGGTGATCTGGTCCATGACCACCCGCGTCCATGCGGAAAAAGATGTGACATTCATTCACAACACGCGGACCTTCGCGCTTGACAAAATTTCGCCGGTTGCCGAAGACGGCAATCAGTTCGAACGCATGGGCACCAAATGGCTGATCGACGCCACCATGCCGGCGCCCACCCATCCCGAAGCCCGCGAACAGTTCCAGCGCGCCATGCCGAAGAATTTCGACTCGGTGGATATCGAGGATTTCCTGCCGGAAGAGCTATTTAAGTAACTAAAGCCCCCCTCCCCTGTATCCGCTTCGCGGCTACAGCCTCCCCCACGATGGGGGAGGGGAAATTAAAGTCGCCAACCGTTGAAAATACTTTC
>JABJKO010000102.1 GCA_018660305.1 Rhodospirillaceae bacterium
CCGCCTACGCGGCGGGCATTTTCCATCTCTTCCCCCATGCCTTCTTCAAGGCCCTTCTGTTCCTCGGCGCCGGCTCGGTCATACACGCCATGTCCGCCGAACAGGATATGCGCAAGATGGGTGGCATCTGGAAGATGATACCTTGGACTTATGGGTTGATGTGGGTCGGAAGCCTATCCCTTGCCGGTGCACCCATATTCTCCGGCTTTTTCTCGAAGGATATCGTGCTCGAAGCGGCGTTCGCGGCTGGCACTGGGCCAGGAGCGTATGCATTCTGGCTCGGCATTTTCGCGGCACTCCTGACGGCCTTTTATTCATGGCGCCTGATTTTCCTGACCTTCCATGGGGCGCCGCGGGCTGACGAACGTGTCATGGCTCATGTGCATGAATCGCCAAAAATAATGATCATTCCACTGCTGGTTCTCGCTCTTGGAGCCATTTTTGCCGGTGGGATTGGTTACAGCGCCTTCGTTGGCGACGGAATGAAGGAGTTCTGGGGTGCCTCGATCTTTGTGTTACCGACCAACACAGCGCTCGCCGACGCGCATCATGTTCCATTCTGGGTTAAGGCCGCCCCGCTTGTAGTTGGTGCCATTGGCATCGCGCTCGCCTTCTACATGTACATGATGAGAACCGACCTGCCGGCGAAGGTCGCCGCGCGGTTCAACGGCCTCTATCTGTTCCTGTACAACAAATGGTATTTCGACGAGCTGTTCGATTTTCTGTTCGTCCGGCCGGCACATTATCTCGGCCGGGAGCTCTGGCGTGAAGGCGATGGGACGCTGATCGACGGGCTTGGTCCCGACGGCATAACGGCGGTCACAAGGAATCTGGCGGCCCGGGTGAGCCGCCTGCAGTCCGGCTTTGTCTACCATTATGCGTTCGCCATGCTGATCGGCGTCGCCGGGCTGGTTACGCTTTATCTCTTTACGTTGGGCGGGTAATTGGTCATGAGCGAATACCCCGTCCTGAGCATCGTAACGTTTCTGCCGCTGATCGGCGTTCTCTTTATATTCCTGATCCGCGATCGCGATGAAGAGATCGTGGCCGGCAACGCGCGTTTCGCCGCGCTGTTCACGTCCCTTTTCACCTTCGCTTTCTCCCTTTGGCTGTGGATCAGTTTCGATCGCACCACCGCCGATTTTCAGCTTGTGGAAAAGAGGGTCTGGATCGAAAGCCTGAACATCTCCTACCACATGGGGGTCGACGGCATCTCCATGCTGTTTGTTCTCCTGTCGACGCTGCTGACGCCTATTTGCATTCTCGCCAGCTGGGACGCCATCAAGACACGGGTGAAGGAGTACATGATCGCGTTTCTGGTTCTGGAAACGCTGATGATCGGCATGTTCTGTGCGCTCGATTTCGTGCTGTTCTATATCTTCTTCGAGGGCGTCCTGATCCCCATGTTCCTGATCATCGGCGTGTGGGGCGGACAGCGGCGGGTCTATGCCGCGTTCAAGTTCTTTCTTTATACGCTGACCGGCTCGGTCCTGATGCTGCTGGCGATCCTCGCCATCTACCTGACCGCCGGGACGACCGATATTCCGGCGCTCATGAAGTACACGCTTCCGGCCAATATGCAGCTCTGGCTATGGCTGGCCTTCTTCGCGAGTTTCGCGGTGAAAGTTCCCATGTGGCCGGTTCGCACCTGGTTGCCGGACGCCCATGTGGAAGCGCCAACCGCCGGCTCGGTCATCCTTGCCGGTGTTCTGCTGAAGATGGGCGCCTACGGCTTCCTCCGTTTCTCCGTTCCCATGCTGCCCTATGCCAGCGATTTCTTTACGCCGTTTATTTTCACCCTGAGCATCATCGCGGTGATCTACACGTCGCTCGTGGCGCTGGCTCAGCTTGATATGAAAAAGCTGATCGCCTATTCGTCGGTCGCGCATATGGGATTTGTCACCCTTGGTATCTTTTCGCTGAATGAACAGGGGGTGCAGGGCGCCATATACCAGATGCTGAGCCATGGCATCGTCTCGGCGGCACTGTTCCTCGTGGTGGGCGTGATTTACGACCGCATCCACACCCGGGAGATCGCCCGTTATGGCGGTCTGGTGGAACGCATGCCGGTTTACGCGCTGATCTTCATGATCTTTATGCTGGCCAGCGTCGGTCTGCCGGGCACCAGCGGGTTTGTCGGCGAGTTCCTGGTCCTGGTCGGCCTGTTCCAGGTGAGCACCTGGGTCGCGACCCTCGCGACGACCGGTATCGTTCTTGGGGCGGCCTACATGCTGTATCTCTATCGCCGTGTGATTTTCGGCAAAATCACGAAAGACGATCTCAAATCGATCATGGATGTAAACCGGCGAGAAATGGCCGTATTTGCCCCTCTCATCTTCCTGACGATCCTGATGGGAATCTATCCCGGCCCGTTCCTCGATATCATGGAAGTTTCCGTGGCCAATCTGGTTGAGCAGCACAAAGCGGCAATGGCGGCGTTTGAAAGCGTCGCCGTGGCCGGACGATAGGAGCGTATGGTGACGGGGATGCCTAATCTGATACCAGCCCTGCCGGAAATCGTCCTGGCCTGTGCATCCATGGCGCTTCTGCTGGTGGGAGTGTTCCGCGGGGACCAATCGACCCGCTCGGTCTCATGGATTTCCATCCTCGCGCTGGTTGTTGCCGGTATTGTTCTGTCCAGCATTCAGGAGGGACGGATGACGGCCTTCGGCGGCCAGTTCGTGCTCGACGAATTTGCTCATTTCATGAAATGGCTGGTGGTCATCGGCTCTGCCCTGGCCATCGTTATGGCGCTTTCCTACAACGAACAGGAAGGCATCGCCCGCTTCGAATATCCGGTGCTTATTCTGTTCGCGACGCTGGGCATGTTCATGATGGTGTCGGCGAACGATCTGATCTCGCTCTATATCGGTCTGGAACTGCAAAGCCTGTCGCTTTATGTGGTGGCCGCGTTCAGACGGGAATCCCTCCGCTCATCGGAAGCCGGCCTCAAATATTTCGTCCTGGGCGCGCTGTCGTCCGGCATGCTGCTTTATGGCGCCTCGCTGGTTTATGGCTTTACCGGAACCACATCCTTCGATTCCCTGGCCATGCTCTTCAAGGGCTTGGGCGGCGAGGGGCCCAGCGTGGGGTTGGTGGTCGGTCTGGTGTTTCTGATATCCGGTCTCGCCTTCAAGGTATCGGCGGTGCCGTTTCATATGTGGACGCCCGATGTTTATGAGGGAGCGCCCACGCCGGTTACCGCTTTCTTCGCGGTCGCGCCTAAAATCGCGGCGATTGCGCTGTTTGTCAGGCTCCTGATCGGGCCGTTCGGGGTCCTGGTGGGCGATTGGCAGCAGGTCATCATTCTGATTTCCATTGGTTCCATGATCCTCGGCGCACTGGCCGCGATCATGCAGACCAACATCAAACGTCTGCTTGCCTATAGTTCCATCGGTCATGTGGGCTATGCGCTGATCGGCCTGGCGACCGCGAACGAGTCCGGTGTGCGCGGCATCCTTGTCTATATGGCAATCTATCTTGCCATGAATGTGGGGACGTTCTGCTGTGTGCTGGCCATGCGCCGCACCGGGCGGATGGTGGAAGAGATCGAGGATCTGGCCGGGCTTGCGCGAAATCAGCCGGTGCTGGCCATGGCGCTCGCGCTGCTGATGTTCTCCATGGCCGGCATTCCGCCGCTCGCCGGGTTCTTTGGCAAGTATTTCATCTTCCTGGCCGCCATCGAAGCGGAGCTTTACACGCTCGCGGTAATCGGCGTCCTGAGCAGCGTCGTCGGTGCGTATTATTATTTGCGCATCATCAAGGTCATGTATTTCGACGAACCGGCTGACGCCTTTGACCGGACCATGGGGAATGAACTACGGATTGTCCTCGCTGTTTCGACCCTGTTCGTGACCTTCTTTATCGTTCAGCCCGACCTTATCGTGAATGGCGCCGGCGCCGCTGCGCGGGTTTTGTTCGCGGGGTGAGCACCGCCGAAATGGCCGAGAGCCCCGACCTGCCGGCGGGCTACAGGCTGTTTTCCTTCCAGACCATCGACAGTACCAACGCGGAAGCCCTGCGCCGTATGGAGAACGACGGCAGGCCCGGCGATGTAATCTGGTCACGGGAGCAGGAATCAGGCCGCGGACGGCGGGGGCGTGAATGGCTCTCCACAAAAGGCAATTTATTTGTCACGCTGTTGGTCACGGTGCCGCCGGAACGTCCCGTCGGCCAACTGGCCTTTGTCGCGGCAATCGGTATCGCCAATGGGCTGGGACGCTGTGTGCCCAAACCGGATAGAATCCGGCTTAAATGGCCAAACGATCTCCTTCTCCACGGCAGGAAACTCGGAGGGATATTGATCGAACGGTCAGCCGGCAACCTCAATCCGGATCTTGTTGCTGTCGGAATCGGGCTGAACGTCTCATCAGCCGCGTTCCCCAACTCGGCCTGCCTGCGTGATTGCGGCAGCGAGGCGTCTGTTTCCGAACTGGTTGGCCTGATTTGTGATGAATTCGAAAAAACACGGGCTATCTGGCTGACCGACGGCTTTGGCCCGGTGAGGGATAGCTGGTTGGAGAGGGCCGACCACCTCGGAGAGACCATCACCGTCCGGTTTCCGGATGAGCGGACTGTGGAGGGCCAGTTCCGCGGCATAGATGACCATGGCGCTCTGGAACTGTGGCGGCCCGACGGGACATGTGAAATGATCGCCACGGGTGAAGTCTTCTTTTCGGCGGCGTAGAATAGAGCATGTTACTGGCAATCGATTCCGGCAATACCAACATTGTCTTCGCTGTTTACGATGGCGAGGAACGACGCGGCGAATGGCGCGCGTCAAGTGACGCCAAGCGGACCGCCGATGAATACGGAGTCTGGCTCAATCAGTTGATGGCCATCGATGGCCTCGCGCGGAAGGACATAACGGATGCCATCATCGCGACCGTTGTGCCCGAGACACTGTTCAGCCTGAAGAGTTTGTGCCGGAAGTATTTTTCGTCGGATCCCATGATTATCGGCGATCCCGAAATCGATATCGGTGTCGGTGTGCTTGTGAGTGCTCCCGATGAGGTGGGGGCGGACCGTCTTATCAACGCGGCGGCGGCCCATTGGCGCTATGGCGGCCCGCTGATCGTCATCGATTTCGGCACCGCGACCACGTTCGATATCGTCGATGCGGACGGGAATTATTTTGGCGGTGTTATCGCGCCGGGCATTAATCTGTCGCTGGATGCGCTCCATATGGCGGCCGCCAAGCTGCCCCGCGTGGCTGTCCAGAAACCGGAGAGCGTCATCGGCAAACGCACCGTGCCGGCGATGATGTCCGGGGTTTATTGGGGCTATGTCGGCCTCATAGAAGGGCTTTTATCCCGCATCAAAGATGAATTTGGCGCGCCAATGGCCGTCGTCGCCACCGGCGGGCTGGCGCCGCTCTTTGCCGAGGCCACCGATACCATCCAGCATCTCGATCCCGACCTCACGCTGCGGGGGCTCGCTGAAGTTCATCGCCGCAACAAAACACAGCAGGCATGAATGGCGCGTAAAACTCCGGAGTTAGTCTTCCTGCCTCTCGGCGGTGCCGGCGAAATCGGGATGAATTTGTCTCTCTATGGGTATGGGGACGATTGGCTGATTGTCGATTGCGGGATTACTTTTGGCGATGAACGGACGCCGGGTATCGATGTCATGGTGCCCGATATCAGCTTTATTACCGATTTGCCCGAAAAGCCGCTGGGTATCGTCCTCACCCATGCCCATGAAGATCATCTGGGGGCCGTTCCTTACCTCTGGAGGGAGATCGGATGCCCGGTCTATGCGACGCCCTTCGCCAGCGGCCTGTTGCGCCGAAAATTGCCCGAGGCCGGGCTGGAAGGCAAAGTGCCCATTCGCGAAGTGCCGTGCGGAGGCGGCATTGAAATCGGCCCGTTTGATCTTCAATTTGTTTCGCTGGCGCACTCGGTGCCGGAAACCCAGGCCATTGCCATCACAACACCAGCCGGCACCATCCTTCATGCGACGGACTGGAAACTGGATTCGGCGCCCCTGCTGGGCCCGGTCACCGACGAGGCCGCGCTCAAGCAAATTGGCGACGACGGTGTGATCGCCATGATGTGCGATTCCACCAATGTTTTTGTCGATGGAAGCTCCGGGTCGGAAGGTCCGCTGCGGGAAAGCCTGATCGAGATTGTCGGAAACTGCAAAGGACGGGTCGCCATCGCCTGTTTCGCGTCCAACGTGGCCCGTATGGAAACCTGTGTGGCGGCGGCGCAGGCCACGGGACGCCATGTGGGGCTGGTTGGCCGCTCCCTGTGGCGCATGAACGAGGTGGCGCGCGAATGCGGCTATCTGATGGATTGCCCGGAATTCGTCAATGTGGACGAGATCGATTTTCTGCCCCGGGAGGAAGTCCTGCTGATCGTGACCGGTAGCCAGGGTGAAGCTCAGGCGGCGCTTTCCCGCATCGCCTCGGGGGATCATCGCGATGTCAGCCTCGAAGCCGGCGACACGGTGATCTTTTCGTCCAAGGAAATACCCGGAAACGAAAAGGCCATCGGCCGTATCCAGAACAGGCTGGCGGCCGAGGGAATCAAAATCATCACCGAAGACAAGGAATTCGTCCATGTTTC
>JABJKO010000238.1 GCA_018660305.1 Rhodospirillaceae bacterium
CTTCATCAACAAGATGGACCGCGAGGCGCGCGACCCGTTTGATCTGCTGGACGAGATCGAGCAGACCCTGCAGATCGAGGTTACCCCCGCGAGCTGGCCCATCGGCATGGGACGGAGCTTTCTCGGCTGCTACGATTTATTACGCGACCAGCTCATCCTCATGGACAAGGCGGGGCGCGGCGAGAAGCCCCATTCGGTGGAGACCTGCTCGGGGCTGGATGACCCCAAGCTGGACGAACGCCTGCCGGCTGCCGCCGTCGCTGAACTGCGCGAACAGGTGGAGATGGCGCGCGGCCTGTGCCCCGACTTCGATCCCGAGGCCTATCTCGCCGGCAATCTGACACCCATCTATTTCGGCAGCGCGATCAACTCCTTTGGCGTAAACGAGTTGCTGGACGGGCTGGCGGTCCATGCTCCGGCCCCACGCCCACAGCCCACCGCCGAACGCGCCGTCGAGCCCGGCGAGGACAAGGTGAGCGGTGTGATTTTCAAGATTCAGGCCAACATGGACCCCAAGCACCGCGACCGCATCGCGTTCCTGCGCCTCGCCTCGGGCCATTTCAAACGGGGCATGAAGCTCAAACATGTCCGAACCGACAAACAGATCGCCGTGCACAACCCCGTCCTGTTTCTGGCGCAGGACCGCGAACTGGCCGAGGAGGCCTGGGCCGGCGATATCATCGGCATTCCCAATCACGGGAATTTGCATATCGGAGACGCGCTGACCGAGGGCGAAGAACTGCATTTTACCGGTATCCCCAGCTTTGCGCCGGAGCATTTGCAGAATGTCCGGCCCGACGATCCCATGAAAGCCAAGCATCTCGGCCGCGCGCTACAGCAACTCGCGGAGGAAGGCGCGGCCGCCGTGTTCAAACCGCGCATGGGCTTCGACTGGATCGTTGGCGTCGTGGGCGTGCTGCAGTTTGAAGTCCTGGCCGACCGCATCCGCACCGAATACGACATTCCGGTCCATTTCGAGCCCACCAGCCTGATCACCGCCCGCTGGGTGGAGGCCGATGACGATCTTCTGTTAAAGAAATTCATCAAATCCAACGAAACCGCCATTGCCGACGATCACAAGGGCGACCCGGTGTTTCTCGCCCGCAATGCCTGGCATCTGGACCGCGCCGCCGAGGATTTCCCCGATGTGCGGTTCGTCAAGACCAAGGAACAGGTGGGATAAATATTGAGCGCTGGCCCCACCACTCAGTAAGAAAACTTGCTCTTAACCCCTCTACCTTATATAGAACCGCCGAGCTAACCCTTACACGCCTGAAAATTTGATGACCGACGGAACCAGTTCCGCGCAAAATTTGCGCAATATCGCCATTGTAGCCCATGTGGATCATGGCAAGACCACCATGGTCGACTGCATGCTGCGCCAGACCGGAATCTACCGGGATAACCAGCAGGTCCAGGAACAGGCGCTGGATACCGGCGATCTGGAGCGCGAACGGGGCATCACCATCCTCGCCAAATGCACCTCGGTCGAATGGCATGACACACGGATCAATATCGTCGACACCCCGGGCCATGCGGATTTCGGCGGCGAAGTCGAGCGTGTCCTCTCCATGGTCGATGGCTGTCTGCTGCTGGTGGATGCCGCCGAAGGCCCCATGCCGCAGACCAAGTTCGTGCTCTCGAAAGTCCTGGCACGGGGCTTGAAGCCCATTGTCGTGATCAACAAGGTCGACCGCTCCGACGCCCGTGCCGACGAGGTGCTGGACGAGATCTTCGATCTGTTTGCGGCCCTCGATGCCAATGAAGACCAGCTCGATTTTCCGGTTCTTTACGGGTCATCGAAACAAGGCTGGGTGGCGGAAGACCCCGCCGGTCCGCAGGATTCGCTGCAGCCGCTGTTTGAGCTCATCACGCGGCACGTGGCACCGCCGGATATCGTTCCCGGTGGTTTCAGCATGCTGGCGACCACACTTGAGGCCAACCCGTATCTCGGTCGCCTGCTGACCGGCCGGATCCTGTCCGGATCGGTTAAAGCAAATGACACCGTCAAGGCGCTGTCCCGTGACGGGAAAGAGCTGGAACAAACCCGCATCACGAAGATCCTCGCCTATCACGGGCTCGAGCGCGTGCCGCTGGAGCAGGCGCAGGCGGGCGATATCGTGGCGCTGGCCGGGTTCCAGACCGCCACCGTCGCCGACACGTTGTGCGACCTCGCTGTCAGCGAGGCGCAGGAAGCCAGGCCCATCGATCCGCCGACCCTTGCGGTCACCTTCTCGGTCAACGATTCACCCCTCGCCGGACAGGAGGGCAACAAGGTCACCTCCCGTATGATCCGCGACCGGCTGATTCATGAATCCGAGGGCAACGTGGCCATCCGCGTCACCGATACCGCGGACGAAACCGGCTATGAGGTAGCAGGACGGGGCGAATTGCAGCTTGGTGTGCTGATCGAGACCATGCGCCGCGAAGGCTACGAGATGTCCATCAGCCGGCCCCGCGTGGTCTACCGAACCGATCCCGATACCGGCAAACGGCTGGAACCCATCGAAGAAGTGGTGATCGATGTGGACGAGGCCTATTCCGGAGTGGTTGTGGAAAAGCTGTCCGCACGGCGCAGCGAGCTCATTGAGATGCGCCCGTCGGGTGGCGGCAAACAGCGGCTCATGTTCCACGCGCCGTCGCGCGCGCTGATCGGTTATCACGGCGAATTTCTCACCGATACACGCGGCACCGGCGTGATGCACAGGCTCTTCCATGGTTATGCGCCGGACCGGGGCGCCATCGAGGGCCGCCGCCAAGGTGTCATCATCTCCACATCACAAGGCGTTTCGGTTGCCTACGCGCTGTGGAATTTGGAAGAACGGGGACCGCTTTTCATCGGTCCGGGCGAAAAGATTTATGCGGGCATGTTGTTTGGAGAACACAACAAGGGTCAGGATATCGAGGCCAACCCGCTCAAGACCAAACAACTCACCAATGTGCGGGCGTCGGGGTCCGACGATGCCATCCTGCTGACGCCGCCGGTGCGCTTCACACTGGAGCGGGCCATCGCCTATATCGGCGATGATGAGCTGGTCGAGGTCACGCCGAAATCAATCCGGCTGCGCAAGCGTTTCCTCGACCACAACGAACGCAAGCGCGAAGCCCGCCGGATGGCAGCGGCAACGGCTTAGAGCCCTATACATCTAAATAGAACCATCGCGCGCCCCGCCATTGCGCAGCAAAGGGCCGCCCTTGTATCCTGCGTACGAATAAATCGCAGAAAGCCCCCCATGAACCCGCTATATCCGGCCGCTGTTACCCTGTTGGCCCTATTGTTCTACATGGTGGTCACCATGAATTCGGGCCGCAACAGGACCAAACACAACATCGCCCCGCCGTCGGTCACCGGCCATGAGGATTACGAGCGCGCCTACCGCGTGCAAATGAATACGCTGGAACACATGGTATTTTTCCTGCCGTCCATGTGGCTCTTCGCCTGGTCGGTTTCCGCCAATTGGGCGGCGGGCATCGGGCTCCTATGGATCGCCGGCCGCATAATTTACGCATCCGCCTATTACCGCGACCCGGCAAAGCGTCCACCAGGAATGTTGATCACCTTCGCGGCGCAAGTAATTCTGTTTATCGGCGCGCTAATTGGCGTTGGCGGAATGTTTATCTAACCTGCCTTCGACGCACACCCGATGCAGAGCGGGGTCGCGGGGTCGTTTTCAAGCCGTTTTATCGCGATGGGTTCGTCGCAGGCGTTGCAAAAGCCGTAATCGTCGCCCTCGATCCGCTTTAGCGCAGCCTCGATACGGGCCAGTTCCCGATCGCGCCGGCGGTGGGTTTCCTCTTCCATGGCCTGCTGCTGCATGGCATCCATACGCGACAGACGACCAATCCGCTGCTGATCCAGCTCGGCCTCGGTATTGGTCTCGGCGCTTGCTTCCATGACATGCTCGAGCTCTTTGCGCCGCTCCAGCAGCTGCTGTTTTATTTTCTTGGTGTCGATCTTGGGAGCAGCAACCATGGGACTCCCCTTCCGTACCGTTTAAATATTCAACGTGAGCGCAGCCGAAATAAAGCAGATGGAAATCGTAGAATGCGCGGCGTACTGCTGTACAGAAAATTCAGTATGGTAAAAATCCTGTGATTTCGCCGTTTCGCAGCTCAGACGCCGCGATTGACACCGCCTGGCCTGGTCGGGAGACTGAGACCCTTCATCCAAAGACAGATTATGGAAGATTCCAAACCCATAACATCGGAAGAAACGCAGCATTGCCTTGATTTTATTGCGGTAAATGCGGATCGGGGTATTCGAAAAAGCGCCCGTCGCCTCCTGTCCACGCCGCTCAACGAACTGTGCTCAAGGGAACCGGACGATGCCCGTTGGAAAAAGGCGGCCCGGACACTGACTGCACGCCGTTCATTGGTCTCC
>JABJKO010000118.1 GCA_018660305.1 Rhodospirillaceae bacterium
CGCCGAAGGTAACGACAGCCATCTTGCTGAAGAACAGGCTTTCCTGGGTATAGACATGGCTGGCCCCCAGCACGGTCCACAGGATGGCGATGGGGGCAAGCCACAGGGTGAGGCAGATGACGGAAACGCGAAGGGCGCGAGCGGTGGACGGTCTGGTGTGATCGAGCTGGCCGGCTTCCGACAGGGCATCGATGGCATCGCCATCGCTGTCACCACCGTCGCCATGACCGGACCCGCCGCTGAAAATAGTGGGCCAAAGACGCCCGCCGATGTAGCCGAGCAAGCCGGCCGCGATCACGATGGCGGGAAACGGCGCGGCGAAGAAAAAGATGCCGACAAAGGCAACGCCCGCGATGCCATACATCACGTTGTTGGTCAGCGCCCGCCTGCCGATGCGCAGCACCGCCTCGACCACCACGGCGAGCACAGCAGCCTTGATGCCGAAGAACACCGCCTGGACGATGGTGAGATCGTTGAACCCGGCATAGAGAATGCTGAGGGCCAGAATGACGATGGCGCCGGGCAGGATAAACAGGATGCCGGCAACCAGCCCGCCCCATGTCCTGTGGAACAACCACCCCACATAGGTGGCAAGCTGCTGCGCCTCCGGGCCGGGCAGCAGCATGCAGTAATTCAGCGCGTGCAAAAAACGGCTCTCACTGATCCATTTCTTTTCATCCACCAGCACCCGGTGCATGAGCGCGATCTGTCCCGCCGGCCCGCCGAAACTCAGCAGCGCAATTCGAAGCCAGACGCGAAACGCCGCGCCGAAGGTGATGGCGCCCGTTGTTTCACGGGTATTTTCGCTGTCTTCCGGCATCCAGATCCCCGCCCGTTCTCAATCAACAGCCCCATATGGCGCTCTTATCGCCGCTCTACGCAAGCCGGTACGCTCTCCCCTGTCATCCCCAATACCCTTACATTTATATTGTTGATTACCCAATTATTTGCTATCAAAGCATTTATCCAATCCGCGAAATTGGGCTGAAATCCGATGAAATCCTTTGTTTCCCTGACGCTTAACGGGCGTGACCGCGAGGATGCGGTGCCCGACAATATGCTGCTGGTGGATTATCTGCGGGAAATTGTGGGGCTGACCGGGACCAAGATCGGCTGCGATGGCGGCGAATGCGGCTGCTGCACGGTCCTGGTGGATGGCCAACCGCGCCATGCCTGCCTGACGCTCGCCGGCACCTGCCATGGGACTTCCATAGAGACCATCGAGTCACTGGACTCCAACGGCCGCCTGTCGGCCATCCAGCGTGGCTTTCATGAGAAGCTCGGCGCCCAGTGCGGGTTCTGCACTCCCGGCATGATCATGGCCGCGGAAGGGCTGCTGCGGGAGAACAACAATCCGTCGGAAGCCCAAATTCGTCACGGCATGGCCGCCAATATCTGCCGCTGTACCGGTTACATCAAGATCATCGAATCGGTCCAGCAGGCAGCGGACGAACTGTCCGCCAAGGAGACCAGCCGATGAACGAGAACACTCCCGTGAAGCCGGAGAATGTCGAGCCGGTCAAATCCATCGGTGTGCCCATGCCGCTGGTGGACGGCCCGGAAAAAGTGTCCGGCAAGGCGCAATATGCCGCCGACTTTGTCGAGAAGGACGCGCTGGTGGGGCGCATCCTGCGCAGCCCGCTGGCCCATGCCGAGATCCTGAGCATCGATATTTCCGCCGCCGAGGCGCTTCCCGGTGTGGAAGCGGTGGTCACCGGCCATGATTTTGCCGGCCAGTTCGGCGTGCTGCCCATCGCGCGGACCGAGTGGCCCATTGCCCGCGACCGGGCGCGTTATCGCGGCGAGGCGGTGGCCGCCGTGGCCGCAATCGATGTGGAAACCGCCCAGAAGGCCCTCGATCTGATTGAGGTGGTCTATGAAGAGCTGCCGGCCTATTTCACCGCCGAAGACGCCAGGGCCGAAGGTGCCACGCCACTTCATGAAAAACGCCCCAACAATGTGGAGCGCCATGTTGATTACGATCTCGGCGAAGTGGACAAGGCCTTCGACGAGTCCGATCTGGTGCGCGAAGGGACCTATGATTGCGCCGAGGTATGCCAGGTCCAGACCGAACCCCATGCCGCCATCGCCTATTATGACGCGCTGCGCGACCGGCTGACCGTCAAGCCATCCACCCAGGTGCCGTATTACGTGCATCTGATGCTCGAGCAGACGCTGGGCATGCCCAAGTCAAAAATACGGGTGATCAAGCCCCATATCGGCGGCGGGTTCGGCTGCCGCACGGAAGCGCTGCATTTCGAACTTATCGCCGGTGCCCTGGCGCGCAAGGCCAGCGGCACCGTGCGCATCGTCGCCAGCCGGGAAGAGACCTTCATCACCCATCGCGGCCGGCCTGAGCAAAAAACCACCCTGAAGATGGGCATGAACAAGGACGGCCGTATCACGGCGGTAGAGACCACCACCACCCAGCGCGGCGGCGCCTATGCCGGTTATGGCACGGTGACCATCCTCTATTCCGGCTCCATGATCTTCGCGCTCTATGACATTCAGAACGCCCGCTATAACGGCTACCGGGTGCTGACCAACACACCGCCCTGCGGCGCGTTCCGTGGTCACGGCACGGTCAATGTGCGGTTTGCCTTCGAATCACTGATGGATGAAATGGCGCGCGATCTGGGGCTCGATCCCTTTGAAGTGCGGCGCGCCAATCTGCTCAAGGCACCCACCTTCACCCTCAACGATCTGATGGTGAATTCATACGGCCTGCCCGAATGCCTCGATATCGTCGAGAAGGCCAGCGGCTGGAAGAAACGCAAGGGCAAGCTCGGTCCCAACAAGGGCCTTGGCATCGCCTGTTCGCACTATGTCAGTGGTGCCTCCAAGCCGGTGAACTGGACCGGCGAGCCCCATGCGACCGTCAACATCAAGCTCGATTTCGATGGCTGTCTGACCATCCTCACCGGCGCGCCGGAAATCGGTCAGGGCTCGTCCACCATCCTGACCCAATGCGTCGCCGAGGTCCTCGGTATCGACATGACCCGCATCCGCATCATCGCCGGTGACAGCGCCATCACCCCCAAGGACAACGGCGCCTATTCGTCGCGGGTCACCTACATGGTGGGCAACGCCGCCATCGACGCGGCGACCAATCTGAAGGCGATCCTCACCGAAGCGGCGGCAAGGAAACTGGAAGTCGATCCGGCCGACATCGAATGTCTGGGCGAATTGTACCGCGCGGGACAGCAGGATCCCGGGCTTACGTTCGATGAGGTGGTGATCGCCGCCCTTGAAGGCACCGGCACCATCACGGCGCGGGGCAATTTCGATACCATCCCGGAAAGCTGGGGCGGCAAGAAATATCGTGGCGCCGCCATCGGCGGCAGCATGGCTTTTTCTTACGCCGCCCAGGTGGTGGAAGTCACCGTCGATCCCGACACCGCCGAGATCAAGATCGACAAGGTCTGGGTTGCCCATGATTGCGGCAAGGCGCTCAACCCGCTGTCGGTGGAAGGCCAGATCGAAGGCTCGGTGTGGATGGGGATGGGTCAGGCCATGACCGAGGAAACCCGGTTCCATAACGGGCTCGGGATCACCAACTCCATGCTGGATTACCGGGTGCCGACCATCATGGAATCACCCCCCATCGAAGCTCATATCGTGGAATCCAACGATCCGCACGGGCCGTTCGGCGCCAAGGAGGCCGGCGAAGCGTCGCTGGCCGGGTTCCTGCCGGCGCTCACAAATGCACTGGCCGATGCGCTCGATGTGCGGGTAGTGGATCTGCCCATCACGCCGGACCGGCTGATGGAAATTCTCGAGAAAAAAGAAAGCGACGACCGTAAAGCCTCTAAGCCCAAAGAAGGAGCATCGGCGTAATGGAGTATATGCCGAATTTTAAGCTGCACCGGCCAACGGATGTGGAAGAGGCCGTCAGGCTGCGCACCGACTCCGATGATGCGCGCTACGTGGCCGGCGGCACCGATATGATCGTCAATGTGCGGCGCGGCATCGAACAGCCCAAGGCGCTGGTGGATCTATCCGCCATCGAGGAAATGAAATCCATCAGTAAGGATGCCGACGGGCTCCACATCGGTGCCGGGGTGACGCTGGACGTGATCGCCAATGATGCCCGCATCCAAAAGGATTTCGCTGCAGTGGCCGAGGGCGCTGCCGCTGTTGCCGGGCCGACCCATCAGAAATACGGCACGCTGGGCGGCAATCTCTGTCTCGACACACGCTGCCTGTTCTACAACCAGTCCGAATGGTGGCGGCAATCCAACGATTACTGCCTGAAAGAACGCGGTTCGATCTGTCATGTGGCCCCCGGCGGCAAGCGCTGTTTCGCGGCCTTCTCCGGCGATGTGGCCCCCACCATGCTGGTCTTTGATGCAGAGATTGATGTGGTAGGCCCGGACGGGCGGCGCACCATGAAGCTGGGTGATCTGTACAAGAATGACGGCATGGATCATCTGACGCTCGCGCCGGGCGAACTTGTGGTCTCGGTTCATCTGAAGAAATCGGAAGCCGGTGTGCCCAGCGCCTATGAGAAAGCCCGGGTGCGCGGCTCCATCGATTTTCCGCTGGCCGGCGCCGCCGTCTGGCTCAAGCAGACAGACGGCACGGTGGACGAACTGCGTATCGCGACCACCGGCGTCAATCCGCACCCCGGCTGGATCAAGGGGCTGGAAAAATACACCGGCACAAAACTGGACGACGACGCGCTGGATGACATTCGCGAGATGGTCCGTACCCAGTCCAAACCCATGCTGACGACAACGGTAAAGCCGTGGTACCGCCGCCGCGTGGTCGGTGCCATCGCAAGACGGTTGGTGGCACGGCTGGCTGAGGCGGGTTAACGCCGCCCTGCCCTTTTCGCCATTCGGAACGCGGGTATAAACTGCCCGCACAATCCTGCGTTACCCCTTACTAGGCGAAACAGCCATGACAGATATCCCTGTCCTCATCGTGGGCGGCGGGCCGGTGGGTTTGGCCATGGCCATCGAGCTCGGCTTTCAGGGTACGGAGTGCCTTCTGGTGGAGCAGGGTGACGGCACCACTGATTTCCCCCGGGCCAACACCATCGATGTGCGCAGCATGGAGTTCTGCCGGCGCTGGGGTATTGCCGACGACGTCCGCGCGGTAGGCATCCCACCGGATTTTCCCCATACGGCTCTCTATCTCACCAGCCTGGCGGGCTACGAACTGGCGCGGTTCGACCGTGCATCCCATGGCGGCACGGGCAGTCTGGACGTGAGCCCGGAGAGGCCGCAACGCTGCAACCAGCTGTTTTTCGATCCGGTGCTCCGGGCCCATGCAGGAACCCTGGACGGAGTCACCCTGCGTCACCGCTGCCGCTTCGACTCCTTCACCCGGGATGACCAGGGCGTCACGGCGATCGTGCGCGACCTTGCGACCGACACAGAAGAAACCATTCGAGCACAGTATCTCATCGCCTGCTGCGGCGGGCGCAGCCCCATCCGCAAGGGGTTGGGCATCGAGTTGGGCGACGAAGGCGCGTTCGGCTATCCCATCAGCATCTTTTTCCGCATGCCGGAACTGTGGGCGCATCACGACAAGGGCAAGAGTGCTCTGAATTTCATGCTCGATGCCGGCGGGGTCTGGGCCACCCTGATCCCGCTGGACGGCAGGGAGCTGTGGCGCATCACCCTGCACGGGTCGGAGACCTATACCGATCCAGCCACCATCGATACCGATGATGTGGTCCGGCGCGTGGTGGGAACCGACTTCGATTATGAGCTTTTGAATGTGGCCGGCTGGACGCGGCGCGAGATGGTGGCGGACCGCTACAAATATGGCCGCGTATTCCTGGCCGGCGACTGCGCCCATCAGAACACCCCCACCGGCGGTTATGGCATGAATACCGGCCTCGGCGATGTGGTCGATCTGGGGTGGAAGATCGCCGCCATGCTCAGGGGCTGGGGCGGCGACGGGCTGCTCGATTCCTACCAGACGGACCGGCGGCCGGTGGCGGCGCGCAACGTGGCGGAGGCGACGGCCAATTTCAAACGGCGGTCCTATGCTACCGCCGATGCATTGTGCGACCCGACCCCGGAAGGGGAGAAAATCCGGCAGGGTCTGGGCGATCAAATCGTCGCCGACAACACAAGCCAGCATCGGGGCCATGGCATCGCCCTCGGTCATGTCCTCGAAGACTCGCCAATTTGCGTCGGCGACGAAACGGCACCTCCAGCGGACACCGTCAAGGATTACGTCCCCTCGACCCGCCCCGGGGCGCGGGCGCCGCACGCCGCTCTACCCGACGGCGGTTCGATTCTGGATCTGTTCGGACACGGCTTTGCCCTGTTGCGCCTTGGCGAAAATCCGCCGGATGTCAGCGATCTGGTAGGGGCCGCCCATCAACGGGGCGTGCCGCTTACGGTTACGTCACTGGACGATACGAAAATCGTGGCACTCTATGAACGGAAACTGGTTCTGGTCCGGCCCGACGGCTACGTGGCCTGGCGCGGCGACCATGTTCCGGGAGATCCACGGACGCTGATCGATCATGTGCGGGGCTCGCTGGCGCCGTAGGTCGGGGTGGTGGAGCGGGCTGGAGCGATTCCACGTGAGTGGAAAATGCACTAGCAGGCGCCGGTTTTCTTTTGCCGCTTATTTGATGCCCGCCGCATCCAGTTCGGCGGCGACGCGAACTTGCACCCGCGACGCCCACAGCCAGACCAGCACACACAAGACTCCCCCGGCTCCGATGGGAACCCGCAGCCCAAACCACTCGGACAATGCCCCCATCACCAGCGAGCCGAACGCGGCAAACCCGATCCAGGTCACTCCATAGAGTGCCAGCACGCGGCCCCGCATATGTTCCTCGGCGACCGACTGGACCATGGTCTGGATACAGGTGGCATAGAGCGAATACTGAAAACCGATGGCCGCCATGCACAGCACCGCGACCGCGAAATGGTCAGTCCAAGAAAACAGGATCAGGACGAAGACACCGCTGAGCAAAGTATTGGCGGTGATGCGCGGCATGCCTTCGATCCGTCCGCGCTGCGCGATCCAGAAACCCGACGCCATGGCGCCCAGACCCATGGCGGAGGTCAGCCAGGCAAGCCCATGCGCCCCCTGATCAAAGACACCCTCTGCGATACCCGGCAGGAGTTCGACGACGGGTCGGGTCAGGAACGACGCGCAGGCGAGGATGGCGAGCAGCGGCCCGATCACCGGATGACGAAAGACGTACCGATAGCCGGCAACGATTTCACCGCCCATGCTGGTCGTTGACATTTTGCGGGGCGGCTGAGGCGGCAAACGCAGCACCCAAAACGACATCAGAAACCAGCCATAGAGAATCCCATTGACCAGAAAGATGATATTGGCGTCTGCGGCCACGACGTCGTCGCCGGCGAGAACAATGCCCGCGATGGCGGGGCCGATAAAGCGGGCGCTGTTCCACGAAAATCCGTTTATGGCGATAGCGGCGCCCAGGTCCTCCTTCGACACAAGCGATGAGATGAGGACGCTCCGAACCGGCTGAAACATGGCGTGATCGATTCCGGTCAGAAACGCAAACAACAAAAGAAAATAAATATTGAGGAGATCCAGATAGGCGAGCGACGCCAGTGTGGTCGTGACGACGACATTCATCGACATGATGAGTTTGGCCAGGGCCAACCGATCGAACCGGTCGGTGATATAGCCGGAAAAAGGGCTCAACAGAATGATGGGAATCAGATCGACGAACCCGAGCAAACCAAGCATTAAGCCGGATTCCGTCAATTTCCAGGCCAACCAGCCGAGCGCCACCCGCTGTGCCCACACGCCAAGCTGAGAGGGAAAATTGCCCGACGCGAAGATCGCAAAATTGCGGTGGGAAAAGACACGTCTCAGCCCACCGCGTTTCGGAGCATCTGCTGCCACTGGCGAACAACCCTCGGACAAACTAGGAAAATTATCGGGCTGTGATACTATGCCGTGGGGCGGCTCTTGTCGCCGCCGGTTTATAAATTGGTTTTTTACAGTACCGGATTTCGATGGCCGACAAGAAGAACGACGATCCGCCCCGGACCTCCGGGTCAGGAGAACAGGCGGTTGATTTTACCGATGACTCCATACCAGCCGACGCCCGCACCGCCATCGTACGTCTGCTGGAGGAAATCGGCTATCTCCGGTCGGAGATCGAGGCCAATAATCAGCGTATCGAGGAACTGGAAAACCTCGCGGACCGCGATCCGCTTACCCCGGTGGTTAATCGGCGGGCTTTCGTTCGGGAGCTTGAGCGGGTAAAGGCCTATGGCGAGCGCTATGGCAATGCCGCCAGCCTGATCTATCTCGACCTTAACGGCATGAAGGCGATCAACGACCAGTTCGGTCACGCGGCGGGGGACCAGGTGCTTCTTTCGGTTGCCGAAGCGCTGGTGGCCAATGTGCGGTCATCTGATCTGGTGGGCCGGCTTGGCGGTGACGAGTTTGGCATCATTCTGGCCCGCGCCGACCGCAAGGCAGCGGAAGAAAAGGCGGCGATCCTCTTACGGCTGGCGGAAAAGCTCGAGGTGACCTGCAATGGCAATACCATTCCGGTTTCGCTGGCCTATGGAATCGTCGATCTGGAGGCCCACCAGAATGCCGAAGCCGCCCTGGCTGCCGCGGATCGCGCCATGTATGAGCGCAAAAAGGCCCGCGATACTTGAACTGACGTAGACGCACCTGATCAGCCGATCTTGTCCCGCAGAAACGCGAGGCTGCGCTCATGGGCCAGCGTCGTCGCATCGGCATCATAACGCACCGGCCTTGTCTGGTTATCGAAGCCGTGCTGCACGCCCTCATAGACATACCAGTAAACGTCGGGGTGTTTTTCCTGGAAAGCCGCCACATCGGCGGGCGGCACGGCGGTGTCGAGATCGCCCACATGGCAGATAACCGGACAGCGGGCGGTTTCTTCCGGATAGTCACACATGTTTGAGCCGTAATAGGCGATGCCGGCATCCAGATCGCAGCGGCAGGCGGCGAGCCAGGTGACCGTACCGCCAAAACAGAACCCCATGATCGCCACCTTGCCGGCCGGCCGCATCCGCGAAGCGGCGGCCTCCACGTCGAGCATGGTCTTGCTGTGATCGATCAGACCCGACAGCTCCTTGCCCTTGCGGCTGCCCACATCGTCATAGGGCAGGGTCAGATCGGGCTCGAACCGCTCGAACAGGGCCGGTGCAATGGCCAGATACCCTTCGGCGGCATAGGCATCGCACACCCCGGTCAGGTAGCCGTTGACGCCATACATCTCCATGCCGACGATCAATGCGCCGCGCGGCGTTCCCTCGGGTTCGGCGAGATAGGCGCCAAACTCATGGCCGTCAGAGGCGGTTAGTCTTATCCTGGTTCCCAATTCGTGATTCCCCCGTAACTCCTGCGTTCGCTATGCCCAACATGCCGCAGGCTGGGGCGGTTGGAAAGCCGAAGAAAGCTTGACGTCGCGGCGATTAAATTTACGCTTGGTCTGAACAGACCGACAGGGACCGAACTCATGGCCAGAAAATTCGATACACGACCGCTCTCACCCGCGCTTGGCGCTGAAATTATCGGCCTCGATGTCACGCAACCCATCGATGACGATACAATCGCCGATCTGGTCCAGGTCTGGTCCGACAACATCCTGCTGCTGTTCCGCAAGCCGGACATGACGCAGGAGGAACAGCTCCGTTTCGCAAGCTGTTTTGGGCGGTTGGGCGAACGGCCGGCCCCCAAGAAATGGCGCAACGAGGATTACGACAAGCTCGATCCGGCATTCATGCTGGTGTCGAACATACGCGAGAACGGCAAGCCCATCGGCACCCTGCCCGATGGCGAGATGATGTTCCACCACGACACCATCTATAAGCCGAAACCACATATCGGCACCCTGCTCTACGCCATCGAAGTGCCGTCCAAGGGGGGCAACACCAAATTCAACAATCTGTATAAGGCCTATGACGCGCTGCCCGACTCCATCAAGGAAAGGGTCAAGGGGCGCACCGCCAATCACATTTACGATTATGTCACCATCAGCAAAGCCAACCGGAAAAGCCAGGCCGGCGATCTGCGGGAGAACTGGACCCACCCGGTCTGCATCACCCATCCCAGATCGGAGCGCAAGGCGCTCTATGTGGACCGGCTGATGACGGCGCGCATCGACGGGCTGCCGGAAGAAGAAAGCGAAGACATTCTGGAGACCATGTTCGATTTGGCCGAGCGGCCGGACCATGTTTACGAGCATGAATGGACTCCTGGTGATCTCCTGCTCTGGGACAATCTATGCTCGGCCCATGCGCGCACCGATTTCTCCACCGACGAACGCCGCCTGCTGCGCCGCTGCCAGATCGAGTCCGACGACACGCCCCGGGAATAGGACGCCCTCTCTGTATCAGAGGAGACGTCGGACTCCGGCCAATCAGGCCGCGGCGTGTCAAATTTTTCTCTTATTCGAGATTAATTTCATTCAATAATAGATATAATTATCAATAAGTTAGTATTGATTATGTTCGCATTAATCGTGGACTTACCGTACAATCCCTACCCATAACAAATGAACAGGCGGCCAGTAATCTAAAGGCTGTCGGACAAGCGATAACAGGGATACAGGGATAGGAGGTCTTGAGCATGACCACCACCAAAATTGCAATACCTCTGCCGGCATTACCGATTACCGGGTCGGTAGCCGATTTAGGCGCACTGGACCAGGATGCGGAGCAGGATCTTGCTCTGTTCAAAATTCTGATCGTCGACGACAGCCGTTTCTACCGGACGGTTATCATCAATGCGCTGGCACCGTTCCGGCTGACAAACGTCGTCGAAGCAATCGACGGCGCGGACGCGTTGGAAGCCCTGCGGACCTGCGAGTTCCATATGGTTCTGATGGATTATGAAATGCCTGGGATGAACGGTGCGGAGGTCGTTCGGCAGATCCGATGGTCAGAGGATGAGAAGATCGATGCCAAGGTGCCGATCATCATGATTTCCGATTTTGCCGAAAAAGCCATTATCCTGGCTGCCCGGAATGCAGGGATTCATGAATTCGTGTGCAAACCCGTCGTCCCCAGTGAGCTGTATAAGAGAATCCGCTCGACCCTCGAGAACCCACGGGAGTTTATCGTGAGCGACGAGTATCGCGGGCCGGATCGCCGCTGGATGGAGCGGGAGGAAGCCCCGGAGGGCGCCACCGGGTAATTGTAACAGCGTTTCGGATCACACCCCGACGAACAGCGACTCTATGGGGGCCGGCTCTCGGATGAAATTCTGTTCGGCGAGGTGGCGCACCAGCGCTTCCAGGGTAGGACGGTTCGGCTCGACCCCGTAGGGCCAGGGATCGCCGTCAAACAGCTCATCGACCTCATCGAGATCAGCGAACATAAAGGGCAGCATGCAGTGCTGCGCCGCCGAGATGCGCAGCCGGTCCAATGCCCAATTCTTTGACTCATCGAACGCGCGATACAGGCTTTGGGCGATCCAGGGTTCCTTCTCGTAGACATCATGGCGGATAGCGACCACATGCATGATGGGATGGATATGGGTGCGCTCATAGAAATCGCGCTCGATCGGCCGGTAATCGGGAAACAGTCTTATGACATCGGGATGACGCCCAAGGGATTCGGGCCGCCGCGAGCCCAGAATGGCATCAATTTCGCCATCGGCGAGCAAATCGCTCATGGCTTTTCCACTCCGGTTGGGCTCCAGCACCACCGGCACCAGGGGCGACGTGGTTTCAATCTTGGCATGCTCACCCGCCTGCTCCACTGATCCTTCCAGCCATCGCAGGGTGCTGAGATCGACACCGTACTCGTCTTGCAGATGGCCCCGTATCCACACGGCGGCGGTCTGGGAATGCTGCGGCACACCGATCAGCTTTCCTTCAAGGTCCTTCGGCGTCCCGATACCGGCATGGCGGTTGATGAAAATAAAGCCGTGGCGAAAGGCCCGCGACGGAAATACCGGGATGGCGACAAAGGGAAAATCGGTCATCAGTTTCCGGGTGATGAACTCGGAGCTCGACATTTCCGAGACATCAAACGCCCCCTCGCCGATCATGCCGTCAAAGATGTGGCGCGGCGCGTTGATCTCCTGGAAATCCAGCGTAATCCCGTCCGGCGCAATGATCCCATGCTGCAACGCCTCGACCCGGTCATAACCGCCGCAGGCAAAGCGTAGCTTGAGCGGGGGGCTAGACATCGACAAATTCCGGCACAAACAATTCTTCCGCCGTCACCGGCCGCGACAATAGCCCGTCGGCCTGCGACCACCGCACCATGGCCTCGATGACCGTCCGGTTAGCGGCGTATCCGTAAGGCCAGATGTCATCTCCCATCACCGATTTGGTATCGGCATATTCAGCCACCACCCAGGGCAGCGTCACCTTACAGGCCTGAGGTATTTGCAATTCGGCGATGGCCACATCCTTGGCGGCGCAGAACGCGTCAAACACCGATTGGGCGAGCCACGGATTATCGGCGAGCAGGGTTTTACGGATCGCCACGGCGTGCATGATGGGGAATATCCCGGTGCGGCGGAAATAGTCCTGCTCGACAGCGCGCCAATCGGAGAACAACCGCTTGACCGGGGAACCCTGAGCCATGCAGCTCGGCTCAAACAGCCCGATCATGCCGTCGATCTCGCCGTCGGCCAGCATGCCGTTCAATGTCTTGCCTTCCGGCGCGACAGCGATATCAACACCGTCGACCACCGTATCCATGATCGCCTGCGGTATGTGACTGCCGATATCCTCTACGGGGCCGACCACCCAGCGGACATCACGGGGCATGATTCCGTAATCGTCGGCCAGCATACCCCGCGCCACCAGCGCCGCGGTCATTTCGAAATCCAGGAGACCGATCGTCTTGCCCTTGAGATCGGCGGGGGCATCGATACCGCGATCGGTGCGCACGAAGAACGCGCCATGGCGAAAGGCGCGCGACGGAAATACCGGGATGATGTCATAGGCCACATCGTCCTCCGCATAGCGCGCCATGAAGCGGCTGAAGGACAGCTCGGTGATGTCATATTCCGCATGGTAAAACGCCCGGTGAAAGGCATCCTCGGGCCGGCGAATATGGTACGTCGGATCGCACCCCTCCAGGGGAACCTTCCCGTCGACCAGGGGCATGGTGCGGTCGTAATTCCAGAAACAGACAGAAACCGGGAGCGAGGCCATGGGATATCCTTGGGGCAATTGAAAGCCTGCCGATCATGCAGCATCACGCGCCAAGCGCAACCCGCACCAGTTGCCAGGGTCACCAAACCGGACGACCATGGGCGCATAACAAATTCAGCAGCGGAGGATACTGCCATGATGCCCAGTGATATCGATCCCGTTTCGGGATTTCGCCTGCCGTTTCCCGATCGCGAGGCGTTGGATGACGATGCCAAGGCGCTCTATGACCGGTTCTGCGATCCCGATGGCGGATCCTATGTGGGGCTGCGCGGGCCCGGCGGCATTCGGCTGCATAGTCCGCAACTGGCGTTGAGGACCCAGAACATCAACACTTACCTGCGCCGGGATGCGGGTATTCCCCTCGCCAACCGCGAGCTTTCCATCCTGGTAACGGCCCGTGAATTCGATAGTCAGTTCGAATGGTGTGCCCATGAGGACGAAGCGCTTAAGGCCGGTATATCACCTGAGGTGATCGAGATCGTGCGCCATCGCAAACCCATCGATGATCTGCCGGAAGAGCAATATCTGATCATCCAGCTGGGGCGCGAGATGTTCGGTGATCATAAAGTGACGTCGGAAACATTTGCCCGTGCGCTGGCCCTGTGGGGAGAGCGGCATCTGTTGGATTTCGTCTCTGTGATGGCCAACTATGCCAACACGGCAGCGATATTATGTGTCTTCGACATGCAGTTGCCGGAGGGTAAGGAGCCAGGCCTGCCCGCACTGGATTAGGTCGGGCGCCGCCGGGCACGGGTCAGATCCGGTTTCCCATCCCATTGTCACCAATCAACATCAGGAAAAATCACTATGACGAATGAGGCCCTCAGCGAAGCCGAAACAGCGCCCGCCGGCATCGGTTTTTTCGAGAAATGGCTGTCGGTCTGGGTCGCCCTGTGCATTGGGGCAGGCGTTTTGCTCGGCAACGTAATGCCGGATCTGTTTATGGTCCTCGCCAAGATCGAATATGCATCGGTCAATCTGGTGGTCGCCATCCTCATCTGGGCGATGGTCTACCCGATGATGGTCAATGTCGATTTCGCCAGCCTGCGCCATATCGGGGACCGGCCGAAGGGGCTCGTCGTCACCATCCTGGTGAACTGGTTGATAAAGCCATTCACCATGGCCGCGCTCGGCGTGCTGTTTTTCGAGATCCTGTTCGCCGATTTGATAGCGCCCGCCGATGCGCAGCAATATATCGCGGGACTGATTCTTCTCGGAGCGGCGCCGTGCACGGCGATGGTATTCGTGTGGAGCCAGCTTACGCGGGGCGACCCGACCTATACGCTCGTCCAGGTCTCGGTAAACGACGTCATCATGATTTTCGCCTTCGCGCCCATCGTCGCGCTGCTTCTCGGCGTCACCGATATTGTCGTCCCATGGGAAACGCTGCTGTTGGCAGTGGGCCTCTACGTGGTTATCCCGCTGGCCGCCGGCGCGGCGACGCGCAAATGGCTCACCGGGCATACGGAAAAGGGCGAAAGCGGCGAGGCGGCGGTAAGCCGGTTCACGGCGGCGGTCAAGCCGTTCTCCGTCCTCGGGTTGCTCGCCACTGTCGTTCTCCTGTTCGGGTTCCAGGGCCAGATCATCATCGACCGGCCCTCTCTCATCGCCCTGATCGCCGCGCCGCTGATCATCCAGTCCTATGGCATATTTTTTGTGGCTTATGGCGCCGCCTGGGCGTGGAAAATCCCGTTCAATGTGGCGGCCCCCTGTGCGCTGATCGGCACATCGAACTTCTTCGAACTGGCGGTCGCCGTCGCCATCAGCCTGTTCGGACTCAATTCCGGCGCGGCGCTCGCCACCGTCGTCGGCGTGCTGGTCGAAGTACCGGTGATGCTGTCGCTGGTCGCCTTCGCCAACCGCACCCGCGGCTGGTTTCCAACCGCTTAGCGCGTGATCCACTTACGTGGAATCGCCCCAGCCCGCTCCCCCACCCGGCCACCCACAGGATACTCGCGATGGGTGGCCGGGTGGGGGAGCGGGCTGGGGCAGCTTAAATGGATCATGCTCTAGGCGAAGCCGTGCAGGCGGGCCGGGTTGTCCACCAGGATTTTCTGCATGAGGGCCGGATCGCTGTCGATATAGCGGTAGAACAGCTCTACCTCTTCGGCATCGTTCATCATGGGCTTGCGCCAGCGCACGTGCGGCCAGTCCGAGCCCCAGATGATGCGGTCGGGCGCGGCTTCTATATAGGCCGCGCCAAACGGCACCGCGTCATCCCAGCCGGTCTCCATGGATGAACAGCGGTTGCCGTTGGACACCATCATCCACCAGTCGTCGTGCTTCAACCGATCGAGGATCCAGCGGCATGCCGGCTGCTCCAGTCCGAGACCGAAATCCAGATGGCCCATATGGTCGATCACCATGGTGAGATCGTGGATGTCGAGCAGCAGATCGGCGTAGTCCAGCAAATCCGAACCCGCCACGTGCAGCCGGGCATGCCAGCCGATCTCGCGGATCCGTTCCATGGAGCGCCGCACCGAGTCCTTGGTGTGCCAGTTTTCGCCAAGGTAATTGGCGATGTTGAACCGCGCCCCGACCACGCCCAGCGCATCGAGCCGCGCCAGCTCCGCATCGCTGACGCTATCATCGACGATACAGGTTGCGCGGATTTGATGCTTGTCCTCCGCATTTTCCAGCGTATCGATCAAGAGCCGGTTATCGGTGCCATAGGGCATGGGGTAGACGATCACCACGCGGTCGAACCCCATCACCCGGAGCATGGCGCGGCCATCGTCGAAGGTCGCGTCGGGCGGCTGGTAATAGGTATCGGGTTTGGGCGGAAATTTTTTTATGTCGCCGAAGATATGGAGCTGGCAGTCAGTGCTCCCGGCCGGCGGCAGCGGCACAGGCGGCCGGGTGTTGCGGTCCCACTGGGGGAAAATCTCGTCACGGGTAGCCGGCGGATCGAACGGGCCCATTCTCTGTCCTCCAGATATATTCAGCTCTGGGCGTACTCCTCGGCCGCGAGCCACTCGCGCGGCACTTCGCGGTTGGAGTTCTGATCCTTGATCTTATTGTAGATGATGGCGCCGGCGGCGGCGAACTGCATGCCAAGCCCGGTATTGTTTTTATAGAACACCAGATTATCGGCGGTCTGACGCACATCCGTGCGGCCCGCGATAACCTCGCCCAACTCAAAGACACGGGACCGGTCCACCAGCCCCTTTTCGATGGGATCGAGCAATTCGATCTGGCCATTGGATTCGACACTCGCCCAATCATTCACGACGACGTCAGTGGACCGCGCGAAGGTGGTCTCATCCACCTCGTTGCGTTTGAAGGTCACATCCGAATTCACCACTGTCGCGACCATCTGGCCCGGCTCCAGCCACTCGCCTTCGAACACCGGCCGGCTGGCATTGGTCGAACAGCTGATGATATCGGCGCCTCTTATCACCTCACGGGGATCGCGGATGATGTCGATGACGACCCCGTCGCGGGCTTTCATCTCGGCAAAGTGACGGCAATGGTCTTCATTGGGGCTGAACAGCCGGACGCGCTTTATGGGGCGCACGGCGCAAATGGCGTCGATGGTGGCCCGTGCCTGCCGGCCGGTGCCAAACAGAGCCAGCTCAGAGGCATCTTCGCGGGCCATGGCCGCCACGGCCGCGCCCGTGGTGGCCCCCACCCGCACGCCGCTCAAATGGGATTCATGCAGGAACGCCAGGGGCTCGGCGGTGGTCATGTCGTAAAGAATGATCACCGTCCAGTTCACCGGCTCGGGATTGCTGATCACCTTGCGGTCCGGATTGCTGCCATCATCATAGATGCAGCTGGACCCGGCGCGGACACAGGCCATGCCATAGCTGGGCACCGCGCCCACATGAACGTTGCAGAAGTAAGTCCGGTTGGGATCCGGCGTCTCGGCCCGGTAGCGCACCCGCGGCAGGGTCTTGGCCTTGCCGTCAGCATAATCGCGAAACGCGACCTGCATGGCCTCGATGCATTCGGGCATGGACAGATGCTTTCGCGCATCGTCGTCGGTGATAATGATCGCCATGTGCCCTCTCTCCCTGGGATTTTTATGGGGCTCACCGTGCAACGAGCAGCGACGATAGGCAAGGGGCCTGTTGCGGGCGATCCTTGGCGGAAAGTCTCTGGCGGGCGTCCCGGATTTAGCTTCCGGGCCGGACAGAATCCAATTCTGTTCAGGTTTAAAATACCTGTATCCGACGCGCCGGCGGTCCATTTCATCCATTGATAATATGTCCTGAACGGCGGTAACCCGGTCCGCTCACGTCAATGGGAAGGCGCCCGATGGGATAGCCATAAAGTATTATATATTAAAGCGTTATAGGAAAAATTCACCATGTCCCACACGGCAAATTTGGCCGTGATCCGGTGCAAACCCGCGCCTCCCCGGCGAACCACCCACAGGCCACCGCATTATCCCTTACGTTTCGGCGGAAAACCGCCATCGGACAATTAAGGCTAAGTGCCGGCAATTGCCTCAAATTTGGCACACCACTTGCATCTCCTTTCTCAGAATATGCCGAGCGTTTTTTTGGCTTCAGGCAAAGGAGAGTATCGAATGGGCGAAACGCTCGTTGAATTTAGACCCCGCGCACCCGTCAACATCAACTCGGGGTGTGGGGGAGACGAGCCGTCCGCTATGGGGGCCAATCCGCAGGACCGCGCCCTTACCGATCTGCAGGGCGTGCAGGTCCGGATCGCCACGACGGATCGGGAACGGGAACAGGCCTGCCGGCTGCGCTATCAGGTCTATTGCGTCGAAAATGACTTCGAGCCGGCCTCGCGCCACCGCGATGGTCTCGAAACCGACCTCTATGACGCCCAATCGGTGCACGGTCTGCTGATATATCGCGACACCAGCGCCTTGGCCGGCACCGTGAGACTTATATTGCCCCGTCGGGGAAAGAGCGGTCTCCCGCTGCCCACACCGATGATTTGCGGCCCCGGCGTTCTCGCCACCCACGTCCATCGTATTCCGGCCCATAGCACCGCGGAGCTGTCCCGCTTCGCCATTTCCAAATCCGAACGCCAACGCCACATTTCGCAAATTTCGACCGATCCGGATAGGGCGGCATTCGGCGCCACCGCGCGACAAGTGGTGTCTACGATTTCTCTTGGCCTCATGCAGGCCGCCATCGCCATGGCCCAGACCCATCAAATAAGCCATCTATATGCCCTGATGGAGCCGGCCCTGCTGCGCATGCTGCGAGGGCTGGGAATTCATTTCGAGAAACTCGGTCCGGTGGTGGATTATCATGGCAGACGTCAGCCCTGTTTCTGCGATCTCGATGAACTCCTGGGGACGGCATGGATCGAACGTCCGGATATCTGGGCCGTCCTTACCGACCAGGGCGTCCTATGGCCGAGCCCGTCCGCTGAAGTCGTCGATCTGCGGCGGATAGCGCCCAAACGCCCCGCCGAAAGTGTCCTGCCTGCCGCGGAATGACCGGTTTCCGCGGGTTTTTCGCCATGGCAACATTTCGTTCAGCCTAACTATTGGCGGTTTCTTGACCCTATAGTTTTACCGGATGTTCAACGGATCGCCTCATAGTCGTAGCCCGGCAAGAGTCGCAATTGGGAGTTCCTCATTGGTCTCAGAAAGCCATCTGGATGAGGAAGGGCGGAGACATGACGGCGGCCACGGCAAGCTGGTTCCAAAGAGTGAGCGCCCGCGGCAAGCGGTGCCGCGGCGACAAGCGCCTCATGGTGACCGCCGGGGTGCTGGCCGTTCTCATTGTCGTCATCGGCATTTTTGATGTCATTTCGACCAATGTGACGCTGGCCGCCGGCAACCGCGAAAGCAATCCGCTCGTCCTGTGGGTTCAGCACCACTTAGAAGAGTGGTGGTTTATTCCCAAGATCACCGTCCATTTCCTGCTGGCCATTGTCATTCTTTGGCTGCCCACCCAGCGCATGATCTGGAATGCCCGCATCGGTGTCGTCATTTACACGCTGGTGGTCGCCCATAATTTCCACCTTGCCGCATGGGTCGCCTAGAAGTATCCGGGACAGGGCTCGGGAATTCCGGATTAGTGCTTATTTTCAGCCCTTTCCAACGCCCAACGCCAGGATTTTATAACCCCTCGCGCCTAGGATAGTCCCGACGCCGTTCATCGAATGAAGGGATGGTGCGATGGGCCTCATGGCATCCGCATTTTTCAAACGGGAAGACGTTTGGTACTTCGTGCCGAACGAAATAATCGGTTTTCAGCTCCTCGGACGGGAGCAACGGGAACTCTCGGGCCGCATGGCGCTGCAATTGACCGCCAATCTGCTGCTTTGCGCCGCCACCCTGGCCCTGGGGTATCAGGGCTGGGGCCAGTGGCTGTTACCGGATACAACGGCGACCATTGCCTGGTTGCCACAGACGGAGATGCTTTATCTGTTCATTATGGTGGCCTGGCTGTTGAGTTGGGCCAACAGCCTGGTGCTGTGGCGCACCGTAAAATCCCGCATCGCAAAACGCGAAACCAGAATTGACCAGACCACCGGCAAAAGCGGTCTTCTTCGCTTAACGAGACCGACCCAGACCGCCTTGATGGGGCTGTTCGTTTTGAGCTTCCTGACCCAGGGGTTTGGCGTCGTGTGTCTCGTCAATGACGGTGCGCAAATTTGCGGCGTTATCGACAAGGCGTTGGGCATCCAGTACTGACCGGCATCATTCCTCTGTGGCCGGCGCACGGGCGCCGGGCAGCACGAGAATGGCCCGCAGGCCACCGTCGGGAACATCGCCAAGCTCCACGTGACCGCCATAGAGGGTGGCGATATCGCGGACGATAGCGAGACCGAGGCCGGATCCCGGCTTTGACTCATCGCCGCGCTTGCCGCGATCGAAGATTTCCGCCCGTATGGGGGGTGGAATACCGGGCCCGTCATCGTCGACAATGATGCGGATCTGCAAACCACCCGCTCCGGGTGCCGATACCGCCTCGGCCCGGAGGCTCACCTGGGCATGGCCCCACTTGCAGGCATTATCGGCCAGATTGCCCAGCATCTCTTCGAGATCATGCTGTTCGCCCCTGAAAATCAGGGATTCATCACAATGAACAATGATGGAAATACCATAGCCGTCATGGATTTTTTCCAGGGTGCGCGCCACCGATGTCAGAACCGGGAGCAGCGGAATCTGGCCGCGCAGCAGCGGCGCCTGGCCGATGGCGCGGGCCCGCGCCAGATGGTGATCCACATGGCGTCGGATAAGGGCTGTTTGCTGGCGCAGTACCGTGGCGGTTTCGGGGCCGGGCTTGTCGCCCTCATTGGTCAGTACGGCCAGCGGCGTCTTGAGCGCATGGGCGAGATTGCCCACATGGGAGCGCGCCCGGCCAAGCACGTCGGTGGTGTGATCGAGCAATCCGTTCAGCTCATCGGCAAGCGGGCTGATTTCGACGGGAAAGCTACCGGCCAGCCTTTCGGCCCGTCCCTCGCGCACGGCTAGCAGTGCTTCCCGGATGCGCTGCAAGGGTAGTAAACCGAATTTAACCTGGAGGAAAATAGCAAGCAGCAGACCAAAACCCAGCACCCCCAGCGACCACAAAAGGGTGATGTTAAAGGCCGCAATGGCAGCGGCAAGTTCACCCCGATCACCCGCCACCGCAAATACATAAGCGCCCGGCACCCCTTCTTCGGTGATCTGTTTTTCGATGACATGGAGCTTCTGACCAAGCGGGCCGTCCATATCATAGGATCGGCGCGGCACGCTGATCCGGGAGGACGGCAGCGGTATCTCGAAATCCCACATGGAGCGCGACCGGCCGAGCACGACGCGGTCACTCAGGCGCCCGACCTGCCAGTACCAGCCTGAATATTGCCGCAGGAAGCGGGGCTCCCCCAACTCCTGCCGCTGGCGCGCGCGCCCATCGGGCTGCAAATCAACGGCAGCGATCAGGCTTTCGAGCAGAAAGCCAAGCCGCTGTTCGTAACTCTGCGCCAGCGGGTCGCGGAACAGATTCGACAACAGCAGCCCGCCGACCACCAGCATGATCACGACCCAGAGCGCCGCGGCGGCGATCAGCCTGACGGCAATGGAATGCGCCCTTGGCATGTTAGCGTTCCATGGCCCGATCAACCGGGTTCGACAAGACGGTAACCGAGGCCGCGGACCGTCTCTATGAAATTGGTCGGAATTTTTTTGCGCAGACGGCCGACAAACACCTCGATAGTGTTGGAATCCTTATCAAAATCCTGGTCGTAGATATGTTCGGTCAACTCGGTCCGCGACACCACCTCGTCCCGGTGATGCATCAGATAGGACAGGACTTTAAATTCATGGGCGGTCAGCTTGATCGGCGCGCCGTCGACCGTAACCCGCCCGGCACGGGTATCGAGCACGACGGTTCCGCAGGTAAGTTCCGGCGAGGCATGGCCGGAGGCCCGTCTGATCAGGGCCCGCAAACGCGCGAGAACCTCTTCGACGCGGAACGGTTTGGTCACGTAATCGTCGGCACCGGCATCGAAACCGGCCACTTTTTCCGACCAGGCATCTCGGGCGGTCAGGATAAGAACCGGCATGGTCCGTCCTTCATCGCGCCAGCGCTTGAGCACACTCACGCCATCCATGGTCGGCAGGCCAAGATCGAGAACGACCGCGTCGTATGATTCGGTATCGCCGAGAAAGTGCCCCTCCTCGCCGTCATAGGCAACATCGACCGTGTAATGGACCTCGCTCAGCGCCGCTTCGAGCTGCCGGCTGAGATCGCGATCGTCTTCAATGACCAGTATGCGCATGGTTCGGCGATCCTAGAGCAGTATCCAGCCTATTATCTACAGCGTCCGCCGACCACGGCGCCAGTCCTAGCATCGACACCCAGGACGACACGCTTGCCGGAGGGCCGCAGAATCTTTACGCGGTAAAAAATTCCGCTGCCCTGTCTTTGCAGCGAGGCATCGAGAAAGGTGCCGGGGCAATAATCCCGCACGCTTCGGATAATGCTGTCCAGCGCCAGGACCTCACCGCGGCGAACGGCATCGCGCGCCGCGTCCTGGTCCTGCTTACGCCTTTGGCGCAAAAATTGCTGCCCGGCGTCATTGCCGCGGAATTCGGGCTGAGACGGCGCCGAGCGAAGCGGAATCCAATCCTTTTTGCGGCGCTGATTCCGGCGCCGGTCGCCCCGATCACGGCGATCACGCCGGAAGTTCTGCGCCAGCTGACCACCCGCCTGAACAGGCTGCAGCTTAAAGGCCACGACCATGGGCTCCGCCGCCATGGCGGGCGCCAGGCACAGCCATGCCCCCAGCAGCATTCCGCCGAGCGGCAATATGGTTAATCGGAGTCGAGATACCAAATTCATGGTCCCATCATGCCTCAAACAGGCTGAACCTGCGATGAACGAATTCTCAGGTGGGTAGGAAAGCGCCCGTTTCCAACCGGTTTTTCCTGAACGTCAGATGAACAGCCCGTTCAGACTTGCCTCAGCCGCCTTTTGCTTAAATCGCATCGTCTCACAACTGTCTCGAAACCCAATGGAGATTGGACGATGTTAAAGACCAGCAAAAAAACCCTTTTCGCGTTGATCGGAATATCTGTCGCAACGCTTGCCGCCGCCCCGGCGGACGCGAATTGGAAGAAAAAGCACCACTATCACGGCCCCAAAGTCGTCAAGGTGGTGAAGAAGATTGTCTATGTGCCGGCAAACCATCGCCAGACCCGTCAGGACAGGCGCTGGCATAAACGGTGGGACCGTCGGAACAGGCGCTGGGAACGGCAGCATCGACGCTCGCACCGTCACCAGGTCAGCCGTCGCACCTATGATCGCCACACGACTGTGGTTCAACCTTCCTATCGCTACGGCAACAAGGCGGTTGCCGGCAGCGTGATCGGCGCGGCGCTGGGCGCCCTGACCGGCAACACCATTGGAAAGGGGAGAGGCCGGATCGCCGCGATCGTCACCGGCGGCGTCATCGGCGCCATCGTCGGCGGCCATGTGGGCGACTCCATGGATAAGGCCGACCGGCTGCAGGCCCATCAGGTGCTGGAAACAGCCCAGACCGGCCAGAAGGTTACCTGGGTCAATCCCGATAACGGCTCTGAATACACCGTTACACCGACCCGGACCTATCAGAAGGAGAACGGCCGCTATTGCCGTGACTTTACCACCTGGGGATGGATCGACGGCTTCGAAGAAAAGCTGCACGGCACGGCCTGCCGCGCGGCCGATGGCAGCTGGCGCCGGGTCGGCTGAGCATCGCGCTCGAAGATGGTCCTGAGACTCAACCGGGAAAGGGCAAAAGCAATGACCCAACATTTCACACGGGTCGCTTTGGCAGGGGCGTTGACCCTGGCCACGCCCTTTCCCGGATTGGCGCTAGCGCAGGACAAAAAGCCAGTGGTCATGGTCATGCAGGACGCAGAAAATTCGCCCGGGGGGTCGGTCGCCCATAGAACCCGCCACCTCATCATCAACCGGCTAACAGACCGCGGTTACGTGGTCCTCGACGGCGCTTCGTCTCAAAAATCCCTCACCAGCCAGGGCCGTATAGAACTCCGACTCCGTACAAATTCCCGCCGATTGACCGGCAGCTACACCACCCGCGCCTTTGTCGAGCTGACGGCGACGCTACGGGATGGGGTTTCGAAACGGCATCTGGGACGCATCGAAACGCCGGCCAGCACACCCCGGCGCATCGCCACCAATTGCGCCCAGGCTTGCCAGGACCGGATTTTCTTCGACCAGGCGCGGCGACTCGCTTCCGAATTGGTCGCGCGGATCGACCGACGCCTGGCACGCCTCGCCACGGAGCGGGCAGCCGCCGCGAAACAGGCCGCCCCCCACAGCGTGACCTTTCGCGGCATCAAGCCCGGTCACGTGCCGCAGATAGAGCAGTATCTCAGTTTCTTTCCAGGGGTCAGCAAAGTGCGGCGCGACCGGACCACCGGTGAAAGCGTTCTCTATCGCTATCGCCAGTCGGGCCCGACGCACACGACCGAAATTTCACTCAAGAAAATGCTGCACCATCTGCAGCTCAACGCACGCCTTCAACGGGTAGGGGACTCTTTCGTTATCACCGTCACGCCGGCTGCCCGTCCGGTGGTCCATCCACGTGATTGGTAATCCAGAACAGGGGAATGGCTATGACTCGATCTCAACTAAGTTGGTTGCCGGCCAATAGGGCCTTTACGCGCGGTGTCGCGGCGCTCTGTGTCGCTGTCGCGCTGAACCTCACCGCGGATTGCGCCCGCGCCACCACCCTCGACGGTGCCCTCAACACCACCGGGGCAACCTTCCGCAACTTCGCCCATGAGCTTTTGTCGGGCGTCGGTTCAGCCAGCGTCGGAGACATCCCGGCTCTTGGTGGCTATGGCAAACCGCGGATCGCGGTAGCGCCCTTTCAGAACAAGGGAAAGGCCGTCTCTCCGTCCATGGCGAGCGAGTTCAATACGAGGCTGCTGGCGGAGCTGACCCGTCAAGGGAGTTCGAGCTACCGTTTTATCGCCCGCGAAACCCTGACCGAAATCATTCGCGAGATCGATAGCATCGGCGAACTCGAACAACGCAATGACAGCCATGTGGGCGATCTGCTACGGAATGCGCGGGTCGACATACTGATTGTCGGAAAACTGCGCAAATCCGGGGATTCCGTCGTGGTTTCCTATAAGGCGCTCAGCGTTGAAGACGGCATCGTCTTTGCCGCCACGCGGCCGCAATCCATCGACCTCGCCCGGCCGCACCCCCGCAACCGTTCAATGCTGACCACAAAACTGCGGCCCGTGCCGCGCGGCAGCCTGGCGCGCAAAGGCCGCCGGCCGGTGCTCCATGCCCAGCGCCTGTTGTTTGTTCTGGGCTATGACCCCGGGCCCATTGATGGCCGCATGCACCAGAGCCTGCGCCGGGCGATCCGCGCCTATCAGCACGATTTCGGTCAGATCGCCACCGGCCGCATGACCCGCCGCCTCATCCGCCATCTACGGATTAGCGTGCGTGAAGAGGGCAAAACCGCCCTGGCCTTTCCATAAACCAACTGACGGATAGGCGGAATGACCCTGTTGAGCAAATCCGGAGAAAAGAGATGACCGGCGGCACACAAGAAAATGCGATGACCGAGATCGCGCTGGCGATGGCCATGGGATTTTTCAGCGTCATGGTTCTGACGGCTATGTCCATGGGGGTAAGCGCTCCCAGCGTCAAATCCCAATCCCCCTCCATAACAACGGCCCTGGTCGCTGACAGCAACAACGCGGCATCGTCGGGGGCAGCCGACAAGGTGACCGATCAGGATGTCCTGGTCATCTTCGACGGCATCCGTTTTCTGGGACGCGACCTCAAACCGGTGGAGCCGGCGCGGGTCGATACCGGCAAGCGGGTGGTGCTGGCGGTCACGCCGGATCTGTCCATGGCGGATGCCCTTCGCGCCCGCAAGAAATTCGCGGCAAAGCAGCTTGTCATCACGACCCTGGACGGCAATTGGCGGCGCGCCCTGAAGGAGCGGTCCCATGGCCGGTAAGGATCAGACACGCCGGTCGGCGATGCGCGCGTCATTATGGCTGACCGCCCTCCTGTGCGCCGCACTCGTCACCGGCTGCGGGACCGGCGCCGGGGCCTATCAGTCCGGCAAGCTGGCACGCTACGACGTCAAGAAGCTGGTCGCCGAAGAGGCCACCCGCATGCGGGTTCCCATATCGCTGGCGCTGGCTATCGCCCACGCGGAATCCAACTTCAATCCCAGAGCCCGCAGTCACAAGGGCGCCCGTGGCGTGATGCAGATCATGCCGCGTACGGCTAAATACGAATACGGGATCGAGCCGCACATGCTGTGGAACCCGCGGCTCAATATCAGGCTCGGTCTCCATTTCCTCAAACGTCTGCTGCACCGCTATGACGGGCGCGTCGATCTGGCGCTGTCTTATTACAATGGCGGCTCGGCGGTGGGCGATCTGCCCTATGCACGGGTCATTCCGGCGACGGCGCGCTATGTCGCCAAGGTCCACCGCCTTCGCAACCATTACCGGCGCGCCCTGCGCCGAGGGCAGGTGTGATATGGACAGCATGCCCCCTCTCGAAGGCATGGCCGGTGGCCATGTCAGCGGCGAACTGGCCGCTATTCTGCGCTCCATCGCCGATATTACCATCGACCAGAAACCGAAATTCAGCCCCAAGCTGCACCGCCAGCTTGTGCGGGCCATCGTCTGCCGCAATTACGCGAGCCCGCTGCATGAGCTGTGCCATCTGTTCGTGATCGCCGAGCGGACCTTCGGCGCCCAGGGGATTGAACGGCTGTTCTGGGAATCCGGTGACGCGACCGCCCCATCGTTCCGCCAGTATTTTCTCGGCGGCACGGATTGCGGCGCGGCCGATATTTCCCTGATCGATAATGGCGTGAAGGCGCTTTATCCGGACGGCGAATTCAGTATCGCCTATTCGCGGATGCCCTTCCTGTCGGCGCTCATGGAATTTCTGCTGTCGTCGCTGGGCTATGGCGAGATCGACCATGTGCTGCGGGCCACGCCGGCCACCCGCATGGAGAAATCCGACGTCAATGGCATGGCGAACGTGCTCGCCCGCCGGCTCTATGCCTATCTGGCAACCCACCTGCCGGCAGCCCAATCGCAACGCAAGTTTCGCGCCGTCCTTTCCTTCCTGCGCCAATCGGCGGGCGATACCCCCCGCGCCGACCATATCGACGACGAGGCTGTCCTGGCGTTCTGGATCTGCACCTCCGCCAACGAACGGGTCGAAGGCGACTTCCGGTCTTTCCGGTCGGTCTTTCGCCTCATGGTCGGGGTACGGGAAGCCCTGGACGCGGAGTCACAACAACGGGCGTTGGCCTATGCGAAACCCATCGGCGCCGACATCGCCAATGGAGAAATTGACCCCGGCGACATCGATGCCGCCTTTGTGGAGGCGGCGTTCGAGGCGGGTCACGAACGCCGCGCACCGCTCGATACGCTGGCAGCATCGCCGGCCAAGAGAGTCAAGTTCCTCAAACAAACCGACATCAGTGCCATAGCGCCCATCGTCGAGACCGGCGAGGCGGCGCACGCGCTACCGCTCTCGCTGCTGCGGGCACAGGTGATGGGCGACGTACAGGCCCGCATGACCCAGGCCCTGCGCCGCGGCGAAGATCCCCATGATTTGGCCCGGCTGGGGGATGGCGACGCGCCCAACCACACCTATGCAACATACGCTGTCCGGCTGGATCAGATCCGCGACGGACTCGAGCAGGTTCTCCTCGCCACCCTGCATCGCCTTTTATCGGCACGGAACGCCGAGGCGGTCACCCTCATGCTGGCGCTGCGGCCGGATATGGATTTGACGCCCCTCGCCGGATTATTCGAGGATTATTCGGAGGAGGAAATCGTCTGCCTGCAACCACCGGCCGGCGACGACCGCCTGTGGCAGATCCTGACCTCGAACCTCGCCCACTGCCCCGATTTGTGTGACCTGCTGACCCTTTGTGAAAAAGCGGCCAAGCGCATCACGCGCAAGGGATTCACGGGTGAGGGCGATTCCGAAGATGCGGACGCCTTTGCCCAGGCCGCCGGCGCGCTGGTGGCCATTCGCGCGGCGCTCACCCGCTTCTCGGACCGCCTCGACCGGCTGGCACGGGAGTTCAGCGGGTGGGAGGCACGCTATGCCGCAGATGCACGCATTTTCAAATCCCATTTCCAGATCCTCTACGGAGATCGCCGATGACAGAAGAAGCACCCGTTTGGGCCGATACCGCCAGCTTTGCCGAGGCCTTTTTTATCGCCGGAGACGCGCTGGAATGTTTGACACGGGAGACAGACCAGCCGGTTTCCGAAGCGGTGAGTTTTCATGAGATCTACCGCTATGCCACCGACGCGGACGCGACACCCGGCCCCGCACTGGCACGGGCGTTGGCGCATAACGACCGTGTGCGCGCCGATTTGCACCGGCTTCTGTGCCGGACCGCTCCCCTTCAGCAATTTTCGCGCGCCGCCGCCAGCAGTGGCGCCATCACCACGCGGCAGGGCTCCGGTTTCGAAATGACCCTGCGCGAATCCCGCGCCGATAGGGACCAGGTCTATCTGATCATCCGCCTTGGCGATTTCTCGCACCCGGCGCCGACCACGCTGTTTGTCCTCGACGACGAGGCGGGATTTAAAAAAGTACCCC
The DNA here is from genome assembly GCA_018660305.1 of Rhodospirillaceae bacterium. The sequence goes on from JABJKO010000118.1 coordinate 28,162, forward strand.
TGCCAAGCCCCGCCGACGGCGTGATCCAGATGCTGCTGGAAGTCACATCGGATCTCGCGGCGTCCTTGTGCGATCCCAAGACCGATGTGTTTCTGCGATGAAACGGACGGAAATCCACATCGCGACCACCGAGGGCCCATCGGCCATCCAGCGGATTACCGCCGAAGATTCCGATGTCCGGTCGGTGGTCTGCCTGGCGGGCAAGGCAATCTCCCTGCCCATCAGCGCCGATTACGACGCCTTCGTGCGGCGCCCCACCGGTGTCGTCGAAGCGTGTTTCGGACACAATTCGTACCGGGTGGACATATCGCATCCCATCGCAAACGGGCTGAGCTGGCAGCTTGGCCTGTTCGCCGCCCATGCCCTGATAGACGCAAAAATCTTTGCCGCCCCCGGTGAGGGCGCCGCGCAGGCGCTCTGGGTGAGCGGTGAGATACGGCGCGATCTCGAGGTCGAGTCCGTCGCAGATATCGATCTCAAGATTCGCCAATCCTCGGCATTGTTCAGCGACCTTCTGGCCCGGAACATCAAGCTGACCATCGCGGTTCCCACCGGCAATGTGGACGAGGCCAGGGCGGCGCTGATGGCCCAATTCGGTGCGGATGTCGGCGGAATTCAGCTGGTCGCCGCTGACAACGTCTCCGATGTACTGACCGCCATCGGCCTAAAAGGCCGGCGTGCTTGGCGAAAATGGCTCGCCCGGTCTCAAACGGCCATGGACCGCAAACCCCCATACCGCTCCGTGTTGTACGGGGCGTCGGCCGCCCTGTCGCTCGCGCTACTGGTCTCCGGCTGGCATTCGGTTGACGCCCCCGTGCCCCTGGATAGGGCACAAAAGCAGGTCGCCCGATTCCTGCCAGCCTCCTGGCGGCCAGCCCCGGCCGATAGTCTACGGGCCATCGCCATCGAATCGCGTCCGCCAGCGGACAAGCCCTGCGCGGCCGTGCATCTCGATGCCGCCGTTCCACATACCATTGAACGGGCCGTGCAAACCCGGGGAACCACGCCGTCCATACGCTCGTCGGAATTGTGCGATTTCCGGTATCGCATCATCAATAAGGCCAACCACAATTCCTTGATCTGGGTAATGGCCACGCGGGCCTCGGCGACGGGATCTCATTTCCGCCTGCGGAACATGCATGAGGCGAAGATGCTCGCGGCACAGGGCACCCTGGATCTGGATGCCCGCCCGCCCCGAACGGTTTCGGCGGCGCTCAAACAGGAATTTGTCCTGCTGACCGTGGCAGCCAACAAAGCCGCTAAAAGCCATTTCAATGGCCTGATGGGGCGCGCGCAAAGGGCGAAATCGGCGGCGGATCTGACGCCTCTCCTCGACGAGGCGCGGAAACAGGGCGCGACCGTAATGCGCCTGTCACAGGAATTTACGCCATGAGATGGCTCAAAAAACAGACCTCAGGAAAACAGGCCTGGCCCTTCCATAACCCTGAATGAGACGACTACGAAAGGATATCGACCATGTCGGCACAGCGAAAAACCAGTTCCCCGATGACACCCCGCCTTCGGATCGGCGCCGCGGTCATGCTCATGGCGACCCTGGCCGCCTGCTCCAGCGATTATGGCGCCGCGCCCCTTGAGGGCATCGGTTATCGCCAAGCCCGTTTCGAACAGATTTCGGCCATGCGCGAATACCGCAAATGCCGCGATGAAGGCATGGAGCTCGACCGGAAAGCCCGGCAATCCGGCTCCGGCGGGACTTACATGGCCAGCGCGCAGGTGCTCGAAAAATGCGAGACCAGTCTCGGACCCGATACCGCCGGTGTCGCGCTGGATGAGCGCATGCGGGCCTATGCCCTGTCGATCCAGAATTTCTTCAAGGGCGGCAATGTGGAAAAGGCGCGCGAGAATTTCGACAAGTTCAAAACGCGCTTCGCCAAGCATGATTTCTATTATCCCGACGGCTCGTCCTACGTCATCACCATGGAAGCGCTGCTCGGCCGCCGCGAAAGCTGGACGTTCGGCGAGTTCTCCGCCCTCAACATCAATGACGATCTCAAAAGCGAAATGCGCCGCGTTCTCTACTGGAAAAACAAATAGGCCCGGCCGGAAAAGGAGCGACTTCGATGAAAACAATCTCATCCTTCCCCGCGGCGGGACTGGCCCTTGCGGCCATCCTCGCGGTCTCCCTGTCGGCGGCGGGTGCCTCGGCCCGAACCACAATTGATGACGCCAATTGGGCGCCACGGGCCAGCGAGAAGCTGATCAAGCTGCCGTCTAACTTCCTGAAGAAGGCAATCGATCGGGATTACGCCAGATCGTCGCTGGCCGCCGCGATCAACGACGCAAGCGACCGCATGAAGCTCAAGGTCAAGACGCTTGAGGAACTGCGCGAGGCGGTCGAGCGTGCCGACGGCGATCTCAAGATCGAACTGCGTCACCAGTTTCTGGCGGAAAAGCGGGCCTATCTCGATCTGGTCGACGGGCATCAGACCCTGCGGCGCAAACATGCGGCCACGCGCATCCGCATATACGAAAGGTTGCTGGGCAAGATCAAACGCAAGAAAGGCGGCCTTACCCCGCAGCGCGTCGCGCTGATCGAAAAGCAGAAGGCCGCTCAAAACCGTTTCAAGGCCTCCATCGCCAAGGTGGATGCCAAGCTGTTCCGGTCGTCCATGGCCAGCGAAAGCAAATATGCCCGCGAATACGCCAAGAACGTGGCGGCCATCGAACAGTTGGTGCAGGCCATCAACGCCCATCCCATGAACGAGCAGCCGGATCTGGATAAGGCCGGAATAACGCGCGAAGATTTCGTGCGCCAGCTCATCAGCAACAATGAGGCGACCCTCGCCGTTCTCGACCAGGAACAATCCGTCCTGGGCTTCATGGCAAAGCTGGTGGCGCTCGACGCCCTGGCCCTGTCGGAAGCCGTGACCGGGACCGAGACCGCCGGGGTGGAAACCCAGTCCGCCGAAGCCGGTGTCACCGATGCCGTCGATTTTTTCGTCACGCGATAAAGCCCGATATTTAAGGAGATGATCATGAAATCCACCAAATCCTTCATCCTGGCCGCGGCGCTTGTTCTGGCGGCGGGCCTGTCCTTTTCGGCCCAGGCCGGAACCCTCGAAAACATGGAACGGGAGCGCGCCATCCTGCTGGATTCGCTGCTCACCGCCGAGCTGACACCGGAGAAACGGCAGGCCAGGATTGAGCTGTCGCGCAACCGGCTGATTGATCTCGAGCGCATGGTGCTCCGCGACAAAACCCTGATCGGCAAAAGCACCCCGGCCGTGCGCGCCGCCTATGAGCGCTACGACCTGACCTTCCTGGTGCATGCGTCGGTGGAACAGAACCGCGCGCTTCTGGATCATTGGCTCCATCAGATCGGGGTCTCGACCCAGAGCCTGATGAACGCCCGGATCGGGAGGCGGTAGGATGCGCGCCCTCCTCGGCACGCTCGACAGCACCTCCCGCGCCACCAGCTATCTGATGGGCGGGCTGGCGGTGATCCTCGCCATTGCCGTCCTGATGACCTCGAGCAGTGTGACCGATATTGCGGGCTGGGCCCGCGAAGTGCTGGGCTGGACGTTCGTCGCACTGCTGGGCAGCCTCGTGTTCCTGGCGCTCTTCAGTTGGGTCCGGATGCTGCAGACACAAAACGGCAGTTCAGATGTCTGGTTCGAGGCCGGTGTGCAAGCCGCCAACGGAGTGACCACCCTGGCCCTGACCTTCACGCTACTCGGTATCAGCCTTGGTATCGGTACACTGGCCGGTCAGGAACTGACGCCGGAAACCATCCAGCCGGTCATCCGCAAAATGACGGCGAATTTCAGCCTTGCCTTCATGACCACCGTGATTGGTCTGCCGATCTCCGCCCTGTTGCGCAGTGTCCTGATCGTGACACACGCCCGCAACCGCACGGCGGATCATCAGACAGCGAACTCTCTCGAAAGGACCTGACATGAAGTTCCTGATATTCAATCTGGCCGTCGCGGCCGCGCTGGTTTTCCTGTTTACCGCCGATCGTGGCGATGTCCAGAAGATGGCGGGTCAGGTCCACGATGCCGCCGCGGACGTAAAGGCCTACGCGAAACGCACACTCGATAAGGGCCAGAAAGTCCTCGATCCCGCCCCTGCCGTACGGGAGGCCAGGCCGGAACCGGTTCAGCAGGCGGCACCGGCGCGGACACAGGAAAAACCGCGGCCTGTCCCGACACCACCGGCCCAGGCCAGCCGGGTTGCCGAAGCCGCACCGGCCGCACCGGTCCCGCCGGTTGCCTCCAGACCGGCAGCGGCTCCTCTTAAGGCGGCGGTGGCGCAACGACGGCAGGAAGTGCTGGACGGCATTCCGCCAGGCACCCCTGTCGCCGCCATACCCGAGCTCAAAGACGGCACCACGCTGATGAATGCCTCGGACCGGCGGAAGGAACTTCTGAGCCTCGCCGAAGAAATGGAGCTGCTCTATGCCCGGTCCATCAGCCGATGACCGGGTGGCCGCGGCGAAACCCGCCGACCGATGGTCGCTGGCGGTGTCGTCGCTGCTTATCCTCGGGCTGTTCCTCGCCACGGCGGCCATGGTGCAAAACTGGCGCACCACGCCGCCCAACGCCAAACCGGTTGCGCCCACCCCAAAACCAAAAGCCGCCATGCCGGATCCAACCGGCCAGGCACTAGCCATCCGCCTGCCGCTGCCGCCGCCCCCCGCGGCCAGGCCGGCAACGCCGGTTTTGCAGCCGGCACCAACGCCGCCACAACCCCTCGCAAAACCCCGAATCATCGTGCCCCTGAAACGACCCGACGAAACAGCACGGCCCCGACCCAAGCCCTCTCCGGTCAAACCGCTAAAAGTGACGCCATTGAAGCCGGTGACACCGGCCCCTGTTGCAAAGCCCGCGCCCCCGGCACCGAAAAAAGTAATTGTGAAAAAACCTACTCCCGAACCCATACAGGCCGGGCCGGTGATCGACGCCGTGCAGCATCGCAAAACCGGGGGAGCGCTGTTGCGGCTTCTGGAGCATGGCAAAGGGCCCTCCGTGGAAATCGCCTGGCCGCAATCGGCCGCCAGCCGGCAGCGGCTTTACCGGACGCTGACCCGCTGCTACGGCATGCGGCCCGCCCTCCTGACAAAAGACGCAAGGCTGTTCGATAAGACAACCGCGCCGGGCCAACATTGGGCGATCAATCGCGATCGCTATAGCGGCTTCATCCGGTCGCCCCAGGGCGAGCCCATCAGAGAGGAAAACCGTCAATTCGCCACCATCGCCCGCCGCCATGATCTGATCGATTGGCGGCCGGTTCGGGTGTTCCCGCGGTCCGTCGATTCGGTTCTGTTAGGGGGGTTGGAAACCCTCCTCGGTGAGCGCTACCAACGGGCCCGTCAAATCCGCGCCGCCTACCGATTACAGCGCACGGGTCTCAGCCTGACCGGATTCCAGGTCGACGGCCAGGCGATTGGCGGCGTGGTGACGCTTCAGGCCGGCCCCGGGTGCGACTAGCCATGGCGGGGCGCCTCCTGCTGTATATCACGCTGGTGACGGCCATGAGCGGCTGCCAGCAGACGACCTATCGCGAAATGGGGGCGGTAGGCAAAGCGGATTCACAGCTCGAGCGCCGCGTCGACTACCGGCTAGGGTCCGGTTTCTACGCCAACGCGCCGGACTGCGCCGCCCTGCGAACCCGCACCCGGGTGCCGCGCGCCTTTCGTGACATTGTGGAACAATCCGTCGAGCGTCACCTGGCGACACGGCTGATGCGGGTCATCGGCCCGGTGCGGCTGCGGCGGGCGGAATCGCGCCTCGGCATTGATATGGGCGTGGTTTCGGACCGCCGCGTCTTCGCCCGTCAGGCTCGCTGCCCGGCCCTGGTGGAAATCGCGCTGCACGAGATAAGCGACGATTATTTCGTCCTCTGGGCACAGCGGGGCATCGCCATGACCCTGACCATGACCCGTATCGCCGACGGTAAGATACTGTGGTCCGCCCGCCACCGGGCCAGCCGGAGCGATGGGGGAATACCGCTCAGTCTATTATCGTTGCCATTTTCCGCTGCCCGCGCCGCGCGGTTTAAAAACGACCCGGAGCTGTTCGCCTCCATCGCCGACGATGCCGTCCGCCGTATGATGAAAACCCTGCCCGACACGAGGGAACACGGATTCACCGGCAGATCGCTTGGGGTGCTTCGTTAATCCCCGCTCGGACTGACGCTGAATTCCCGTACCTGGGATTGCTGCAGGAGGGCGATCGTCAGAAGTTGTCCCGATTTTCTGCGCGAACTGCGGATGACGGTTTCGTATTCGAATTCGGCACCGCCGGGAACCAGCGTGTAGCTCAGGGCCGAGGCGGTAAAGCCGTGCTCTTTGAGGAAGCTCAGGAGTACCGTCAGGTCGGGGACGTCTTCCTTGGCGTAACGAATACGGAACCGGAAAAAATACTGAGTCGGCATCAGGCGCTCAAACCATCGGAACAGGGCAAGCACACCAAGTGTCGCCAGCGTGCCGTAAATCGCCGGCAGGTAGAACCCGATGCCATAGAGAATGCCGAGGGTCGCGGTGATCCAGATGGACGCCGCTGTGGTCAGGCCGCGAACGGTCAGCCCTTCCTTGAAGATCACACCGGCGCCGAGGAAACCGATGCCGGTCATGATGCCCTGCGCCATGCGGGTGGGATCGATGCGGATGATATCGTGGGTCGCATCGCGGAACCACTGAAGCTGGTAGACCGCGACCACCATCAGCAGGGCGGATGCCAGGCAGACCAGCGCATGGGTGCGAAAACCGGCTGGACGGCCATGATAGGTCCGTTCGAGCCCGATCAGGCTGCCCGCAACAAGCGCGCTGGTCAGCGCCAGAAGAATATCCATATAGGTCTGCGACAAGACCGGTCACCCTGCCATTGAAGCGGCAATCTGCGCCGCTCGCTGATTCACGGCAAGGAAAAGGGGCGGCAAGGCCTGCAACAATCATGGTACGGATAGAAGATGTAAAAATTAGGAGCGCCACCGGGCATGCCTGCCGCAACCGCAAAAACTGACTGGGCCCTGCCGCGGCTGATCGCCCATCGCGGTGCCAGCATCGAGGCGCCGGAGAACACCCTGGCCGCCATCGCCCGTGCCGCCGACCGGGGCGCCGGCGGCGTCGAGCTCGATGTGGCGATCAGCGCCGACGGGGTGCCGGTGATCCTGCACGATGACACGCTGGACCGGACCACGAACGGAACCGGGCCGGTGATCGATCAGCCCTATCCGGCCCTTGCCCAATTGAATGCCGGCTCCTGGTTTTCCAAGGAATTCGACGGCGAGAGACTGCCGACACTGGCGGCCGCGGCATCGTTGATCCTGGACCGCCGCATGGCTCTCAATCTGGAAATCAAACCGTCCCCCGGACAGGACCGACGAACGGCGGAGCGGGCCATCGCGGTACTGACCGCCTGTTGGCCGTCCCACGGCCGTCTGGTTCTGTCGTCATTCAGCGTCGAGGCGCTGGAGATCGCGCGCGATCTTGCGCCTCACTGGCCACGCGGTTTGATTACCGACGCGCCCCCGGCGAACTGGCGCGAAATGCTGAGCTCATTGGATTGCGCCAGCCTGCATTGCGCCGCCTCTTCGGTCACGCCCAGCCTGGTGGAAGAAATCCATCAGGAGGGCTACCGGCTGGTGGTCTGGACGGTCAACAATGTCGCTAAGGCGCGGAAGCTCCTGGCCCTTGGGGTCGACGGTATCATCACCGATGATCCGGCCACAATGACCGCCGAATTCGGCGCCTGAGACCTTGCGTTCCACGGGGTATTCCTTAAAACCATACGGATGCGTATGTTTGTGTCTCCACAGGGGTGAGCGAAGATAATGGATCCAACCATCGGCCAGCCAATCCGCCGCAAGGAGGATCACCGGCTTCTTACCGGTAACGGGGAATTCAGCGACGACCACGGTGCCGAGAACCAGACCCATGCGGTGATGATCCGCAGCCCCTACGCCCATGCCGCCATCCGGTCCATCGACAGCGGCGCGGCCAGCCGGATGCCGGGTGTCCTCGGTATTTTCACCGGCGCCGATTGTGAAGCCGACGGGCTCGGCCATATCCCGCACAGCCCCTTCCCCTCGACCGATTTCGACATGAAGCTGCACGCGCCGGGAAAAGCGGTGGGCGAGGGCGAGTTTATCGGCGCCCATATCCCCCTGCCCGCCGACAAGGCCCGCTATGTGGGCGAGCCGGTCGCCATGGTGGTGGCCGAAACGAGCGAACAGGCGGCGGAGGCGGCCGAGGCAGTCGAAATCGAATTCGAACCCTTGCCGGCGGTCGCCGCGACAGTCGCCGCCGCGGATCCCGCCGCGCCGCGGCTGTGGGACGACATCAAAGACAACGTCTTTGTCGATACGTTGTTCGGCGACAAGGACGCCACCGAGACCGCCTTCGCCGGCGCCGATCATGTGGTGTCCATGAGTTTCAACATCGCCCGGGTCACCGGCGTTCCCATGGAGCCGCGCTCGGCCCTGGGCATCTTCGATCAGGCCAGCGGCCGTTACACGCTCTATGCCGGCAGCGGCGGCATCGTCCGGCAAAAGCGCGAAATGGCCTCGGTACTGGGCGAGGACACCAGGAACATCCGGGTCTATGCGCTGGACGTGGGTGGTAATTTCGGCACCCGCAACCGGGTCTATGTGGAGTTCCCGCTGGTCCTGTGGGCGTCCAAGAAAGTGGGGCGGCCCGTCAAGTTCACCTGCGAACGGAGCGAGAGTTTCGTGAGCGACTATCAGGGCCGTGATCTCATCGTGGATATGGAGCTGGCGCTGGATTCGGAAGGCAATTTCCTGGCCCTGCGCTCGTCCAACCTCAGCAATGTGGGCGCCAAATGCGTGTCGCTGTCGCCGCTGTCCAAGGGATCGGGGATCATCACCGGCTCCTATCATATCCCGCACGCCCATCTGCGCAGCCGGGCGACCTTTTCCAATACGCCGCCCACCAACGCCTATCGCAGTTCGGGCCGGCCCGAAATCATCTTCTGTATCGAGCGCATGGTGGAAACCGCCGCCAGGGAATGCGGCTTCGATCCCATCGCGCTGCGCCGCCGGAATTTAGTACGCGAGGACGAGATGCCGTACCGGAACGCCGTGGGCATGGTCTACGATTCCGGCAAGTACGAGAAAAGCCTCGATATGGCCATCGCCCTGTCCGACTGGGACGGGTTCGAAGCCCGCAAGCGCGAGGCCGCGTCACGGGGCAAGCTGCTGGGGCGCGGGGTGGCGCACTATGTGGAATCCTCCATCGGCACGCCCGTGGAGCAGGCCGAGATTCACGTCCGGCCGGACGATAACCGCATCGATGTGGTGATCGGCACCCAGCCCAGCGGCCAGGGCCATGAGACCAGCTTCGCCCAGGTGGCCGCCGAGTATCTCGGGCTGCCGATTTCCCAGGTCCAGATCGTCCTCGGCGACACCGATATCGTCAAAGTCGGCGGCGGTTCCCATTCGGGCCGCTCCATGCGCATGGCGGGCACCGTCATCGTCAAGGCGGTCAATGTGTTCATCGAGCGCGCGAAACGCATTGCCGAGGAAGTTCTCGAAGTCTCGGTTCCCGATCTGGAATATGTGGATGGCTGCATCCGGGTGGCGGGGACCGACAAACAAATCGATCTGTTCGACCTGCAGCGCCAGGCCATGCAGCGAACCGATCTGCCGGAAGATTTACAGGGCGGGCTCTCGGTCATTCAGGACAATGAGATGCACACGCCGGTCTTTCCCAACGGGTGCCATGTCTGCGAAATGGAAATCGACCAGGAAACCGGCGTGCCGCAGATCACCCGCTATAACGCCATCGACGATGTGGGGCGGGCCATTAATCCCCTGATCGTCGACGGCCAGACCCATGGCGGCATCGTTCAGGGCGTCGGCCAGGCCATGTGGGAACAATGCGTGTTTGACGAGGACGGCCAGCCCCTGTGCGGCTCGTTCATGGATTACGGCATGCCGCGCGCCGACCATTTCCCGTCCTTCGCCACCGAGCTCAACGAAGTGCCGTCGCCCACCAACCCGCTGGGCGTCAAAGCCGGCGGCGAAGGCGGTACCACCCCGGCGCTGGCGGTCATCGTCAACGCCGCTATCAATGCGCTGCGCGAAAAATACGACATCCGCGATCTGCAAATGCCGCTGACGCCGCTCACCCTGTGGCAGGCCATGCAGGACGCAGAATCAAAGTGATCTGAACACCAACCGGAACGCCTATTCCGGAAACCAGAACAGTGAGGCAACCATGACCGATCCCCTCGAACTCATTTCCTTCCCCGGCACCGGGAATCTGCCGTTTTTTGCCGGTAGCGAGAAGGGCCTCTACGAAGCGCGGGGCGTCTCCGTCAATCTGGAAACCACGCCCAGCTCCATGTACCAGGCGCAGCATCTGGTCGCCGGCAAGTTTCAGCTGGCCTGCACGGCGGCGGACAATGTGGTGGCCTATCAGGAAGGCGCCGGCGAGGTCGAGCTGGACCGCGAGCCCGATTTGTTCATGGTCATGGGCGCCACCCAGATCGAAGTCGCCTTCGTGGTCCGCCCTGAAATCGAGACCTATGAAGACGTCAAAGGCAAGACCCTGGCCCTCGATGCGCTGGCCACCGGTTTCGCCTTTGCGCTTTACCGCATGCTCGACAATGCCGGGCTGACAAAGGACGATTACGAGATGGTATCGGTGGGCTCCACCCCGTCCCGCTGGGAGGCTGTTCAGGAGGGCACCCATGCGGGCACGCTGCTGATCGAGCCTTTTACCAGCATGGCGCGGGCCGCCGGCTACCGGGTGCTGGGGACGACCATGGATTTCGACGAATATCCCGGCCAGGTCTTTACCGCCAGCCGGGCCTGGGCGGCCGCCAACAAGGCGACGCTCCTCTCCTTCATTCAGGGGCATCTGGATACGCTGGACTGGGTGCTGGATCCGGCCAACAAGGACGAAGCCGCCGAAATCCTGGCCCGCAACATGCCCAACATGAAGCCCCAGGCCATCGGCCCGGCCATAGGCAAGCTGATGGACCCCAGGACCGGGCTTATCCCCGGCTGCAAGATGGATTATCCGGGGCTAAAAATGGTGCTGGAACTGCGCAGCCAGTACGCCCCACAGGGCACGCAACTTAGCGATCCCGACAAATACATCGATCTCAGCTATTACGAAGAAGCGGTGGCCGGGCGGTAGGGCGTGTCAAATTAAGCATGACCTGAGACGTGTTTGTGTTATAATGTACACAAACGAACATCATTGAAGACAGGTCCTGATATGGCTGAAAGCACCACCCTCACAATCCGGGTCGACAGATCCGTCAAGGAGCGGCTCGAAGCCATTGCACACCGGCTCAACCGCAGCAAATCCTTCGTCGCTTGTGAGGCGATTAAGGAATATATCGCGGTCCAGGAATGGCAGATCGAGGGCATCAACAAGGCCCTGCGCTCGCTGGATGACGGCAAGGGCGTGCCCCATACCGACGTCGCCGAGTGGGTCGAGTCCTGGGGCACGGAAAATGAACGACCCAAACCCGGGACATGAACCTCACATGGTCGCCCGAGGCGATTGACGACCTTCTGAGCATCCGGCAATACATCGCGCAGGACGATCCCGGTTCGGCGATCAAAATCGTTGCGGCGATCGTTCACCTGGTGGAGCAACAGCTACCGCGATTTCCTCATTCCGGACGACCCGGCCGGGTCGAAGGGACAAGGGAGCTTATTGTCCCTAGCCTGCCGTTTATCGTGCCCTATCGTATCTCCGGTGACGGGATCGACGTCATTCGCGTTTACCACGCCTCACGGATCTGGCCGGATCAGCTATAGACCTTTCCACCGCCCCTCACACAAACGCTGTGTAGCGCTCGATGCAGATCCGGACCAGCTCGTCCGGGTCCTGCTGCCACCAATGTTCCGAAAAGATCTCAACCTCGTTGAAGCCGTCATAGCCGGTGGCTTCGATGGCGTCGCGCAGGCGGGGAATATCCACCACCCCGTCCCCCATCATGCCGCGCTGGAAACGGGTCGCGGTAGTGGGGTTCAGCCAGTCGCAGACCTGGACCAGGCGTATGCGGCCGGCGGCACGTTTGATCTGGTCCTCGAGACCCGGCTCCCACCACAGATGATACATGTCGAACACGATGCCCACCGTCTCGCCACCGGGCTCGGACAGAAGCGAGTCGCAGATTTCATTGGCCTGGAAAAGCGATGAGATACAGCCGCGGTCCGATGCGCTCATGGGGTGCTGCGGCTCGATGGCAAGGGTGATTCCGGCGGCATTCGCCTCGGGCAATATCTCCGCCAGCCCGTCGCGAATACGGGCCCGCGCGCCGGGGAGGTCTTTTGAGTCGGGCGGCAGGCCACCACCGATCTCCACCAGACAGCCGGCGCCGAGGGCGTGTGTTTCCTCGATGGCGCGGCGGTTGTCATCGATGATGTCAGCCCAGCCCCCGCCGATGGCCGGCGCGAACCGGCCGCCGGCGCACATGCTGGTGACCGCCAGCCCGGCATCCTTGACCAGTTTCGTGGCACGCTCCACACCGCATTCAGCCAGCTTGTCGCGAAAAATACCGATCGCGGGCACGCCATGTCGGACAAAGCCGTCGACAGCCTGTTCCAGCGACCATTGCCTGATGGTGCCCTGATTGAGGGCGAGTTTTTCGAGTGACGGCATCTGCCGGGCTCAGCCGGCGACCTGTTCGCGGGCCGCCTGTCTTTCTCGGAATTTCGTGACCGTGTCGGCATCGGCGAAAATTTCAAAGCAGATACCGTTGGGATCGTGGAAAAAGATGGTGTAGCTGGAGCTGCCATTGTCCAGCCCGCCCCCTTCGGGGCCCTGGATCTGCGGGCCTTTCAACGGGATACCGTGGGCCGTGAGCTTCTCGACCCACTTGTCGACCGAAGCCCGGCTGTCGGTAGCCATGGCGATATGATCGATGCCTTTTTTTTCTTTCTGGGAATCGCCGCTCTCCAGGGGCCAGCCGTCTTCGAACAGGGCGAAATTGTGGTGCCATTCATCGGCGAAGCTGACAAAGGCGATGCGCCCGCGGCCCATCGTGTCGATGCTGGTCACCTGGGCGCCGAGCAGTTCGAGAAATTCGATTTCCTCTTCAAGGTTGCGGACATGCAAACCCAGATGGCCCATTCGCAATGGCGTCATGACACGCTCCTTTTGGTGACGGTCGATCCAGTATCGATAATACATCACCGTTATCCAATGCATACAATGTTCACACGACCCCTCCGCGCCCGGGTCGTCGCCCGGGCATGACGAGAGAACGTGTTCAGGGTATGAATAGGGAAATCGAATGAGGGAACAGAGGAAATAAAAATGCCGACACTTAATTTGTCCACCCGGGATTACGGGCTGATGCGCCAGATGAAGACCGTGAGTGCGCTCAACGACCAGATCGATCTGGAATATCCGGCGCACGACAATATCCTGGTGGCGGCGCGCAAGATGGTGCGGGAACTGGCCTACGATATCTGCGAGATGCCGTTCACCACCTATATCTGCGCCAAGGAATATGGCCAGAAATTCACCGCACTACCGCTGTTTATCACGCGGAATTTCCATCACGGCGCGATCCATGTGGACACCACGGCAGGAATAAAAACCCCCAAGGATCTCGAAGGCAAGACGGTGGGCGTGGTCCGTGGCTATACGGTGACGACAGGCGTCTGGGCGCGCTCGGTGCTGACCCTCGATTACGGCGTCGATCTGAGCAAGATCCATTGGGTGTGCACCGATGACGAGCACGTGGCCGGTTTCAAGCTGCCGCCTTTCGCCGATTACAATTTCATGGGCCGCGACATGGGCGAGCTGTTTGCCGAAGGCGAGATCGTCGCCGCCGTCGGCACCCTGCCCAAGCCCGTCCCCAACGTTGAACTGATGATCCCCAACGCCGACCAAGCCGGCTTCGAATCCTACCGCAAGACCGGCGTCTATCCGGGCAATCATTCCATCGTCGTGCGCGACGAGCTGTTGGCGGAATACCCCAATCTGGCCGTCGATCTGTTTAACGCGCTGAAGATCTCGAAGAATGCCTATTTCGCCAATCTCGACCGGTCGGGTGATCTGTCAGCGGAAGACGCCCTGACGGTCAAGCTGGAGAACGGGATCGATGGCGATCCGTTTCCCTATGGGGTCGAACCCAACCGCAAGGGGCTGGAAGCGCTGACCCAGACCGCGTTCGATCAGCTCATTACGTCGCGCAAGTACTCGGTAGAGGAGCTGTTTCCCGAAAGTACGCTGGATTTAATCGGCTGATATTTGGCGGATTTTCGCAATTGAGTGCGAAAAAACGTTCCTTTACACTCAGACCCCAGAGTATCGCGGGCCTTTCCGAAATCCTGGAGCACCCCATGGCGACGAAGCTGAAAGACACCGGCACCCTCACCATCAAGAAGCTGCATACCCTCATCGGGGCGGAAATCAGCGGTGTCGATCTACGCCGGGAACCGGATGCCGAGACCATGGCGGCCATTGAGCAAGCCTGGGCCGACCATGGCATGCTGGTGTTCCGTGACCAGGATATTTCCGGCGATGATCAGCTCCGCTTCGCCGGCCATTTCGGGCCCATCGCCACCCGCGTGACGCCACCACCCGGCACCAAGGCGCCACCCGGTCCCAAATGGACCAACCTCATGCTGGTCACCGACCGCAAGGATGAGAAGGGCGAAGCGCTGGGCGCCCTGGGCCATGGCGATATGTGGTTCCATTCCGATAAATGTTACCGCCCCAGGCCGCACCGGTTCTCTTTCCTGTTCGGCATCGAGATCCCCACCGAGGGCGGCCATACAAAATTCTCCAGCCTCTACGCCGCCTATGACGACATGTCCGACGAGATGAAAGCACGGCTCGACGATGCGTTTGTCATGCAGGGCTATGATTACGGCAATACCCGCCGTGTCGATCCCAATGTGGATCTGGAGGATATTCTGCATCAGCGTCAGCCCATGGTGGTCACCAACCCGTCATCGGGCCGCAAGGCACTCTATATCGCGCGGCTCAACACCATGTGGATCGAGGGCATGGACCGCGACGAGAGCGAGGCGGTCCTGGGACCGCTGTTTGATCTGACCGAGCGCGACAGCAATTATTACGAACATATCTGGCGGAAAGGCGATTTTGTCATGTGGGACAATCTCGCCTGTCTCCATGCCCGTACCGACTGGCCGCAGGAACAGACCCGCCAGCTGCGCCGCTGCACCGTCGAGGGCGACCGCCTGTGGAGCGAATAGACCCTCACAACTGCGCCATTTTGCGCGTCACGAGCAAAAATTAGAGAATCAGTGAAAAAAATTATCGTCATCGGTGGTGGATTAGCCGGGTTCTGGGCCGCGGCAGCCGCGGCACGTAACCTTGATTTACACCGCATCGATCCGGATGAAATCTCCGTGACGGTCATCAACCGTGACCCTTATCACGCGATCCGGGTGCGCAATTATGAGGCCGACTTAAGCGACGTGCGGGTGGCGTTGGCGCCGCTCCTTGCCACTATCGATGTCGCCTTTGTCGAAGCCGAGGTCACGGGTCTCGATCTCTCCGGTCGTCGCGTAATCCTCGACGACGACGCGCTCTCCTATGACCGTCTGATCTTTGCCGCGGGAAGCCGGTTGAATTTACCGGACATCCCGGGGCTTTCAGAACATGGATTTGACGTCGACACGACGGATGCAGGCGACCGTCTCAACACCCATATTGCAAACCTCGGGAAAGAACCGGCTGCGCCGGGAAGAAACACCGCCATTGTAGTTGGTGCCGGCCTGACCGGAATCGAGGCCGCCTGTGAATTGCCCGCCAAATTCGCCACGGCGGGAATCACCGATTGCAGGGTCATCCTTATTGATCAGAATCCCCATATCGGATCCGACATGGGCGAAGAGGCCCGCGGCCCGATCATGGAGGCATTGACGTCTCTCGGCATCGAAACCCGCACAAGCGTGAGTGTCACGGCCGTGGATGCGGAGGGAATCACGCTGGCCGACGGAGAACGGATCCCGTCGGCAACAATTGTATGGACAGCAGGCGTGCAGGCGAGTCCCCTGACCAGTTTGCTGCCGGTCGCGCGCGACACGCTGGGCCGGGTCTCCGTCGATCCGTTCATGCGCGTCGCCGGTATAGACAATGTCCTCGCGGCCGGCGATATCGCCTCCGCAATGATGGATGAGACCCACCCATCGGTAATGTCCTGTCAGCACGGTCGGCCCATGGGCCGGTTCGCCGGTCATAATGCGGTCGCCGACCTGCTGGGTGAAGAGATGCTAGCGCTTAGGATTCCACACTATGGGACCTGCCTGGATCTCGGGCCGTGGGGCGCTCTTTATACCGAAGGGTGGGACCGGCGGGTCAGGGCGCAGGGGCCGGAGGCGAAGAAGACCAAGATGACCATCAATTGCGACCGGATCTACCCGCCCAGAAGCGGCGCCCGCGCCGACATCCTGGCAGCCGCCGAACCGGTTATTCAGACCCCGCCCCGCGAAGCTGCGGAGTAGAAGATTTCTCATCGGCGATGGTCTAGAGCCCTAACGGGCAAGCGGCGCGAATGTTCTTATTCCGGGCTGTGTACCACCGCCACGCGCCACGGGCAGGAGAGACAACGACCCCTTTCGCTGGAAGGGAACAGCGTCGTTCTGGCCCAATTTTCTGACATAGGCAGTCCCGAACAGGCGGTAATCGATGCGGTCTCTACCGCCGAGGGTCATCAACTGCCGAATCAGGCTCAACGTATTTGTATTGCCGGTGACGGGCACGGTGGCATAGCTCAGCCGCGGCACGGTGACCGATTGATTGCTCAGCCCATCGGCGAAGGGTTGCCCGTTGACCTCCAACTGGAAGGCCAGCCCGGTAAGCGGGATGGCAAAATCATTGGGATTGCCGATCTTGATATGGAGCCGAAGCTCCTGCGACAGCAGGCCCGTGGAAACCAGGCTGAGATTCTCCAGATCGATGGTGGGCGGCTTCGCATCTTGAGGTGTTACGCAGCCCAGCGGCACCAGAAGCGCCAGCATGGTCAGTAGTTTTTTCATCGGGTAGCTATTCTCCACATAGCTTGGTGTCACAACGCCCTGAGATGTCCGGCCATCCAGTCGGCCGCCTGGGTCTTGAACATGTGGCCGCGATTATGGGCCACATGGTTCGCGCCCTCGAGAAGCAACAGCTCGACAGGGCCGGAGACTTCGCTGGCCAGCCGCTCCGCATCCTTGTAGCTGGTGATACGGTCGGCCTTGGCGCCAATAATAAACAGGGGGCAGGTGACGTCCTGCGCAATGCCCTCCAGATCGAACAGAGCGGTCTTTTCCCGGGCCTCGGCCACGGTCTCCGAATGAGTGCGCAGCCGGTAGGCTTCTTTCAGGGATTGCGGCCTCTGGTCGAAATTATTGAGCACGTTGAACGCACCGCCATTGGCAATGGCCGCCTTGACGCGTTTGTCCCTGGCGCAGACGCGGGGCACGTAATAGCCACCCATGCTGGCGCCCGACAGGCCCATATTGGCACCGTCCAGATCACCGCGCGCCTCCACCCAATCCATCACCACGCCGCACGGCACCTCGTAATCGTGACGGATGGGAAAATCATATTCCCCTTCCCCCTGCCCCGGCCCGTCGAGGGACAGGGTCGCCATGCCACGGTCGAGGAAAAGCTGTTCGGCATTGTGGAATTCCTCCTTGGTGGAATCCATGCCCGGGATGAGGATGACAACCGGTGGCCGGTCTGAACCGGCGGGCCGGCGCAGATTGGCGGCCAGATGCTTGCCCTCATAAGGGATCTCGACCCGTTCGCCGGGCGGGCCAAGATGGGGCAGCGCCAATGTGCGGCAGGCCACGGCTTTTTCATGGGCGGCGCGCATTTCGTCGGGATATTCGCAAAACAGAAACTTGCCAAAATGATAGCAGGCCGACGCGGTGGTCAAATGAAGCCCGGCGCTTTTGCCGAAACCGCTGCCCAGCGCGTCGCGCCCGATGTCCTCGTGGATCGCGCCACGGGCCGACCAGGCGGCGCACCAATCCTCCCAGCGCGCGATGCTGTTGGTCACTTCCACGAAATCAGCTATGGGCACGCCACCGGCCACAAACCGCGCCATCCAGCCGGTTCGCGCATGCAGCACCCTGTCGTCGGCCTCTTCGATTTGTGTTGCCATCTCGCCGCTCCCCTGACGTCTCCATGAGTGGAAAGTTTAGAGTCCGTCCGACCGAGAGTCCATCAAGTGAGGGCTAAGCCTCCACCAACACCACCGCGCTGGTTCCCACGCCATCGATCCTGATGTCGATCCTGGCCGGTAGATTATCGATCCAGTGCACCGGCGTCATGGACCCGGTGGAGATGATCTGCCCTGCCTTCAGACCTTCCCCGCGCTCCGCGAGCTTATTGGCGAGCCAGACCACGACGTTGAGGGGATCACCCAGGACATCCGAACCCACACCGATTTCTGCCGGATCGCCATCCCTGACAAGACAGCCCTGCGATGATTTGAGATCGAGATCCCGCCATCCCGTCACCGGTTCGCCGATGACGCAGGCCTTGTGGAAAAAATCATCCGCCGTGAGCAACGCGAGACTGCACGCGCGATAATTACCATAGCGGTTCTCGACAATTTCGATGGTGGGCAGGACGGCATCGATCGCAACCGCCACCGAATTTCGATCATGGGGTTTCGATTGAGGACGCAGATCCTCTGCGAGACGAAAAGCGATCTCGCATTCAACCCCGGGGCAACATTCGGGATTACAGGAAAAGGAGGCCCCCGGCGTCAGTACATTTCCCGACAGGACGTGGCCATAGACTGGCCCCGGCACGCCCAAGGCCTCCTGCATACCCTTTGCCGTGGCTCCGATCTTGTAGCCGGCGAGTGCGCCCTGACCGTGCGCTGTGAGCCAGGCAGCAAGCTGGAATTGAATATCGTAGCCAACCGCACTGTTCACAGTGCCAGGCACTTTCAGCATACGGTCGGCGTCACTCAACGGCAGCCCATCGAGCCGGTCCCGGCCCAGCTGTTCAACTACTGCCTTGACCGAACTGATCATCGGCGCTGCTTTACCGCAACCGCGTGCGCTATCCCACGATGACGTCGAGAATCGCGGATTTGCCTTCCCTGGTTGCCTGGAGACCGCGCTTAAGGGCCGCCTCCAGATCTTCGGGATCGGTTACCTGTTCGCCATAGGCGCCAAAGGCTTCAGCGACCTTACCGAAGTCCGGCGCGTTGATGTGCGTGCCGTGGTAAGTGTCGGTATCGACCGCCGTTCCGTCGGGATACATCTGCAGATGCATGCCCTGCATGGCCGCATACTTCTTGTTGTTGAAGATGACGGTCAGGGTCGGCAGGCTGAAATCGCGTGCCGCACCGAGCGCACCGAGGGCCGGGTTATACAGGAACGCCCCGTCACCGATCAGGGTGACCACCGGCCGGTCCGGCTTGGCAAGCTTGACCCCCAGGGACAGGCCAAGACCCTGGCCAAGTCCGCCCTGGCGGGTAAACAGGCTCTGCGGCTGGTTCCAGTCCAGATGCTGGCGCAGCATACCGGTATGGGTGGTGACTTCGTCGATATAGATGGTGCCGTCCGGCATGACGTTGTTTAGCGCCTCGCAAAGCCACAGGGGATCGATGGGTGTCTTGGCTCTCGCCTCTTCCCGTTGTGCCTTCTTATCTGCAACCAGCGCATCGTGCGACACCGCAAGGGTTTCCCGTCTGGCCGCGATGGCGGCCTGATCGATGCCCTTGCCTTTTACCGCCTCGGTCAGGTCACGCAGTGTCTGGGCGAGTTCGCCTTCCAGATACATGTCGGCCTGCAGGCTCTGATACGTCATCGCTTCGTTATGCGGATTTTCGTCGATCACGGCGATGACAGCATTGGGCGGCCGGTCACTGGGCGGATACCACGGCGCGCGGACGCGCACCACGATGACGAGATCAGACTCCCAATAATCCTTTATGTTATGGCCCTGATGAAGCGCGTGGTCCTTCGGGAAATTGGCGAAACTGGAGCCCGGCTTTTCGATAAGGGGCAGGGCCAGTTCTTCACATAGGGCGACAAGCGCATGGAACGATTCAGATTCACGCCCGGCGCTTTCCGTATAGACCACCGGGTTCTTGGCGCGAGCGATCTGGGCAGCGAGCTTTTCTATATCCTCCGGTGCGGTCAGCGTACGCGGTGCCGTTGGAACCGTGCGACCGCCATTGGCGGGCGGTGTCCATTCCTCCATCAGCGTCTCGGTGGTGACACTCAGATAGGTCGGCCCCTGGGGCGTGCGCTGCGCCATTTCACCGGACCGGATCACGCTTTCATAGACTGTGAAGCGGCCGCCTGAATGGGAGGCGAATTTGCACACCGGTTCCACGAGACGCGTGGTGCTGCCGGGGATACTGAGATTGTTGATCCACTGCGCACCGGGATCGAAGCCCGGCTGTTCGCCATAGGTCGTCGTTTCACCTGAAATAACGACCATTGGTACGCTCGCGACCCAGGCCGCGTGTATACCCATGGCGCCCTGCAGCAGCCCTGATCCAGCATGCAGCAAGACACCCTGCATGCGCCCGGTCGCCAACGTGTAACCGGCCGCGATATCGACAGCCAGGGTTTCGTGCCAGCAATCGAGAAGGCGGGGACCGTTCTTGCCCTCCTCCATCTGGTTGGCCATGGCCTCCCAGACCGGCGCCCATTCGGTTCCCGGTGACGACAGGATGTAATCGACTTCGAGCTTACGGAATGCTTCTACGATGGCTTCGCCGCCATCCGGTGCTGTTTTCATGACACGTCCCCTCTGATTCAGATTTCGGGGGATTATCTCATCGATTGAACGCAAACTCTATAGCACGGTCATGCATTTCGGTTATTCAGGGAATACCTTCACTGCCGTTGCCTTTTTTGAAACGCCTCCATCCAGTCGCGGGCCCGCTGCTGCGCCTTGAGGATATCACCGGGTGACATCTTGGACGCCGCAGCGTTTCGGTTGGCGATACTGGCGTCGCGCACGTTGCCGGGCGCGAGACGGGCCGCCGACAAATTGGCCCATTTATGAGCCTCGATCAGATTGCGCCGCACGCCAAGCCCCGTGGCATACATATAGGCGACCTGCGACTGGGCGTTGCCGTCACCGGTTTCGGCGGCGGCGAGATATTGCTGGAACTGGCTGGGCGGCGCGGCGGGCTCTTTCTTTTTTGGCGAGAGCGCGCCGGTCGGCAACGGCAGCGCCGACGTCTCCTGCTTTTTTTCGAGAACGGCGGGGGCCGTGGACGGGCGCGGCTCAGCGCGGGTGCCGAGAAC